>JBGPVC010000001.1:0-71643 GCA_041491485.1 Candidatus Limnocylindria bacterium
CCTCGACGCCGCCTCGGGATTGCCGGCGGCCGCGGTCGGTGAGCTGGCCTCCGCGACCGGCAGCCGAATCCTGCGCTATCCCGGCTCGACCCTGACCGCGGTCCTGGTCAACCTGCGAGCCGGTCAGCATGCATTCGCCACGCCCGCGATCCGGACCGCGCTCCTCGAGGCGATCGATCGGCCGGCCCTGATCGACAGCGCGTTCGCGATGGCCGCGAGCGCAGCCGCCGGCCTCATCCCGTCCTCGTCGGTCCTGTTCGACGGCTCGGCAGCCGGGACCGTGCCCTACGATCCCGCCGCCGCCCAGAAGGCGCTCAAGGCCGCCGGCTGGACCAAGGTCGCGAATGCGTGGCGACGTCCGAAGTTCAAGACCGCCTTCAAGTTCGAGCTGCTCAGCCCCGATACCGCCTCGAACCCGGCCGCCTACGCGGCCGCCGAGGCGGTGGCGAAGGACTGGAAGCGGATCGGCCTGCGGGTCACCCACGTGGCCTTGCCGCCGGCCGAGTTCGTCACGAACCGCCTGGCCAAGGGCACCTTCTCGGTTGCGGTCGCCGACGTCACCATCGGGCTCGACCCGGATCTGTATCCGCTGCTGGCCTCCAGCCAGACCCTGACCGGCGGCTCGAACGTCCTCGGCCTGCAGGATCCGGTGCTCGACAAGCTGCTCGTTGCGGCGCGGAAGCCCGGTACGCCGGAGGCCCGGGCGGCTGCCTACAAGGCCCTGCAGGTGCAGCTGACCAAGGGGCGTTATGTCCTGCCGCTGGCCTTCGCGGACGAGTCGATCGTGGTCCGCGACACGGTCATCGGCCCCGTTCCGCGCCAGGTCGCCGACCCGTCGGATCGATTTTGGGATGTGCTAACATGGCGCCTCGCCGCTGACCGGTAGGCCGGTGGGGCAGGGTCCGCGCCGAGGTGGCGGAACTGGTAGACGCGCTAGCTTCAGGAGCTAGTGTCCGCAAGGGCGTATGGGTTCAAATCCCTTCCTCGGTACCACTCCCTCGTTCGTGGACCGCTGATCGTGGCGACACCTGGGCCCAGGTGGCGGAATTGGTATACGCGTACGTTTGAGGGGCGTATGAGGCAACTCATCCGGGTTCAAGTCCCGGCCTGGGCACCACTTCGCTGAACCGCAACGACCGTCGGACACCCGGCGGTCGTTATGCTGTCGCGGGCGGTTAGCTCAGTTGGTCAGAGCGTCTCGCTTACACCGAGAAGGTCACTGGTTCGAGCCCAGTACCGCCCACCAGCGCCAGGTCGGCTGGCGGCTGTCCTGGGGTCGATGCGAGGGCCACGAACGTCAGCGGATGCGCGGCAGTGCGAACCTGAAGGTCGCACCCGTTCCGGGCGGACTATCGACGGTCAGGCGCCCTCCGTTGCGCTGGGCGAGGCTGCGCGCGATCGCGAGACCCAGGCCGTTGCCCTCGGGCGAGGTCGCATCGAACCGCACCCGGTAGAAGGGTTCGAAGATCCGCTCGAGATCTGCGCGCGCGATGCCCGGGCCTTCGTCGATCACGTCCACGAGCGCCTCGCCGTCCGCGGCCCTCGTCACGATCCGGACCGGCTTCGCACTCGGGCCGCCACTGTATCGAATGGCATTGTCGAGCAGGTTGGCGACGATCCGGCCGATCTCGCTCGAATCCGCCGAAACGCGGAGATCCTCACCCAGCGTCAACCGCGAGTGGGCTAGTTCGGGGTGAGCGGTTGCGAACGATTCCACGGTCTCGGCGACGACGACCGACAGGTCGATCGGCTCGGGCCGTCGGTTCGAAAGCTCCTCGCTCCGGGCTAGCATCAGCAGGTCATTGGTGATCCGCGTCAGGCGCTCAGCCGAGCGCGCCACGACGACGAGTGCCGATCGCAGCTCGTCGGCCGAGTCGGCTGCCGCGAGCGCACTCTCTGCCGATGACCGCATGGCGGCCAGCGGCGTACGCATCTCATGCGACGCGTCCGCGACGAATCGACGCTGCCGAGCGTGCGCCTCGTCGATCGGCCGGAGCGTGCGCCCGGCGAGGACCCAGGCGGCGACGCCGACGAGCACGACGACCACGACGTTGGCAACCAGCAGGGCGAGCCCGATACGTTCGATGGTCGTCTGGTAGGCGGCCTGCGCGAACGCCTCGGTGGTGAGCTCCGGGCCGATGTCGAACGCGGGTGCGAGGATCGTCACGAAGCCGACGTAGAAGGCGATGCTGAACACGCCGAGCACCAGGGCGAAGAGCGCGATGTACAGGACCGTCAGGCGGATGCGAGCCCGCCGGAACATCATCGCGGGCGGCCCGCTCGGACGCGGTAGCCCGAGCCACGAACCGTCTCGATCAGGCCGTCGCGCCGGCCACCGTCGACCTTCCGGCGGAGGCTCCGGATGTAGACCTCCACGACGTTCGATTCGTTGGCGAAATCGGCGTCCCACAGGGTATCGATGAGCCGATCGCGGGTGAAGACCTGGTCCGGGTGGCGCGCCATGAGCGCGAGCAGGGCGAACTCGCGCGCGGTCAGGCGGATCGCGCGATCGCCCCGCTGCACCCCACGCGTTGCCGGGTCGAGCTCGAGGTCGTCGATCCGGATCCGCGGCGCCCGATCTTCGAGCCGGCGCCGGCCCAGCGCCCGGATCCTCGCGCGAAGCTCATCCATGCTGAATGGCTTGGCCAGGTAGTCGTCGGCGCCCCGGTCGAGACCGGTGATCCGGTCCTGCACGTCGTCGAGCGCGGTGAGCATCATGATGGACGCGGCGACACCGGCCTCCCGAAGCGCCGAGCACACCGCGAACCCGTCCAGTCCCGGCAGCACGACATCCAGGACCACGAGGTCGTATTGATAGGTATCGGCCCACTCGAGCGCCTGTCGACCGTCGCCCACGATGTCCACGGCGTGGCCGTCGGCCGCCAGCGCGCCCTTGACGGCATTGGCGATCGCGGCCTCGTCTTCGACGATCAGGATTCGCAGCGGTCGTCCTCCGAGCCGGACGCCGGCACGGCGTCCCGGGTCATGGCGTCGATCCTAATCCAGTCAGACCACCGACCGAGGCCATCGAGCCTGGCCGCGTCCGACGGCTCTCGCGACGGGCGATCGCGGCATCGTCGACCGATCGCCGGAAGCTGAGCCCCAGCGATCCGCGAACGCGGCATGGCCCGCCCACTCCGCCTCGTCCGACAGCACCGCCAGGTCGTCGATGCCGCGAGGTCCGAGCACTGACGCCAGGATGAAGTCAGCCAGGTGCGGGTTGCGCGGGAGCAACGGGCCGTGAAGGTAGGTGCCGATCCGCAGCCCGGCGACTCCCGCTTCGCCGGGCAGCGCCATGACGCCCTCGCCTCCATCGACCCCGTTGTTGCCATGGCCGCGGCCCACCCGCCCAAGCGCGCGAACACGCTCGCCGAGGAAGGTTCGCCCGCTGTGGTTCTCGAATCCGACGATCGTCTCTTCCTGGCCCGCGAACCCGGCGGCCAACGCCGACGCCCGGCCGATGGACGCGATCGGCGACCCGCTCTCGAGCTTGACGACGACGCCGCCGACCATCCGACGAGACGTGTTCGGAGCCTCCGTGGCGACGTCGAACAACCCCGGCCCGACCAACGTGCCGACCAGCGGCGAGCGGTACTGGTAGCCGAGATTCTGGAAGCCGCCACACACCGCCAGCAGCGCCGCACCGTCGGAGACGGCTCGGGCCAACGAACCCTCCATCCGGGCAAGGGCCTGAGCCACGCCGACCTGCAGATGATCGGGACCGCCCCCGATGACGATGATGTCGGCCTGGATGGGGATGCCGGTCGCCGTCGCGTCGATCGACTGGACCTCGACGTCGAATCCTCGCCAGCGCGCACGCTTGGCGAGCGTGGCGATGTTGCCTCGATCGCCATAGAGGTTGAGCAGCTCGGGGAACAGGTGGACGATCCGGATGCGCTCGCCCACGCCTGGCTGGCTCACCGTGGATGATCCCGCAGGAGGGCCCGTCCGACGAGTCCGTGCCGGAGTCTCATCAGGGCGGTGTAGGTGGCCATGACCAGCACGGTGCCCCCGCGGGCGGTCGCGGCGACGATCGAGTCCAGGGCCAGCATCGGATCGCCGGCCGTCTGCAGGAACCCGTTTGGGGCGCCCCGGTGACCGTCGGAGGCGCCGTACTTGATGCGCAGCAGGAAATCCGGCGCCCGATCGCCGGACACCGCGAACGGCCGGCCATCGAGCAATCGAGAGACGTCGACGTCCCAGAACCAGGAGACATCCTGGCCGTCGGCGAAGCCATCGTTGAACGCGAAGAGGACGGCCGATACGTCCGACTCGAGGCCGACCCTTGTCAACTCGGCGAGCGAGGCCGGGTTCTTGCCGAGGGTGAGCACGACCCGACGTCCGTCCATCTCGACGTCTTCGAACCGGCCGAAGGCCGGACTCGCATCGGCGAGTCCTTCCACCGCGCGAGCGGCCGGGACGCCGACCGACATCGCCGCGGCGAGCGCCGCGGCGGCGTTGTAGGCGTTGGACAGGCCCGGCAGTCCGACCTCCACCGACCGCTCATCCGGTTCTCGCGGGATCCGAAACGCGAGTGTCTGCCCGTCGATGCCGCGACTCGCCACGACTCGGACGCCGACACTGGGCTCGGATCGATGGAAGCCGCACCGGCGGCAGTCAAATCCGCCAAGGTGGCCGACGCTCGTCCAGCTTCGATCGAGCCTCCCGTCGCAGCGCGGACAGCTCGGGACGTCGGCGGTCAGCGAAACGTCGGGCGACGCGGCGGGGGGCTCGCTGAGCCCGAAGGTGATCGAGGGTCCGGCCCGCATCGCCACGAGCTGCGCGAGACGCGGGTCGTCGGCACAGGAGATGACCGCCGCGGTCGCCGGGAGGGACGCGACGAGCGCCTCCCATTTGTGGATGATCGCGTCGGTTTCGCCGAAGCGGTCGAGCTGGTCGCGGAAGAGGTTGAGCAGGACCAGCTGCGAAACCGGGAGGACACCCGCCGCGGGGGCGAGCGCGGCCTCGTCGACCTCGAACACGCCGACCGCGCCAGCTCGACGGAGTCGCCCGTCGAGGCCGGCTTCCGCGACGAGCGCGGCCGTGAGGCCCTGCTGGAGGTTCGCACCGGAACGGTTGGCCACGACCTCCCAGCCGTTGCGCTCCAGGATGTGGACGAGAAGATGGCTGGTGGTCGTCTTGCCGTTCGTCCCGGAGATGAGCGCGACCGGCCCGAGGTCGTTCGCGATCCTGGCGGCGACGTCAGGGGCGATTCGTTCCGCCGTGAGCCCGGGAAGCGCCGTGCCGGCGTGGCCCGCTCGGCGCGAGACGATGGACACGGCACGCGCAGCCGCGACCGCGAGTCCATAGCGGCCTTGCCACATCCTGTCCTGACCTCGCACTTCGGCGACCGGTAAGCGTACGCCCCCCACGCCGGCGCCGGCGCGCCGCTCGTGTCGAATCCGGCGCGTCGCGCGCCGGCTTCACAACCGGAGACTGCCGGGTCGAGATGAATCCGAGGTGAAGTCCGAGGGACGCCGGCCGTGACGTGATCGCAATGCCGCGTCCCTGGTCGCGCTAGACTGCATTCGCGAGGTCGTCGTCTGGCGCCCTCCGACCGGAGGAACCCATGGATCCACTACTGATCATCATCCTGGCGATCATCGTCGTCGTGGTCGTCTTCGTGATCGGCCTGTACAACGGCCTGATCCAGCGGCGCCTGCGGATCGACGAGGCGTTCGCCCAGATCGAGGTCCAGCTGAAGCGACGTCACGACCTGATCCCGAACCTGGTCAACGCGGTCAAGGGCTACATGGGGTTCGAGCAGAAGGTCCTGACCGACGTCACCAACGCCCGAGCGGCTGCGGTCGCGGCGGGTGCCCAGGGCCCGGCGCAGCAGGCCGCAGCCGAGAACGCCCTGACGGGGACCCTGCGCTCGCTGTTCGCGGTCGTCGAGAACTACCCCGAGCTCAAGGCCAACGAGAACGTGCTTTCGCTCCAGGAGCAGCTCACCACGACCGAGAACCAGATCTCGTTCTCGCGCCAGCATTACAACGCGACCGTGCTGGATTACAACACCAACATCGCCACGTTCCCGTCCGTGCTGATCGCCGGCATGTTCGGCTTCACCAAGCGCGAGTTCTTCGACGCCGAGCCGGAGGCGGCCAACGTCCCGACCGTCGACCTCAGCCTGAGCTAGGGACCGAGCCGGCACTGCGTCCGTGGCCACCCAGTCGTTCTACAACCAGATCGGATCGAACAAGCGGCAGTCGGTGCTGCTGGCCGCCGTCGTCGTGATCGTCCTCGGCGTGCTCGGCTACGTCATCGGCTTCGCCATCTCCGGCACCGCCAGCGGCGGCATCGTGGCCACGGTCCTGGCCCTTGTGCTCGGATCGCTGTCGGGCGTCGCCACCTACTTCGGCGGCGACAAGCTGGTGCTGACCGCCAGCGGCGCGCACCAGGTCGACGAGGCCTCGGCACCGCAACTGTTGAACGTGGTGCGCGAGATGGCGATCGCCGCCAACGTGCCGATGCCTGCCGTCTACATCATCGACGACAGCGCCCCGAACGCCTTCGCCACTGGCCGTGACCCGCAGCATGCGTCGGTGGCGGTGACCAGCGGCCTGCTCGACAAGCTCGATCGCGAAGAGCTCCAGGGTGTCCTCGGCCACGAGCTGTCGCATGTCCGCAACTTCGACATCCGGTTCACGCTCGTGGTGGCCGTCATGGTCGGGGCGATCGCCATCCTGGCCGACTTCTTCCTGCGCTTCACGTTCTGGGGCGGAGGTCGTCGATCCAGCAATCGGGAAGGGGGCGGGGGAGCGCAGGCGATCATCTTCGTGATCGCCATCGTCCTCGCCATCCTGGCCCCGATCATCGCCCGCTTCATCCAGCTGGCGGTCAGCCGTCAGCGCGAGTACCTGGCCGACGCTTCGTCGGTCGAGCTGACGCGCAACCCGTACGGCCTGGAGCGCGCGCTGGCCAAGATCTCGGGCGACAAGGATGTCCTCGAGGTGGCCAACCGGGGCACGCAGCACATGTACTTCACCAACCCGATCAAGAAGTTCGAGCAGCGTTCGTCAGGGCTCATGTCGACCCACCCGCCGATCCTCGATCGCATCAATCGGCTGCGCGAGCTGACCGGCGAGCCGCCGCTCGGCGCGGCCGACTCGGCCGGTCTCGCCGGGCTCGATTAGGTCGGGCCGCGGCCGCGGAACACGGCCGGCTCGATTGCTGGCCGCGCGAGCCCCGTGGTATCCTCCGACGCGCCGACGGGCAGCCGACGGCTGGTTGACCATCGGGCCGAGATAGCTCAGTTGGTAGAGCACGCGACTGAAAATCGCGGTGTCGCCAGTTCGATTCTGGCTCTCGGCACCACCGCAGGGTGGTCGGATCCTTCGAGCGGAAGTGGCTCAGTTGGTAGAGCATCACCTTGCCAAGGTGAGGGTCGCGGGTTCGAGTCCCGTCTTCCGCTCCAGTTCTCCTCCTCTCGGCCGCTGCCCCTTCGTCTAGTGGTAGGACAGCGGACTTTGAATCCGTGAACCGAGGTTCGAACCCTCGAGGGGCAGCCAACATCCGGGCATCGTCCCGCCGGCGACGAACTCATCTGGCGACGTGGTGAAGTGGCTCAACACGGAGGTCTGCAAAACCTCTATTCACCGGTTCGAATCCGGTCGTCGCCTCCACAACTGAAACGAACGAGCCCGCTGACCAGCAGCGGGCTCGTCGCGATTCCCTGAGCGTGGCGCGTCAGGCGCCGGCTCGGACCAACCGCCAGATGGCGCGGATTCCTGGCCGCTGGCCGTAGAGCAGGACGCCGGCGCGATAGATCCTGGCGGCCAGCCAGAGCGCGCCGATGATCGATGCCACGAGGAGCACGATCGACAAGATGATCTCCCACGGCTCCGCGGCTCCGGCTGCGACGCGGCCGATCATCATGAACGGGCTGACGAACGGGACCTGCGACAGCGCCGTCACCCAGCCTGACCGGATGTCGAGGAGGCCCATCGCCGCGTAGACGCCGATGAGATAGCCGCCCGTGGACACGAGGGTCATCGGCATGACGGCTGCGTTGATGTCCTCCATCCGGCTTACCAGCGATCCGGCGGCGGCGTACAGCGATGCGTAGATCAGGAACCCCAGCACGCCGTAGATGCCGAAGAACAGCAACAGCCCGATGGTCAGTCCCTCCGGCAGCTCGGTGGCCGTTCCAGCCGTTCCGAGGATGGTGTCGGCAACAGGGCCCTGGACCAGGAGCGCCACCACTCCGGCCAGCACGACGGCGGCATACTGGGTGAAGGCGACCGCCCCGACACCGAGGACCTTGCCGGTCAGGAGCTGGAACGGGCTGGCGGCGTTGAGGACCACCTCCATCACCCGGGACGACTTCTCCTCGACCACGCTCATGGCGATCCAGTTGCCGTACATGATGATGATCATGAAGATCAGGATGGTCATCCCGAAGGCGAGCATGTCCCGGCCGACCATGCTCACCGTGTCCTGCGTCGGCTCGGTCTTCGCCGGATCCGGCCAGGCTGGCCTGAAGTTGGCGGGGGAATCGAAGCCGACCTGTTCGTTCGGAGCGACGCCCAGGCGCGCCAACCGATCGCCGATGGCGATCTTGTCCGAGGCCAGCCGAACCAATGATGCCGTCGATCCGGTCGCATTCTGGTTCGTGTAGAACGTGAACCTGAGTTCACCATCGGGGCCGCGAACGATCGCGAGGACTCCGGCATAGTCGTTCTTGCTGGCTGCCTCACGAGCGGCGGGAAGGTCGCTGACCTTTGACACCGTGAAGTCGGGAACGCCGCTCCCGCCCGCCTGACCGGCTGCGGTCGCCGGATTCAGGTAAGCAGTCAGCTTGGCCACCGGATCGACGGTCAGGTCTGGAGCGTTCACATACACCGCTACCTTCTCGTTCACCGTCCGATCGACGTAGCGAATGATTACCGGCAGGAACGCGATGACCGCCACGCCCAGCACGAGCAGCACCGTCCCGAAGATGAAGCTCCGGGTCCGTACACGAACGGTGAATTCGCGGCTCGCGATGTTGAAGATGTTCCGCAGGTTGCTCATCGTGCCGACTCCTCGGCTGCCGCCAGGGTCCGTTCCTCGAGGTCGAGCGCGCCGACCTTCTCGACGAAGACCTCCTCGAGCGATGGGTCACCGACCTCGAAGCGGAGCACGTCGCCCCGACCCATCGCCGCGCGGAGAACGGCCTGGGGATCGGCGCCGGCGTCGACGCGCAACTCGGTGAAGTCGTGACCCGGTCTCGTGACCGTGACGTGCGGCAGCGACAGCAGCCAGTTGCCGTTGCCGTCACCGGCGGTCGCGACGCGGATGACCTGGTGGCCGGTGGAGCGCTTGACCTCGCGTGTCGTTCCGGCCGTGATCACTCGCCCGTGGTCGATGATCGCGACGGAGTCGCAGAGCTCCTCGGCCTGATCGAGCTGATGGGTGCTGAACAGGATCGTCTTGCCTCGATCGCGCATCTCGGTGAAGGCCGACTTGAGCATGGCCACGTTGACCGGGTCGAGCCCGGCGAACGGCTCATCCATCAGGAGCACGTCCGGGTCGTGGAGGATCGTGGCGATGTACTGGACCTTCTGCTGGTTGCCCTTGGACAGGCTCTCCGCCTTGCGGTCGGCGTACTCGGCGATCCGGAAGCGCCTCAACCACACCAGGGCTTCCTTCCGGGCTCGCGATCTCGACATGCCGTACAGCGACGCAAAGTAGACGAGCTGGTCGACGACCGGCATGCGCCCATAGAGGCCGCGTTCCTCAGGCATGTAGCCCCACACGCGACGAGGCCAGGCCTTCGCCTCGCGGTCCTTCCACGTCACGGTCCCGGCGTCGGCCCGAAGGAAGCCGAGCACGATGCGCATGGTCGTCGTCTTGCCGGCCCCGTTGGCACCGAGAAAGCCGAACACCTCGCCCGGTCGGACCGTCAGGCTGACACCGTCGAGCGCCTGCACCTCCCCGAACGCTTTCCGTAGACCTTCGATCTGCAGCATCGTTTCCCTCGCCAACGTACGTGCACCAAAAGCCGAGCATGCGGACATTGGGACGTGACCGAGTAGAGCCTTCCGTCACGTTCTTGAATGGCCGGTGTCCCGACCCATCGCTCGAAGGACACGCCGGGAGCGGCTGCAAGCCGCTTGACAGGAAGGCTCGCCCAGCCGGGCTGGTTGAGGGCCGGACCTTCCCGGTTCGACTACCCTTCGGCGTGCGCCGGAGTGGCGGAACTGGCAGACGCAGCGGACTTAAACTCCGCGGTCCGAAAGGACGTCCGGGTTCAAATCCCGGCTCCGGCACCACGATCCATCGGGATCCGTGGCGAATGGTGCGGCCATCGAGCGTCGGGGGTGTCGCCGAGACGACAGGTCCTCGGTCCGGCGAGTGATAGCGGGGCCGCGCACGGGTCCCTAGTCTTCAGGTACGGCGACCCGATCCGGACAGCATCGTTCCCCCGGCGGTGTTCCCATCGGGCCGCCGGCTTCGCCGTGTGGTGGGTGAGTTGGCGTGCGTCGCGCGGGCGTTGCGAGTCGGCGCGGCTGCGCCCGGCGAGTCGGCGCGGCCGTGCCAGGCCGAGTCGGCGACTCGGGCCGGCCTCAGCGGCGACGGCGGAACAGGCCGCCCGATCGGTGCTCGTCCTGCACGCCAAGCGGACCGCCGCCATCCCGGCCGAAGGCCAGGCCGCTCAGGCGGACCAGCCGCTCCGCCGCGATCGATCGCGCTGCGCCGATCACGACCGGGATCCCCTCGTTGACCGCCTTGAGGTAGATGAACGGGTCGTAAGGGAGCTCGAGCGTGACCTTGGATCCGAGGGCGCTCTCCACGTCGCGCAGCTTCAAGATCTCGCGGGCAAAGGCATTGTTGAGGACGAACATCGCCTTCGTGCCCAGGGCGCCAGTTTCGGTCAGATACTCGAGCAGCGTGTGCATGGCGTTGAGCGCGGCGATCTCCGGGTAGACCGGGAGGAGGACCGTGTCGGCTCGCTCGAATACGGCGAGGACGCGCTCGTCGAGCGTGGATCCCGCGTCGACCACGACGAGCTCGTAGGCGTCGAGCAGGGTTCCGAGGATCCGGTCCACGTGGGACTGGGTGATCGTTTCGGCGGCCTCGGGCTGGGCGGGCGCGGCAAGAACGTGGAGACCGCTCGAATGGGGCGTTGCATACGAGCGGATCAGCTCCGCTTCACGCATCGCCGCGTCATCCCGGACGATGTCGGCGAGCGTCTGTCTGGGACGCAGGTTGAGATGGGTGGCGACGCCTCCGAATTGGAGCGCAAGGTCCACCAGAACCACCTGTGTCGGTCGAGTCGCCGCCGCCGCGACGGCGACGTTGGTCGCGATCGTGGTCGTCCCGACGCCGCCCTTCGGGCTGAACACGGCCACGGCCCGACGCGCCCTGGTCATCACCGCGCCGTCCGTCGAGATCGGCGCCAGGTCCCTCGACCGCTGGAAGCGGAGCAGCAGCGCTTCGACCCTGGCCTCGAGCTCGCGGGCATCGAACGGGCGGGCCATCACATCGTCGGCTCCGGCCTCGAGGAAGCGGATTCGCTCCTCGACGTCGTCGCTCGCGCTGATGCACATGACGGGCACGGCCGACAGTGACGGGGTCGCCCGGATCTCGGCGCAGATGTCAATCCCGGTGCGGACGCCGGTGACGACATCCACGATCACGAGCTGGTGATCGGCCGCGAGCTGAAGGGCCTCGTCGGCGTTCGCGGCCTGCGTCAAGGCGTAGCCGGTGCCGGTCAGGATCGCCTCGATGCCGGCACCGACGACAGGATCGGATTCGAGGAGCAGGATGGAACTGGCGGGCACGAACCCTCCGCAGCGTGAGAACCGGGGCCACTCGGCTCGGTCGCGATTGCTCTTGAGCATACAACGGCATGCCGGCTCGGCGAAGGCAACGCCGGGCTCGTGCTAGACTCCGCGCCGGATCCTTTCCGCTCCGTGCCGGGTCAGCCGTCAGCGGGGCATCCCCACAGGAAGGAGTGACGCGCGTATGCGCCGCTACGAACTCATGCTCGTCATCCGCCCCGATGTGGCGGACGACAAGAGCCAGGCCCTCGTCGACAGGACCACCCGCCAGATCGTCACCGCCGGTGGCCAGATCGTGAAGGTCGCTCCCTGGGGCCGGCGGCGCCTGGCGTACCCGATCGATCGCCATCGCGAGGGTTCCTACCAGATCATCCTGTTCGAGGCCCCGTCGGACGCGATCGCCGAGCTCGAGCACACCCTCCTCATCACCGAGGAGGTGCTGCGCCACCTCGTGACCCGCGTCGAGCGCCCGATCAAGGCGGCCCGCCGTGACGGCGAGGAAGGCGAAGGGCTCGACGACACCGAGTTGCCGTCCGGGCTGGACGAGGACGAAGACCTGGATCACGCCGAGTTCATCGACGAATCCGAGAGCGAAGCGGCACCGGCCGCCATCGACTGAGGAGGGTCACCGATGGCGTTCTGCAAGCTCATGATCATCGGCAATCTGGGGCGCGATCCCGAGATGCGCTACACGCCGACCGGCAAGCCGGTGACGCAGTTCACGGTGGCGGTCAACCAGAGCACCAAGAACCAGCAGACCGGCGAATGGACCGAGGAGACGGACTGGTTCCGCGTGAGCGTCTTCGGTGACCGCGCGGAACGCGCAGCCGAGCAGCTCCGCAAGGGCAACCGCGTCTTCGTGGAAGGCCGGTTCCGGACGCGCGAGTTCGAGGGCAACGACGGCCAGAAGCGCACCTCGCTCGATGTCACCGCGGACAACGTGATCAGCCTCGAACGGCGTCCACGCGACGACGACGCCGCCTTCAGCGGCGCTCCGGCGGCCGCGGCGGGGGCACCGGGCGGTGGCTCCTCCGGTGGCGGATCACGTCCGCCGGCCGACGATACCGACATCGACGACCTTCCCTTCTGAGCAGGAGTCCAGCCAATGCCGCCCCCCATCCGAGCCAAGAAGCGAGACGACTTCTACCGCGATCGGCGCCGCCGCAAGGTGTGTGCCTTCTGTGCCGACAAGACGGTCCAGATCGACTACAAGGAGGTCAACCGCCTCCGTCGCTACCTGTCCGAACGCGCCAAGATCGAGCCACGGCGCAAGACCGGCACGTGCGCCGGACACCAGCGGGAGCTGTCGGTCGCGCTCAAGCGCGCCCGGCACGTCGCCCTGCTCCCGTACGCGCCCCAGCACCTCCGCCCATAGCGCGATCCGCCGTGTCGGGTGCAGCCTGGGTGCCGCTTCCGGTCCGGGCCGGTCCGACGTGATCGTCGGGCTGTGGATGATCGGCGGTGGGGTCGCGGCCGGCGTCTTCGGATCACTGCTCGGACTGGGTGGCGGCATCCTCATCGTGCCGCTTCTGACCCTTGGCTTCGGGCTGCCGTTGCGGGAGGCGGTCGGCGTCTCCCTGGTCTCGGTGATGATGACCAGCAGCGCGGCGGCCGGGGTCTACCTCGAGCGGCACGTGGCCAACCTTCGGCTGGGCATGACCCTGGAACTGTTCACGGCGATCGGCGCACTGGTCGGCGGCTCGATCGCGTTCCTCCTCGACGAGCGACTCCTGTCGCTCCTGTTCGCCACGCTCCTGGCATACGTGGCCTTCACGATGCTCCAGGCACGAACCGGTGAGACGTCGCGTGGCGTCGACACGCCTGACGTCGACCTCGCGTCGAAGGACGGCTCACCATCGCGACCGACCGTGCTGGACCGGCTCGGTGGTGAGGGCTACCAGGTCAGGAACCTGGGGCGCGGGATCGTTGGGGCGCTCGGGGCCGGCGTCGCCTCGGCGTTGCTCGGCATCGGCGGCGGCATCATCAAGGTCCCGCTCATGCACCTCGCCATGGGTGTCCCGCTGCGCGTCGCGACGGCGACCAGCAACCTGATGATCGGGATCACGGCAGCCGCCAGCGCCGTCATCTACCTGATCCACGGCGGGATCGATCCCTACGTCGCCGGGCCGACCGGGATCGGGGTCTTCGTCGGCGCGACGGCTGGCTCCCGCCTGGGGCACCGCCTCGACCTGAGCTACCTGCGCCTCCTGTTCGTCGTCGTCCTGGGCTACACGGCGTTCCAGATGCTGCTGCGGGTCCTGCAATGACAGCCTCCGGGCGTGCCCGCGGGCTCGCCGCCGAGCGGTTCATCGGCCGGCTCCTGAGCGGTATCACCTACGTTTCGGTCGCCCTGCTCGTGGTCGGGGTTGCGCTGCTGATGGCTGCAGGCGTCTCGCCGGTCTCCGGTGGACCGGCGATGGATCCCGGCCGGCTCGTCTCGGATCTTGTGGGGTTGAAGCCGGCCGGATTCCTGTGGCTCGGTCTCGTCGCGGTGATCGCGGCACCGGTCACCCGGGTGACCGTCGCCCTGGTGGCATATGCTCGGGACGAGGACTGGCTGATGGTGGGGGTGTCCACGGCGATCCTGCTGGTCATCGCGATCGCGATCGGCAGTGCCGTGGTGTCGACGGTCTGACGATGGAGATCGTGACCCTCGCCCTCGCGTTCGTGGTCATCCTCGCCGGTGCCGAGCTGTTCACCAACGGGATCGAATGGTTCGGGCTCAAGCTCGGCCTGGCCGAGGGAGCCGTCGGATCGGTGCTGGCCGCGGTCGGAACGGCGCTGCCCGAGACGATGATCCCGATCATCGCCATCCTGTTCTCGACCGGCGCCTCGTCGAGCGAGGTGGGGGTGGGGGCGATCCTCGGCGCACCGTTCATGCTCGCCACCCTCGCGATGTTCGTGACGGGCGTCGCTGTCCTGATCGTGGGCCGCGGGCGCCCGACTGGCGACGTGATGCGCGTGGACACCGTCGTCCTGGCGCACGACATGCGCTTCTTCGCGATTGCCTATGCGATCGCCATCGGGGCCGCGTTCCTGCCGGTGGAGCCGACCTGGTTGAAGTGGATCGTGTCTGCCGTTCTGATCGGGATCTACTTCTGGTATGTCAAGGGCCACTTCGAGGCCGATCCCGACACCGACGCCGAGGATCTCGTCCCGCTTCGGCTGCGTCGCCTCGACGCCAACCACCACCGGGTCCACCCGGCGGTCCCACGCCTGCGGGTGGTGAACCTGCAGGTCGTGCTGGCGCTGGGGCTGATCGTCGCGGGCGCCGCGTTCTTCGTCGACTCGGTCGAGAAGCTCGCCGAGGACCTGCACGTCAACGGCGCATTGCTTGCCCTGGTCATCGCTCCGATCGCTACCGAGCTACCGGAGAAGTTCAACTCGGTCATCTGGGTCCGCATGGGCAAGGACACCTTGGCGATGGGCAACATCACGGGCGCCATGGTCTTCCAGGCCACGATCCCGACCGTGGTCGCGCTGGTCTTCGCACCGCACGCCTGGGTCGCCGCGCCGGGCTCATATGTCGCGTTCGCGTCCGCGGGGATCGCCTTCCTGTCGTCGGCATTCGTGTTCATCCCGATGGCCAGGAACGGTGCGCTGCACGGGCGTGGACTGCTCGTCGGCGGCCTCTTCTACCTCGCGTACCTGGCGCTCGTGATCGCGGTCATCAGCGGACTGGTCGGCTGACGCGGACCATGGTTCCCGTCGATCCACGGCCGCGCGGGTCGGCCCCGACCCGCTGATATACTCGGCGGACCCACCCCGCAGGAGCCAGTTCCATGCTCACTGAGAAGCCTGCCGCGTCGCCGGCGCCGAGCTCGCACCAGGCGCCGAGCGCCTCGTCGCTCGAGGACCTGATCTGCTACTTCGAAGGCGCCTGGGTCCCGATGCGAGAGGCCAAGGTCAGCATCATGACCCATGCCTTCATGTACGGGACGGCCACCTTCGAGGGGATCCGCGCCTACTGGAACCCCGATCAGCGGCGCCTCTACGGCGTCAAGATCCGCGAGCACGTCGAGCGGATCCGGCAGTCCTGCCGGATCTTGCTGATGAAGGACGTTCCCTCGGTCGACGAGCTGAGCCGGCTGATCGTCGAGACGGCCCGCCGCAACGCGTTCCAGGAGGACGTCTACATCCGGCCGTCGTTCTACAAGTCGACCCGGGCGATCGGGGTGCGCCTCCACAACCTGGACAACCAGCTGTACATCATCGCCCTGCCGTTCGGGAACTACATCGACACCGACGCCGGGGTCCGGGTGATGACCTCGTCCTGGCGCCGGAACGCGGACGAAGCACTGCCGGCACGCGGCAAGATCGTCGGCGGGTACGTCAACATGGCCTTCCAGAAGTCCGAGGCCGAGCTCAATGGCTACGACGAAGCGGTCGTCCTGACGGCGAGCGGTCACGTCAACGAGGCATCGGCCGCCAATCTGTTCATGGTGCGCGACGGCGTGGCGCTCACTCCGCCGGTCAGCGACGACCTGCTCGAGGGCGTGACCCGCAAGGCGCTGATGGAGCTGCTGGCGAACGAGGGCATCGCGGTCGAGGAACGCTCGATCGACCGCTCGGAGCTGTACGTCGCCGACGAGGTCTTCCTGTGTGGGACCGGCGTCCAGGTCTCTCCGGTCATCGAGGTGGACCACCGCCCGGTCGGTTCCGGGCAGATCGGCCCGATCGGGCGCCTGGTGCGCGACCGCTATTTCGATGCCGTCCGCGGCCGCCTGCCTGAATACAGCCACTGGCTGACCCCGATCGAATAGACCGTCGGCGTCTCGAGGCGCCGCCGCGCTGCCAGGCCGTCCGCCACCGCGTCCGGCCGGCCCGCTGCGATCGATTCCAGCACGATTGGTGCAGCGTGCGAGCGGGAGTCGGAAGTTCCCAGCTGAGCGAGAGCCCGCGGTCGATTCGACGCGGGAACGGTCGGTGACTCCAGCCCGCCTGAAGAATCGGGCGCGACAGCGACCCGTTCGGTCGCTAGCCCAGGGCGGCTGGAACCTCCGTCAGGATCGCTCCGCGCGCGCCGTCACGGGGCGAGCGGTGGCTGCAGGTCCGGCGTCGCGCTGCCGATGGTGACGATCACGTCCGCTCTGACCGCCGCGTCGGTCCTGGTCGTGGCCGTGACGCCAAACGTCTGCTCGAGATAGGCAACGGTTCCGGCCAGCCGGGTCGCCGCGCCGTTGTAGACGACGATCGTCGTGTTGGGGCGGACGCCACCCGACGGCTTCTGCCGGGGCGCCGATGCGGCCAGCCCGTAGTACTCGAGGTACGCCGCAAGGCTTGACGCCCGATCGGCTCCGCCGGTGCTGTTGAGGACCCAGACGGTGGCGGCTTCCTGGGCCAGCTTCTCGCGCAGGACCTCGTCGGCTGGATTGGCGGTGAACGCCGTGCTCACCGCCGCGCGGATCTTGTCGGCGTAGGGCTCGATGATGTAGCCGCGCGGGCTGTTCAGGATCTCCTGCCCGTAGAGCGGCGGGGCGAAGACGTACGACCGGATGTCCTTGGTGTCCACCTGCGACGCCAGCCCGAGCAGCTCGTCGAGCTGATCGACCGGGACGTCCGTCCGGATCGCCTTCTTGAGCGCGGTGATCAGCTCGGGCAGGCGGGGAATCAGGGCCTGGGGATCCGCCTGCTCCTTGAGCGACAGGAGGACACGCTGCTGGCGCGCGCCGCGGTCGAAGTCCGATGACGTGTGCCGCGACCTGGCGTACTGCAGTGCCTGGGCGCCGTCCATGTGCTGGATCCCGCTCGGGATGTAGATCCGCTCCAGGCTCCCGTTGTCGCCCGGATAGCGGTCGTCCACGACCGGGATCTGGACGTTGATGGTGACCCCACCGAGCGCATCGACGACCGACTTGAAGCCCTCGAAGTTGACCTCGACGAAGTACTTGATGTCGAGCCCGTAGAGGTTCCCGATGATCGCCTTCAAGCCGTTGTACCCGCGAGTCACGTCCGTCCCGGGGAAGAGATCCGCCCGGTTGCGGACCGAGGTGAACCAGGCGTTGATCTTCTTGGGGTAGACCGGCCCGAACGCCAGCCGCGCCGGTCCGGGCGGGACCGGGACGTCGACGGTGTCGCGTGGCAGGCTGAACATGGCGACCTGCTTGCTCCCCGGATCGATCGACACGACGATCAGGGTGTCGGTGTTGTAGGTGCCCTCCTTGGGCCGCTGGTCGGTGCCGATGAGCAGCACATTGAGCCGCTCCTTGCCGTCCCACGGCGGGATGGAGACGTTCGGGACCGGCGCCCCTACGGCGCTCGGCTCGGGTTCCGCCGAGGCGACCGAGTCGCCCGGGGCGGGCGTCGTGCTCGTGTCAACGTCGCAGACGGGCGTCGTCGTGCCGCCGACGAAGATGCAACCGCTGTTGAACAGGTCCAGCGCGAGCATGTCGTAGCGGGCGACGGCGACGTGGCTGCCGGCCATGACGAGCAGGACGGCCAGCAATCCGGCCAGGGACACGGGCTGTCGCGGCAGCCTGACGCGCCCCAGCCGGCCGTCGCCCGAGGCGCCGACCGCGTTCATGAACTCGGCCACCCGGTAGGCGTCGATGATGGCGACCAGCCGATAGAGCAGGGCGATCAGGTTGGCCACGAAGACCGAGCTCAGCAGGAACGGGTTGAGGGCGAGGCCGACGAGTTCGATCCGGTCCAGCCGGAGCACGATTCCGGCCAGCAACGCGATGACCAGGACCGGGGCGGAGGCGAAGGTGAGGGCGCGGCTCGGCGCGCCCGCGTAGAGGTGGCCGAGACCGGGAAAGAGAAGCGAGAGGAATGCCGCCGCGAACGGCGACCGGGCGCGCGGTCGCGCGTCCTGCGGGTCGTGCATCGCGGGTAGGATACTCGGGCCGCCGATTCCAGACGCCCGCGCCCGGGGTGCAGGCGGCAGGACCGCATCCGTCGAGTTTCGAGGCCGAATGTTCGAGCCCGTCAACGCCAGGCCAGATCTGGTCGCCCAGGAGCACGAGATCCTCGCCATGTGGCGGGACCGGCAGACGTTCGCCCACCTTCGCGCGCAGAACGCGGCGGGCCCGCGATGGAGCTTCCTCGACGGGCCGATCACCGCGAACAACCCGATGGGCGTCCACCACGCCTGGGGCAGGGCCTACAAGGACGTCTTCCAGCGGTATCACGCGATGCTCGGCGAGGCGCAGCGCTGGCAGAACGGGTTCGATTGCCAGGGCCTGTGGGTGGAGGTCAACGTCGAGCGCGACCTCGGCTTCACCAGCAAGCGCGACATCGAGGCGTACGGCATCGCCGAATTCGTCTCCCTCTGCAAGCAGCGCGTCCTGACCTATGCAGCCCGCCAGACCGAGCAGTCCATCAGGCTCGGGATGTGGATGGACTGGAACGATCCGGACGAGCTGCGCCGGCTGCGCGACATGCTGGCCGACAACCCGGCCCAGACGGCGACCATCCACGGCGTCCGCGGCCCCGTCGAGGACACCGCCGAGATGCTCGTCGGCCGGCTCGGGATGCCGGATGTCGGGGGCAGCTACTTCACGTTCAGCAACGAGAACAACGATTTGATCTGGGGCTTCCTGGCCGAGTGCCACCGACGAGGCTGGATCTACAAGGGCCACGACACCATGCCCTGGTGCGCTCGTTGCGGGACGGGCCTCTCCGAGATGGAGATGAACGAGGGCTACGCCGATCGCGAGGATCCCGGACTGACCGTCCTGTTCCCGCTGGTGGAGCGCCCCGGCGAATCCCTCCTGGTCTGGACGACCACGCCGTGGACGCTCACCTCGAACGTCGCCGCGGCCGTAGGCTCCGATCTCTCCTATGTCCGGGTCCGCCAGGCCGACCGGACCTTCTGGTTGGCCAAGGGCACGCTGAAGACCGCCCTCGAAGGGCCATTCGAGGTCCTCGAGGAGCGATTGGGGGCGGATCTCGTCGGGTGGCAGTACGAGGGGCCGTACGACGAGCTGCCGGCGGTCAGGTCGGCGTTCGCGGCCGGCGGGTATCACCATCGGGTCGTGTCGTGGAGCGAGGTCGGTGAGGATGAAGGGACCGGCATCGTCCACGTGGCGCCCGGCTGCGGCGCCGAGGACTTCCGGCTCGGTCGGGAGCTCGGGCTGCCGGTGATCGCCCCGCTCGACGAGAGCGGGATCGTGGTCGACGGGTTCGGATCGCTGACCGGGCGCGACGTCCGCGACGTGGCCGAGCCGATCGTGGAGCACCTCAAGCACGAGGGCCGCTTCTACCGCCTCGAGCCATACCACCACCGGTACCCGCATTGCTGGCGCTGCAGCACGCCGCTCGTCTTCCGCCTGGTCGATGAGTGGTTCATCAGCATGGGCCCGGTGTATGACAAGCCGCGGTCCGAGCTGACCACGGAGGAAGTGGACGCCAGCCTCCGCTACCAGATCATGGAGGTGGTCGACCAGATCCGCTGGATTCCCGGGTTCGGCTACGAGCGCGAGCTCGACTGGCTGATCAACATGCGCGACTGGATGATCAGCAAGAAGCGCTATTGGGGCCTGGCCCTGCCGATCTACGACTGCCGCGCGTGCGGCCGGTTCGACGTCGTCGGCGGCCGGGACGAGCTTCGCCAACGTGCCGTGCAGGGCTGGGAGACCCTCGAGGGGCATACCCCGCATCGCCCATTCGTCGACGCGGTCAGGATCGCCTGCTCGTAGTGCGGCGAGGCCGTGTCACGGATCGCGGATGTCGGCAACCCGTGGCTGGACGCCGGGATCGTCCCGTTCTCGACGCTCCACTTCCGCGAGGACCCCGAGTACTGGGCGCAGTGGTATCCGGCGGACTTCATCACCGAGAGCTTCCCCGGCCAGTTCCGGAACTGGTTCTACTCGATGCTGGCGATGGGGACCGTGCTCCGCCGTGAGCCGCCGTTCAAGACGATCTTCGGCTACGCCACGCTCTTCGCCGAAGATGGCCGGCCGATGCACAAGAGCTGGGGAAACGCGATCGACTTCGACGAGGCCGCCGAGCGGATGGGCGTCGACGTCATGCGCTGGCTGTTCACGAGCGCCCGGCCCGAGGACAACATCCGCTTCGGGTGGCACGCTGCGGATGCCGCGCGCCGCGAGCTGCTGGTGCTATGGAACGTGTACGCGTTCTTCGTGACCTATGCGCGGCTGGCGGACTGGGCGCCACGGACGGCCGAGCCGGCGCCGGCGGCCGACGAACGGCCGCCGCTCGATCGCTGGATCCGGTCACGGGCGAGTGCCACGGCCGCCGAGGTCGACAGACGGCTCGCCGATTTCGACGCGCTCGGCGCGACGCGCGCGATCAGCCGCCTGATCGACGAGCTCTCGACCTGGTACCTGCGACGCTCGCGGAAGCGTTTCGCCCGAGGCGGTGGGCGTGACGCGGCGTGCGCCTTCGCCACCCTCCATACGACGCTGCTCACGGTCGCGGGGATGATCGCCCCGATCCTGCCGTTCCTGTCGGAGGCGATGTACCAGAACCTGGTGGATGGCGCGCTCGACGAGCACGCGCCGGAGAGCGTGCACCTGACGCCGTTTCCGCGTTCCGAGGGCGCCGTTCGCGACGAGGCACTGGAGGCGTCGATGGCCGTCGCGATGCACGCCGTCGAGCTCGTCCGGACGCTCCGCGCGCAGGCCGGCCTCCGGACTCGGCAGCCGATCGCCAGGCTATGGCTAGCTCTGCCTGGTGGCGAGATCGCCGAACAGGACGCCCTCCTGTCGCTCGTCGCGGACGAGGTCAACGTCAAGGCGATCGAGCTGATCGGTGATGAGTCGGAGCTCGTCGAACGGCGGGTCAAGGTCCTCCTGCCGCGGGTCGGCAAGCGCCTCGGGCCGAGGATCCCCGAGGTGATGGCCGCCGCCCGTGACGGTCGCTTCGAGTTGCTGCCCGATGGATCCGTCCAGCTTGCGGGTGTCACGCTGGCGCCGGACGAGGTCGAGATCCAGGCCTCGCCGAAGCCCGGCACCGCGGTCGCCCACGATCAGGGCCTCGTCGCCGTGATCGACACCCAGCTGACGCCGGAGCTGCGCGCCGAGGGCGACGCGCGGGAGCTCCAGCGCGCGATCCAGGACCTGCGTCGGGAGGCCGGCCTCGCCCTCGACGACCGGATTGCCCTCTGGGTCCGACCCGTCCCGGCCGGGGTCGCCGGCCATCTCGGCTCGGTCGCGTCAGAGACGCTGGCCGAGCTCATGCTCGGGGAGCCGCCGGCCGAGGTCCCGCATCGCGCCGCCGTGGAGTTGGACGCCGGCTCGGTCGTCATCGCGTTGCGCCACCAACCGCTCGGCGCGTAGGCTGAAGTGACGGTGGCAGACGAGGCAGCGACACGCGGCGCGGGACGCCGGGCGCATTGGGCGGTCTTCGTGGGCCTGGCGAGCTCCATCGTCGTGATCGACCAGCTCACGAAGGCGTGGCTGGTCTCGAACTTCGCCCCGGGGCAGGTGGCGGAGGTCGTCGGCGACTGGGTGCGGCTGGTGTTCGGCCAGAACTCGGGAGCCCTGTTCGGGCTCTTCCGGGACCAGGCGCTGCTGTTCGCACTCGCCTCGCTCGGCGTCGTCGGCCTCATCGTGGCCTACCACGGCCGGTCTGTCCGGAGCCTCTACCTGTCGATTGCGCTCGGGTTCCTGCTCGGCGGCGCCCTCGGCAACCTGATCGATCGTCTCCGAGTCGGGTACGTCGTCGACTTCGTCGATGTCGGGATCGGCAACCTGCGCTTCTACACGTTCAACGTGGCGGACGCAGCCATCAGCACTGCCATCGTCCTCCTGCTGGCGGTCGCCATCGTGCCCAGCCTTGCCCGGGTCGTGGATGCGCGATTCGATGGTTGACCCCTCGCCGGCTTCTGGCGTTCGCCTGCTGCGGGTCCCAGCGGGGCCCGGCGGTCGCGTCGACCGCTACGTGGCCGATGCGACGGGGCTGTCGCGGAGCTTCGTCCAGAAGCTCATCTCGGACGGGCGGCTGACCGCGGCTGGCACCGCGCTCCGCGCCAACACGATCGTCGCCGCCGGTACGGAGCTGCGCCTCGACGTCCCCGAGCCGACCGCGCTCGAGCTCAGCCCCGCGCCCGAGATCGTCCTCAGCGTCGTCTACGAGGACGACGACATCCTGATCGTCGACAAGCCGGCCGGGCTGGTCGTTCACCCGGCGCCGGGCCATGCCGACGGAACGCTGGTCAACGCCCTCCTCGCTCATGGGGACGGGTCGACCTGGGGTGGCATCGCCGGCGTCCAGCGGCCCGGGATCGTCCACCGCCTGGACCGCGACACGAGCGGCCTGATCATGATCGCGCGAACCGATCGTGCCCAGGCCTCGCTGATGAGCCAGCTCAAGGCACGCCGCGTCAAGAAGACCTACCTCGCCCTGGTGCTGGGCGACGTGGCGGCTGCCGTCGGCCGGATCGAGGCGCCGATCGGGCGCGACCCCAGGCACCGGACGAGGATGGCGGTGGTGCCCGACGGCCGCGCGTCGGTCACCGGCTATCGGGTCCGCGAACGGTTCGACGGGTGGACGTTGCTCGAGCTCGACCTGGTCACCGGGCGGACCCACCAGATCCGCGTCCACCTCGAAGCGATCGGACACCCCGTCGCCGGCGACCCCGTCTACGGCACGGGGACCTCGCGACGGGGCCCGGCCGGCCTCGGCCGGCTCTTCCTCCATGCCTGGCGGCTCGAGCTCATCGCGCCGTCCGATGGGCATCTCATCCGGGCGACGGCCCCGCTCCCGATCGAGCTCGAAAGCGTCCTGACGCAGTTGCGCGAGCCCGTCCGTTGAGCGACTCGCCGGAGCCGGGATCGATGGGCCCATCCGCCGAGGGGGCGATGCTCGTCATCATCTCGGGGCCGAGCGGTGTCGGCAAGGACACCATCATCGAGGCGTTGCGCAGGCGGCCGCGCGACCCCGACTATCACTACGTCGTGACCTGCACGACCCGATCGCGCCGGCCCGGCGAGACCGATGGTGTGAGCTATCAGTTCCTGACCCCGGACGAGTTCGACGCGCTTCGCGAGAGTGGCGGCTTGCTGGAAGCGAACGAGGTCCACGGCCATTGGTACGGGACACCGCGTGCGCAGGTCCGCGAGGCCCTGGCAGCCGGTCACGACGTCATTCTCAAGATCGACGTGCAGGGCGCACAGCAGGTGAAGGAGCGGGTGCCGAACGCCCTCCTCGTGTTCGTCGTGCCGCCGTCGCTGGAGGCGCTCTTCCAGCGGCTCCGGGCGCGAGCTACCGAGACTGCGGACCAGCTCGAGCTGCGCCAGCGCAACGCGGCGATCGAGCTGGCGCGCCAGGAGGACTATGACTACGTCGTCACCAACGAGGACGGGCAGGTCGAGCGGACGGCCGCCCGGATCGACGAGATCATCGCCGACGAGCATCGTCGCCATCCATTCCGCATCGTCCGTCTGTGACGCCGAGCCGGCTGGCCTCGCCGGGGTGCTGAGACCACGCCGATGACGCTCGGCCTCGACGAGCTCGACCAGGCGCCGTCCGACGGCGCGCCGTCGGGACGTCTCGTGGAGGTCGCCGTCGACGCGGCCGGCGGGCGCGCCCAGACCTACACCTACCTGGTCCCGAGCGAGCTCGCGGATCTCGAACCCGGGGAAGCCGTCCTCGTGGAGTTCGGGCGGCGGCAGGCGCTGGGGATCGTGGTCGCCGAATCGGCTCGGCCGCCGGCAGTCGTTCCTCGTCCCATCGTGGCACGAGTCCGTGCCGACGGCCCGCTGTTGCCGGGGCTCAGCCTCCGGCTCGGCGCGTGGATCGCCGGCCACTACCTCGCGCCGCCGGCCCTGGTCCTGCGAGCGATGCTGCCTCCCGGGCTGCTCGAGCGGCTCGAACTGATGGCGGAACGCTCGCCCGGTGAGCAAGGCGTGCGACACGGCCCCGAGCCGGCGCGCGATGCGCCACTCGATGCCGCCCGCGCCGACCTCCTCGAACAGCTCGACCGAGGCCCGCGCCCAGTCCGGGAGCTGGCCGGGCCGGATGGTCGGGCCGGCCTGCTGCGCCGGCTCCGGGCGCTCGAGGCGGACGGAGCCGTGGTCCTGGAATGGACGCTCATCGGTGCGGGAGCCGGCCCCCGCTACGAACGCTGGATCCGGGTCAGCGCGGAGGGACGGGCGGCCGCCGAGCCCGGAGCCAGGCCGGCTGGCCGGCCGCTGGGGCCTCGGCAGCGCCTTGCCCTCCAGGAGCTGTTCTCGAACCCGTCCGGTGAGGTCCCGGCTGCCGAGCTGGCGGGGCGCCACGGCCAGACCGCCGTCGCCGGGCTCGTCCGGCGTGGGTTCGCGGAAGCCGAGGTCCGCGAGCGACCTCGCCGCCCACTCGCCGTGCGGCCGGTTGGACGGCGCGGCGGGCGCCCCGCGTCCAGCGCTCTCCTGCCCGCGCAGGCGGATGCGGTCGGGCGGATCCGTGTCGCGATCGCCGCCCGCGACGCTCGGCCGCTGCTGCTCGAAGGGGTGACCGGGGCCGGAAAGACGGCGATCTACGTTGAGGGGATCGCCGCCGCTCTCGACGCCGGCCGACCCGTCCTCGTGCTGGTGCCCGAGATCGCGCTTGCGCTGCCGCTCGTGGACCGGTTGCGGGCCGACCTGGACGCGAGGATCGCCCTCCTCCATTCGGGCCTGGGTGACGGCGAGCGGGCGGACGAATGGCGGCGAATCCGGTCCGGGGACGTCGACATCGTCGTCGGGACGCGACTTGCCGTCGCGGCTCCGCTCGCCGACGTGGGCCTGGTGATCGTCGACGAGGAGCACGACGCCGCCTACAAGAGCGACCGGACGCCACGCCTGCAAGCCCGCGACTGCGCGATCCAGCTCGCGGCGCTTGCCGGAGCCGCCGTCATTCTCGGCTCGGCCACGCCGGCCGTGGACAGCGTTGGTCGGGCTGCGTCGGGCGAGTACGACCGGGTGATCCTCGACCTCCGACCGGTCGGCAGGGCTCCAACGGTGGAGGTCGTGGACCTCCGGGAGGAGCTCGCCGCGGGGCAGCGCGGGCTGCTCTCCAGGTCCTTGAACGCCGCACTCGCCGGGCTGGACGCGGCCTCCGGTGACCAGGCGATCCTGGTGCTCAACCGGCGCGGGACGGCGTCCGTCGTCCTGTGCCGCGACTGCGGTCACGTCCAGGCATGCCCGGACTGCGATCGTCCGCTGGTCTACCACCAGGCCGGGACGACGCTGCGCTGCCATCACTGCGGTCGGGCGGCGCCAGTGGCGACACGTTGCCCGGCCTGCGGCTCGCCACGAATTCGCTACCTCGGCGGTGGCACAGAGCGGCTCGAGCGAGAAGTCCGTGAGACGTTCCCTGGCCTCCGCGTCGGCCGGCTCGATCGTGACGTCGTCGAGCACCGTGGCGCCGCCGAGCGCGTGGTCGACGCGTTCTCGGAGGGTCGCCTCGACGTGCTCGTCGGAACGAGCCTGGTTGCGAAGGGGCTGGACATCCCCGCGGTCACGCTCGTCGGAATCGTGTCATCGGACATCGCACTCAACCTGCCGGACGAGCGAGCGGCGGAGCGGACGTACCAGCTGCTCGTGCAGGCGATCGGCCGGGCGGGGAGGGGAGCGCGCCCCGGACACGCGATCGTCCAGACCTACCAGCCCGAGCATCCGGCGATCGTGGCCGCCGCGACCGGTCGCCGGGACGCGTTCTACGAGGCCGAGCTGGCCCTGCGCCGGCGGTTCGGCTCGCCGCCCTTCGGGCGTCTCGTCAAGCTCACGGTCGGACTGGCCGATCCGCGCGCCGCGGAGCGCGAGGCGGCATCGATGGCCGAGCGTCTTCATGCGCTGGCGGTCGCCCGCGGTGGCGGCGTCACGGTCGTCGGACCGGCGCCCGCCTATATCGCCAGGCGGGCCGACCGCTGGCGCTGGAACGTCGTCCTGCGGGGCGACGATCCGGTCGCGCTGCTCGAGGGTGGCGTCGACGCGCCGTGGTCCGTCGACGTCGATCCGGAGTCGCTGCTCTGATCGGTGACCTTCAGCAGATGACCGCCATGCCGGATCGTGCGACGATGGATCGCCACAAGCAGAGGAGTCCGGCGATGACCGAATCGACCACCCCGCCGCCGCCCGAGGAGCCAATGGCGGACGAGACCTTCACCTGGACCGCGCCACCGGCATCCCATAGCGGCGCCGGGTCGGCGAGTGCCGCCGCGACGACCCTCCTCGAATCGGTCCGCGACGCCGTCGACGAGCTGGCCGAGCGCGCTGCGCCGTCGGTTCGCGAGTTCTCGGCCCGCGCGGCCGAGCTCGCAGCGATCGCGGCTGACAAGGCGGCCCCCCTGGCCAAGCGCGCCGGCGAGGTGACCGCGGACGCCAGCGGCAAGCTCGCCACGATGTCACGGAGCTGGGCGGCGGACCTGCGCGCGAGCGCGCCGGCGGCACCCGATGTGACGGCGCCGGTCCAGCCTCCGCCGGAAGCGACAGCCGAGGCCGAGGGCAGCCTGTCGGAGACCGAGGCGCCGCCGACCTGAGCTGCGTCGGCGCTTGGATATACTCCGCGGCATGAGCGTCCGACCTATCGTCCTCCTCGGTGATCCGCGGCTCCGCCTGAAGGGCAAGCCGGTCGACAGTTTCGGCAAGTACCTGCATGGCTTGCTCGACGACCTCGCCCACACGATGCGCGACGCGCCCGGCGTCGGTCTCGCCGCGCCACAGCTCGGGGAGGCCCTCCAGGCCTGCGTCATCGAGGTCGAGGACCATCTCTACGAGCTGATGAACCCGCGGATCGTGCGATCCACCGGCGACGACCGCGATCTCGAGGGGTGCCTCTCGATCCCGGGCTACGTGGCCTACGTGACGCGGCGTGAACGGGTCTGGGTCGCCGCCCAGGATCGGCACGGCAAGAAGATCAAGCTGGCGGGGTCCGGTCTGCTCGGACGGGCGTTGCAGCACGAGCTCGACCACCTCGACGGCAAGCTGTACATCGATTACCTCGATTCGATGGACGAGCTGCTTCCCGTCGGCGCGGGCAGCGCCGACGACGACGAGACCCAGGCAGCCGGCACCGAGGAGCACGCCCCGGCGTTCGCGTGAGCGGCGACCACTCGCCGCGGACCGCCCGGACCCGGACGCTGTTCCTGGGCTCCGGCGGATTCGCCGTTCCGATCCTGGAGGCGATCGTCGCCGCGCCCAACCTGCAGCTGGTCGGTGTCGTCAGCGCCCCGGATCGCCCGAGCGGCCGCCGTGGCGAGGTGACCGCGGTCCCCGTGGCGCGGCGAGCGCGCGAGCTGCGTCTGCCGTTGCTCCAGCCGACCCGGGTCCGATCGGCGGAGGCCATCGCGGCGATCACCGCGCTCCAGCCGGATCTCGGCGTGCTCGCCGACTACGGCCAGATCATCCCGCCGGCGCTCCTGTCCGTCCCTCGGCACGGGATCGTCAACGTGCACCCGTCCGAGCTGCCGCGTCATCGCGGGGCGTCCCCGATTGCCGCCACGATCGCGGCCGGCGACCCGGTCGCCGCCGTCAGCCTGATCGAGATGGACGAGGGCCTCGACAGCGGACCGGTCATTGCCAGCGAGTCGTGGCCGCTCGACGGGACCGAGACGTCGCCCGAGCTGGAAACTGAGGCAGCGCGTCGCGGCGCCGATCTGCTGCTTCGGGTCATCGACGACTGGCTCAGCGGCGGCCGTCCGTCCGTACCCCAGCCGGAGCATGGCGTGAGCCTGACTCGCCCGCTTCGGCGTGAGGACGGCCGGCTGGACCCGAGCCACGGCGCGGCCGCGCTGGAGCGCCAGGTTCGTGCCTACCAGCCGTGGCCGGGGAGTTTCGTGGAGACCAGCCAAGGGCGGCTGATCGTTCACGCGGCCAAGGTAGCGGCCGGCCAGCCATCCGACGAGCCGGGTTACCTCGTCGCCGACGGAGACGGACTGGCCCTCACGACCGCCGACGGCCGGCTGCGCCTGATCGACGTCCAGCTCGCCGGGAGGCGGCGGACCGACGCGGCGTCGGCGCGGCGCGGCACGCCGTCGCTGGTCGGCCGCCCGGTCACGCTGCGATAGCATCGTCCCGACCATGACTCGCTCCATCCTGCCGGTGACCGCGGTCGCCGATGTCGCCGCGACCGCCGGAGCAGGGCCCATCTCGCTCCCAGGCCTGTCCGGACTCGCGCCCGAGGCCCTGGCCGCCTGGCTGGCCGATCGCGCCGAGCCCTCGTACCGCGCTCGCCAGGTCAACGAGGCGGTCTTCGGCGGGACGATCGCCTCGATGGAAGGGATCGCCACGCTCCCGGCCGCGTTGCGAAGCGACCTGGCGGCGGCCTTCCGCTTCGACACGCTCGTCGAGACGGACGTCCGCGTGAGCGACGAGGGTCTGACCGAGAAGGCGCTCCACACGTTGGCCGACGGATCGCTCATCGAGTCGGTGCTGATGCACTATCCGGCGCGGCGTGGGGCCCGCGAGCGGCATACGTTGTGCATCTCCAGCCAGGCCGGTTGCGCGGTCGGCTGTCCGTTCTGCGCGACCGGCGAGCTCGGTTTCGGGCGCGACCTGCAGACCGCCGAGATCGTCGACCAGGTCCGCTCGGCCTCGCGCCGGTTGATCTCGACCAACCGGCGGCTGACCAACATCGTGTTCATGGGGATGGGTGAGCCGTTGCTCAACCTGGATCGCGTCCTGGCGGCCATCGAGGCGCTCAACGACCGGCACCGGTATGGGCTTGGCGCGCGCCACATCACGGTGTCGACGTCGGGCGTCGTGCCCGGAATCCGCCGGCTCACGGCGCTCGGGCCGCAGTTTACGCTCGCCATCTCGTTGCACGCGGCGCGCGATTCGCTGCGCGACGTGCTGGTTCCGCTCAACCGGCGCTGGCCCATCTCGGAGGTCGTGGGGGCCGCGCGCGACCACGCACGCGCCACCGGCCGACGGATCAGCTACGAAGTGACGATGATCTCGGGCGTGAACGACACCGAGGTCGACGCCGAGGCGATGGCCGGCCTGCTCCGTGGCGACCACGCCCATGTCAACCTGATCCCGATGAACCCGGTCGCCCATACGCCGTGGATAGCCAGCTCGATGCCGGTCATCGAGCGCTTCGCCGCCACGCTCGAAGCGGCCGGGATCCAGACCACGATCCGGCGCAACCGCGGCCAGGAGGTCGGGGCGGCATGTGGCCAGCTGGCCGCCGAACGGGCCGGCGAGCCGCCGGCTCCGGCAGTCGCCCGCCGGCGATCGCGACTCATCGCGGAGAGTGCCGCCGCGCTCCTTGGCGAGCGGAACCACGAACCCCTGCCGGCCGGGGTGGGGGACTGACGATGGTCGGTGGTCGGGCGCTGATCGCGGCCAGCATCCTGGACGCGGACCTGTCGAACCTCGCCAATGCCGTCCGCCGACTTCACGCCGCGGGCGCCGACCGCATCCACCTGGACGTCATGGACGGCCACTTCGTCCCGAACCTCACCTTCGGCGCGAAGACGATCAAGCATCTTCGAAAGCGGACCGATCTTCCTCTCGACGCGCACCTGATGATCAGCGAGCCGGGCCGCTACCTCGACCAGTACCTGGAGGCCGGCTGCGATTCGGTCACCTTCCACGTCGAAGTGGAGGAGGAGATCGCGCCGATCCTGAGGCGGATCCGGGCCGCCGGCCGCGCCGCGGGCCTGTCGCTCCGGCCCGCCACCCCGCTGGCCGCCCTCGAGCCGTACCACGAGCTCCTGGACATCGTGATGGTCATGACCGTCGAGCCGGGGTTCGGTGGGCAGGCGTTCATGCGCGATGTCGCTGGCGAGAAGCTGCTGGCCGCCCGCGACCTGCTCCGCCACAAGGTGTATGGAGGCGAGGTGCACGTCGACGGCGGCGTCAACCGCGAGACGGCGGAGCTCGTCGGCGGCATGGGCGTCGACGTCCTCGTCGTGGGTTCGGCCCTCTTCGCCAAGGGCCGCGACATGGCTCGCGAGATCCGCCTGATCAAGGCGCTGGCCGACGAGGGCTACCAGTACGAGCTCAACGGGGGTGTGCCGCCGATCCCGCGCGACCGAATGGTGACGTTCACCGCACTACCCAAGCATCTCGCCCACCGGTTCATGGACGAGATCGAGGCCGGCGGCATCCCGGTCGTCATGCTGCGCGGCGACGGCGGGATGAACCCCGATGGCGTACGCGACTACGACCTGCTGGTGCCGGCCATGGTCGAGGCCGTCGTGATCGAACGCCACGCTGCCGCCCGAGATCGCTACCTCGGCGAGGCCAAGGCGTGGCGCGAGGCGTTCATCCGCGAACGTGGCGTCATCGCGCCGCCCAGCCACCCGTGAGGGCGCTGCTCCAGCGCGTGACTCGCGCCGAGGTTCGTGTCGGAGGATCCGATGGCGAGATCGTCGGCGAGATCGGCGGGGGCCTCGTGGTCCTGCTCGGCGTGGGTCCGGCCGACACCGAGGCCGTCGCCGACGACCTCGCCCGGACGGTGGCGGAGCTGCGTATCTTCCGCGACGATGCGGGTCGGACCAATCGCTCGCTGCTCGACACCGGGGGCGCGGCCCTGGTCGTGTCCCAGTTCACGCTCTACGCGGACACACGCCGGGGACGCCGGCCGGGCTTCACCGGGGCGGCGGCACCCGAGCAGGCCGAACGGCTCTACTCGTCATTCGCCGACGCCCTTGCTCGGCTCGGGGTCCGGACCGCGACCGGACGGTTCGGCGCCGAGATGCTGGTCGAGCTCGTCAACGACGGCCCGTTCACGATCTGGCTCGACACGGACCTGCGCTGACCGGCCGTACACGAAGAGCCGGCCGCCGAGGCGACCGGTCGGAGAGGATCTGCTGTGAGCCCGCGCCGCGTCGGCGGCGACGGCGCTACTTGGCGGCCTTGAGCTGCGTGCGTCGGCAGCGGGTGCAGACGAGCGCCCTGGTCGGGTTACCGTTCTGGGCGATGACCAGGGGCTGCAGGTTGGGCTGCATGCGACGATGAGCGCGGACGCGGTTCATGCCCGACGACTGCGGGTTGAAGCCGCCCATCGAGACCTTGCCGCAGATTGCACAGGAACGGGCCATTCGTGGTCCTCAGGAAGTCTGCTGGAGCGTGGAGCCCGGTGGGGCCCGAACGGAGCGGTAGAATAGCACACGGCCCAAGGCGCCCCGCGTTCGGCTGCCGACGTCAGCCGGCGGCGGATCCCGTACAGAGGAGGAGAGCGGCCGCGTGCCAACCCACATGATGCCCGGCCGATCCGTGGTGACCCGTCGCGCTCTCGTCGACGTCATCCGGGCGGCCACGCTTGGCTCATACGGGGTCACCGGCTTCGCCGCGTCGCCGCTCGAGCGACTCCTTGGCCGGCTGGGCCTGCGCCAGCCAGGCATCCATGTCCGGCTCGACGACGGCCTCGAGATCGAGCTGGACCTGACCGTCGCCTACGGCGTCCCGATCGCCGAGGTCGCCCGGCAGGTCGACTCCGCCGTGCGCTACGCGCTTCGGCGTGCGCTCGGGCGCGAGGCCGGCCGGTTGACGATCCATGTCGGCGGCCTCCGCTTCAGCCCGGGTGTGGCGCCGCCGGCGGTCCTCCCGGCTGCCGCAGGGACGATCGGCCCACGGGATCTCGCGGACAGCGGCACGGACGTCGCCTGATGGCCCGACGGGCCTGCGATGGTCCGGGCCTGCTGGAGGCCTTCCGAGCCGCGGTCGCGAACCTTGAGGCCCACGTTGAGGAAATCAACGCGCTCAACGTCTATCCGGTCCCCGACGGCGACACCGGTTCGAACATGCTGGCGACGGTGCGGGCGGCCCTCGAAGAAGCGGATGTCGTCGCCGGGCAGCCAGCCGACCGCGTCGGAGCAGCGATCAGCTTCGGTGCGCTGATGGGCGCCCGAGGCAATTCGGGGGTCATCACCAGCCAGATCTTCCGGGGCATGGCCGAGGCGCTCGGCGGCAAGGCGCGGTTCAACGGCCTGGATCTCGCACACGCCCTGTCGGAAGGCGCGCGGACGGCGTACGGCGCGGTCGCGAAGCCGGTCGAGGGCACGATCCTGACGGTCATCCGAGAGTCGGCCGCGGCCGCGGTGACGGCCGCGGAGCGAGATCCGGACATCGAGTCCGTGCTTGGCGCGACGGTCGAGGCGGCGGAGCGATCGGTGGCCCGCACGCCCAGCCTGCTGGCGATCCTGCGCGAGGCCGGCGTGGTCGATTCCGGTGGCCAGGGTCTCTACCGGCTCCTGCAGGGCGCCATGCTCCATCTCGCCGAGCGGTCGCGCGTCGGGGCGGCGAAGGGTCGGTCGAGAGCGGGACAGGGCGCCAAGGTCTCGACGCTCGTCGCCCATGCCGACGAAGGGTTCGGCTACGAGACGATGTTCCTCCTGCAGCCCGATCACCTGGGCGCGCTCGACCTGGATGCGATCCGCGACCATCTCGAGTCGATTGGGGATTCAGTCCTGGTCGCCGGCGACGCCCGTGCGCTCAAGATCCACGTCCACAACGAGCGGCCGGACCTCGTCATCGGCTACGGGCTGACGTTGGGCACCCTGAGCCGGATCAGCGTGGACAACCTGGACCACCAGGCACGCGACGTCCGGGAGACGAGAGCCGCTGAGTTCACCGGCGTGACGCCCGCGACCTCGTCGGATGGCAACGGGAGGTCGACCGCGGTCGACCTGCCGGCCCTGGGGGTCCTGGCGGTCGCTGCCGGCGACGGGCTCGCCGCGATCTTCCGTGACTTCGGGGTCGCCGGCGTCGTCCACGGCGGGCAGTCGGCCAACCCCAGCACCGGCGAGCTCCTCAGCGCGATCGAAGGTGTCAGCGCGCGCGAGGTCATCGTCCTGCCCAACAACCCGAACGTCGTCCTGGCCGCTCGCCAGGTCGCCTCGATGACGAAGCGCCCCGTCGCCGTCGTCCCAACACGGAACGCGGCGGAAGGATTTGCCGCGCTTCTGGCGCTCGACCCGCACCTCGATGCCACGGGGAATGTCAGCCAGATGACCGAAGCGGCCAGGGCCATCCAGACGCTCGTCGTCACCGAAGCCGTCCGGGACGCCACGATCGGCGGTCGGAAGGTGAAGCGCGGCCAGACCATCGCGCTCGATCCGGACGACGGTCTTGTCGCGGCCGACGGCGATCGCGAGAAGTGCGTCCTTGCTGCCGTCTCCGCGCTGGCTGCCGGGTTCGAGCTCATCACGCTGTTCTACGGCGACGGTGCCGACCTGGCCGAGGCGGAGACCATGGCCCGCCGGATCGGCTCGATCCTGCCGGCGGTCGACGTCGAGGTTCGGCACGGCGGCCAGCCGTTTTACCGGTACCTGATCTCCGCCGAATAGCCATGGCCAGGGCAGCGACTCCGGTGCCGATCCCGACCGAACCGGTGGCGGTGTTGTCGGCCCCATTGGGGCGATCAGGGCTCGCGGCTGGTGCGCTTCTTCGCCGGGCGGGCATCCGGCTCGGCTTCTACACGGTCGGCGACCTCCTCTTCCACCTGCCACGCCGCTACGACGACCTGCGCGAGATGCGTCACCTGGGTGATCTGGTGTGGACGGAGGACGGGACCGTGGTGTCGGCGCGTGTCCGTGTCGCCGACGTGCGAGTTGAGCCCACGTTCCGGCGCCGCGTCCAGCGCACGATCGCGCGACTGGAGGACGAGACCGGCAGCGTCGATGCCACCTGGTTCGGCCGCCGGTTCATCGAGCGCCGCCTGCGCGTGGGCGGCGAAATCGTCGTCTCGGGCAGGATCAAGCGCTTCGGCCGTCGCCTCACCTTCGACAACCCCGAGTTCCAGACGGTCGCTGCAGACACGGAAGTGCTGCATGCCGGCCGGATCGTCCCGGTCTATCCGCTGACGGCCGGCCTGACCGCGGCGCGACTGCGACTCGCGATCCGCGAAGCGCTCGACAAGGCGGGTCACGCCTACCCGGAATACCTCCCGGAGCCGATCCGCGCGGGCGAAGGCCTGGTGCCCATCGCAAGGGCCATCGAGGAGGCCCACTACCCCGACTCGTTCGAGGGTCGCGATGCCGCCCTGCGCCGCCTCGCCTTCGACGAGCTGCTGGCCCTGCAGCTCGGGATGGTCGCCCGCCGCCGGCAACGCGGGCGGGAGGCGGCCCCGCTGGTCGCGGTCGACGACACCTCGGACGCGGCCATCAGGACGTCCATCGTCGACTCGCTGACGGCCAGGATCGGCCGGCCGATCGAGCTGACCGCCGATCAGGCCACGTCGATGAGCGCGATCCGCCATGACGTGGCGCAATCGACGCCGATGCTCCGGCTCCTCCAGGGCGACGTCGGTTCGGGCAAGACGGCGGTGGCGGCGTATGCCCTCGCCGCCGCCGCGCGGGCCGGACTCCAGGGTGCGCTGCTGGCACCAACGGATCTGCTGGCCCGGCAGCACCTGGAGACCATCGGCGGCCTGCTCGACGGGCTCGGCCTCGGGGTGACGCTCCTGGCCGGGTCACTGCCGGCCGACACGAAGGCCAAGGCAACCGAGGCCATCCGCTCGGGGCAGGCGAGCGTGGTCGTCGGCACCCACGCGCTCATCCAGGAGTCCGTCTCGTTCCGTGACCTCGGCCTCGTCGTCATCGACGAGCAGCATCGATTCGGCGTGGACCAGCGCGGCCAGCTCGAGGCAAAGGCCGGCGGGCGTGTCCCGCACGTCCTGCTGATGACCGCGACGCCGATCCCGCGAACCCTTGGCCAGGTGCTCTACGCCGACCTCGACGTGACGGACCTTCGGACGCCGCCCGAGGGTCGCGTGCCGATCCGAACGGGGATCCGGCGGGCGGCCGAGCTGGATGGCACCTGGCGCAAGGTCCGCGACGAAGCAGCGGCCGGCCATCGCACGTTCGTCGTCGTGCCGCTCATCGAGGAGAGCGACGATGACGAAGGCGCCGTCGCCGCCGAGAGTGAGGCGGTGCGTCTCACCGAAGTCCTGGCACCGCTCCGCGTCGGCCTGGTCCACGGGCGGATGAAACCGGCCGCCCGCGATGCGGAGATGGGGCGCTTCCGCGACGGCGAGCTGGACGTCCTTGTCGGCACGACGGTCGTCGAGGTCGGGGTGGACGTTCCGGCCGCCACGATGATGATCGTGGAGGGCGCGGACCGGTTCGGGCTGGCGCAGCTCCATCAGCTTCGCGGCCGGGTCGGGCGCGGCCTGGTCGAGTCGTTCTGCGTCCTCGTCTCCGACTCGACCGACGAGGTGGCCCAGGCTCGATTGAAGGCGGTCGCCGAACTGCGCGATGGGTTCGAGCTGGCGGAGCGTGATTTCGAACTGCGCCGAGAGGGCGACGTGCTTGGCCTGGTCCAGAGCGGCCTTCCCCAGCTCCGCGTCGCCTCGCTCCAGGATCCGGCCCATCGCGAGCTGGCCGTTCGGGCGCGGACCCATGCCGAGTCGATGCTCGACGCATCGGGCCGGCTGCAGCCGCCACAGCCCGCGCTGACCGCGGAGCTCGAGACGGGCTGGCTCCGTCGCGTCGCGACCGGCGAACCGGCGAGCGGCGCATGATCTGGGCGCCGAGCGTCATGGTCGAATGTGATCGACCGCCAGCAGATCGATCTATTCGCCCGGGAAGAGGCGGACATTCGGACGCCAATCGCGGTCTTGCTCGTCTTCCTCGTCTTCCTCGTCCTGTTGTTGCTGATCTTCCCGATCGACGTATGGCTACGCCACTTGCCGCCGGTGTGGCAAGTCGCGAATCCTCCGGACGTGATCCGCTATTGCACCGTCGACTACCGCGAGCCGAAGCGCACCACGGCGCGTGCTCCTTCCGACCCATCCATGGTCGAGCCGGTTCTCGAGAGCTTCGAGGGAGCACGACTGATCGAGCAGCCCGAACCAACTCGTCCGTTGCGTTCAGCGCTTCGGCCCGACAGGTCGCCGGGGTTCATCCGACGATAGGTGCATCCAACGCAAGCGACGCTCGGCAACTTGCATTGGACGCAACCGTCGAGCGGTGGAGGCCCGGTTGGCCGTGGTAGTGCGGTCGTCGCGCGGCCTGCCGCGGGGTGCCCGACCGACCCGACGCGACTCGCCTCGACGAGGGTGCGTCCGTGGCTGACGCCGGCCGCGTCATCGCCGGAGCGGCGCGCGGGGTCCGGCTCAAGGCTCCGGGCCCCGGGACCCGGCCGCTGGGCGATCGAGTCAAGCAGACGCTCTTCGCGATCCTGGAGCCCGATCTCCCGGGAGCCCGTGTCCTGGACCTCTTCGCCGGCAGCGGCGCGGCCGGCATCGAAGCCCTCTCACGCGGCGCCGCCTCGGTGGTGTTCGTCGAACGCGATGCGACCGCAACGTCGATCATCCAGGCGAACCTCACGGCGACCGGCCTGAGCGATCCGCGCGCGCGTGTCGAGCGGGAGGACGTGACGGCCTTCGCGGGTCGCCGCGCGGCCGAGAGCGTGCCATTCGACATCGTCTTCGTAGACCCGCCCTACGCCGACATCGAGCTCCGCGACCGCGTCCTCGCCTGGCTCGGCGCCCCCGAAGCGCCGCTCCATGACGGCGCCCGAGTCGTGGTCAAGCACTTCTGGCGCGATCAACCGCCGGCCAGGGTCGGGCTGCTAGCATCCGAGCGTGCGCGCCGCTTCGGCGAGACGGCGCTGACGTTCTACCGGCGTCAGGAGGACGGATGAACAGCGTCGCGGTCTATCCCGGCTCGTTCGACCCGATCACCAACGGCCACCTCGACATCATCAGGCGCGCCACGAACGTCTTCGAGCGGCTGATCGTGGCCGTGCTCGCGAACCCGCGCAAGGCGTCGCTGCTCGACGTCCAGACGCGGATCCGCGTGATCCGGGACGCCCTCCTCGACGATGGCGCTCCGCTCGATCGCATCGAGGTCGAGGCCTTCGACGGTCTGACGGTCGACCTCTGTCGCGCCCGGGGCGCCGGGGCGATCGTACGCGGCCTCCGGGCCATCAGCGATTTCGAGACCGAGCTGCAGCTCGCGCACAACAACCGGGTGCTGGCACCCGAGGTCGATACGGTCTTCTTCATGACGTCCGTCGGCAACGGCTACGTCAGCTCGAGCCTCGTCCGCGAGATCGCATCCTTTGGCGGCGATGTGTCGACAATGATCCCGTCCGCCGCGATATCGGCCCTCGACCAGGCGGTCAAGGGCCGCTGAGGCCGAGCCCGCGTGCCATAATCGACGCGGCGCGACCCGACCGAGCGGGCCGAGTGCCGGGAGGGCCAACCCATCGACATCATCTTCCTCGTCGAGCGCCTCGAGTCGCTGATCGCGAACGGCAAGAAGCTGCCGCTGACCACCAACGTGGTGCTCGACCAGAACGCCGCGCTGGGACTGATCGACGAGCTGCGCGTGGCCGTCCCCGAGGAGGTCCGGGCCGCCAAGCGGATCAATTCCGAGGGCGAGCGGATCATCGAGAAGGCCCAGGACGAGGCCGAGCGGATCGTGGCCAAGGCGCAGGAGCAGGCGGCGTTCCTGATCGACGAGCGCGGCCTCACCCAGGCCGCCGAGGCGCTCAGCCGGCAGATCATCGCCGACGCGCACGCCGATGCCGACGAGATCCGCCGCGGTGCGGACGAGTACGCGGTGGGCGTCCTCGTCGGGCTCGAGGGGGACGTGGTCAAGACGCTCCAGAGCATCAAGAAGGGGATCGTCCTGCTGGACGAGCGGCGCGCCTCGCTCGAGGTGATCGAGACGAGCCGGCCGGAGGACGAGGGCGTCGACGAGCGGTGGGAGGACGAGGCGGCCGAGCCGTCCCAGGCCCCGAGATGACCCTGCCCGCGTCCGGTGAGGCGTTCCTCTGGAACGTCGCCGGACTCCTCGGCGAGCCGAACGGCGCCGAGCGTACCTACGAGATCGACGGCGTGACGATCGACCTCGGCGAGGACCTCCACCTGGCCGCACCAATCGTCGGTCGGGTCCGACTGTCCCGGACCAACCGCGGGATCCTGGTCGCCTCCGACCTGCATGCCGCGCTCGACCTCGAGTGCAGTCGCTGCCTGCGCGAGATCGCGCTGGCCGTCGACCTCGCGCTGCAGGAGGAGTACCTGCCGTCGATCGACCTGGCAACGGGCCGCCCATTGGCGGTCGCTGACGAGCCGGACGTGTTGCGCCTGAGCGATCATCACGAGCTTGATCTGGAGACCTCGGTTCGCGAGGCGATCCAGCTGGCCGAGCCGATCGCCTCGCTGTGCCGGCCGGACTGTCCGGGCCTGTGCATCGCCTGCGGCGGTCGTCTGGACGAAGGGGTGCACGATCATCCCGACGATGAGATCGACCCGCGCCTTGAGGCCCTGCGCGGGTTCAGGGCGGGCGGCGACTGACGAAGGCACCCGATTCGCGCTAGACTCCGCCGTCGGTCGGGCTCGCGCCGTCGGACCCGCGCAACCCGAACCCGTCCACGCATCGCGAGTCGCGATGACCTCACGACAGGAGCAACCAGGACCCCATGGGTGTACCCAAGCGACGTGTCTCGCATGCCCGTCAGGGTGAGCGTCGCGCGCATCTCGCCATCGAGCTGCCGTCTCTCGAGGAGTGCTCGCACTGCCACGAGATGAAGCTGCCGCATCATGTCTGCCCCAACTGCGGCTACCACAACGGTCGACTCGCCATCGAGCTCAAGCCCGCCGCCGCCCCTGACGACACCGCGCGCTGACGCGGTGACCGGACCGCAGCCCGCGTCGCTGCGAGCGGGGGGCGATGGAGTTCGCGTCGCCGTCGATGCGATGGGCGGCGACCACGGCGTCTCCGAGGTCGTCCCCGGCGCCCTGGACCACGCCCGAAGCCATCCCGATGATCGGCTGATCCTGGTCGGCGACGAGTCGGCGATCCGCGCAGCCGCCGGAAGCAGCTTGCCGGCCAACGTGTCGATCGTGCACGCGTCCCAGGTGATCGCCATGGACGAGCACCCGGCGCTGGCCCTTCGGGAGAAGAAGGACTCGACGATCCTGGTCGCCATGGAGCTCGTGCGACGGGGCGAGGCCGACGCCGTCGTGACGGCCGGTCATACGGGTGCAGGCATGGCGGCCGCGGTGCTCCGGCTCGGCAGGCTGCCCGGCGTCGACCGCCCGGCGCTCGCCGTCCAGATGGTGACCGCGTCAGGCCCGATGGTCCTGCTCGACATCGGCGCGAACCCCGATTCGACTCCCGAGAACCTCGTGCAGTTCGCCCGAATGGGCGCGATCTTCGCCGAGCGCGTGCTGGGCGTGGCCAGCCCGCGCGTCGCGCTGCTGTCGATCGGCGAGGAGAAGGGCAAGGGCGACGCCCGCATTCAGCGCGCCACCGAATTGCTCGACGCGTCCGGCCTGCGCTTCGAGGGCAACGTCGAAGGCAAGGACCTGCCCCGCCACCTCGCCGACGTCGTGGTCTGCGATGCGGTTCTCGGGAACGTCGTCATCAAATTCTTCGAGGGCCTGTCCGGCTTCATCTTCGACCTGTGGCGGGGCGAGCTCGAGGGCTCACTCCGCGGACGTCTGGCGTACCTGCTGCTGCGACCGGGCGTGAAGCGGATCCGGCACGTCTTCGATTACGAACGGACCGGCGGCTCGACATTGCTCGGCGTCCGCGGGACGGTCATCATCACCCACGGACGAGCCCGGCGGCGCATGATCGGCTTCGCCTGCGACGTAGCGGCGACGACGGCCCGGACCCGGGTGCCGGAGCTGATCGCCGAGTCGCTCGCGGCCACGGCACCGGCGCGGGCAAGCGCTAGGGAGGCATCGTGAACGGCCCGCAACTGACGGTCGGAAAGGGCGTGATCGTGGACCTCGTGTGCCTGGCGGCGCTCGAGGTTCCGGGCGTCGCGAGGCTCGGACGGGGTGGTCCCGGTTGGCGCCGGGCGCTCGGTGGGCCAGCCGTATCCGTGCAGTTGCGCAATGATCGGGTTCTCGTTCGCACCTGGATCGTGGCGCGCCCCGGGCAGGCGCTTGGGCCCCTGGCCGGCCAGGTGCGTGCCGCGGTGACGGCGACGGTGGAGCGGCTGCTCGGCCTGGAGCTCGGGGCGGTGACCGTCCTGATCGATGGCGTCGGGGGCTGACCGGGTCCGCGGCCGCCGGACCGGTCGGCGGCTCGCGCTTGCGGCGATCTTCGAAGCGGACTTCGGCCAGCGGACCGCTGACTCGGTCCTGGAGCGCCACCTGGCGGCCGAGACCCGTGACGCGAATGCGGCCGAGCTGGCTCGCGAGCTGGTGGCCGCAGAGATGGCGCACCGCGACGCGATCGACGCGGAAATCACCCGTCGGGCACCCCAGTATCCGGTGACCGGCCTGGCCCGGATGGACCGGGCGCTGCTCCGTACCGCCATATCCGAGGTGCTACACTCGGCCACGCCGGCCCGGGTGGCCATCGCCGAGTGGGTCGAGTTGGCACGCACCTACAGTGGAGACCCCATGCGGCGCCTCATGAATGGCGTCCTCGGGAAGATCGCAGCGGAGCCCAGCGGCCCCCGTCAGACGGCAACAGCACCAAACTCCGAGGAGGGAGTCAGTGGCAACCACCTACGAGCGCCTCAAGAAGATCGTCGTCGAGCAACTCGGCGCCGACGAGGATGAGGTCAAGCCCGAGGCGTCGTTCGTCGATGACCTGAACGCCGACTCGCTCGATCTCGTCGAGCTCATCATGAGCCTCGAAGAGGAGTTCGGGACGGAGATCTCGGACGAGGACGCGGAGAAGATCCGCACCGTCCAGGATGCCGTCGATTACATCGACGAGCGGGCGTCCTAGCGAGTCCCGGCCGGGTCGCGGCCGGACGGCGGGCCACGTGCGACCCGCGGAAGCCCTCGCGGAACGACTCGGCATCGCCGTCCGCGACCTGGATCTGCTCGAGCAGGCGCTCGTCCATTCGAGTTGGCACCACGAGCATCGCGAAGGCGCCCGTGGCCACAACGAGCGCCTCGAGTTCCTCGGCGACGCGGTGGTCAACCTGGCGATCTCGGAGGCGCTCTACACGCGGCACCCGGGCGACGACGAGGGGTACCTGTCGGCTCGCCGCGCCGCGATCGTGTCGACCGTCGGGCTCGCCCGGCTGGCCGGGCGGATCGAGCTCGGTGCCTATCTCATGCTCGGCGAAGGCGAGGCGCAGCGGAGCGGACGGCGCCGTCCGTCGCTGCTCGCCTCCACGTTCGAGGCGGTCGCCGGCGCCCTGTACCTGGACCTTGGCTTCCCGCTGGTACGCGACTGGCTGGTCGGGCTGGCCGCGCCGGAGCTCAGCGCCGAACTGCCGATCGGATCGCTGAAGAGCCCGAAAAGTCGGCTCCAGGAGTACACGCAGCGTCACTCGGGCGAACGGCCGTCCTACCGCTTGCTCGATGCGACCGGCCCCGACCACGAGAAGTCGTTCCGGATCGAGGTCTGGGTCGATGGCCGGCTGCTCGGGACCGGTGAAGGCCCGTCCCGTCGGACGGCCGAGACGGCGGCGGCGTCGCAGGCCGTGGAGCGCCTGCGCACGATGATCGAATCGGACGGGAAGGCGCCGTGAACGGCGACGGCCTGCTGGGCTCGGAACTGCCGAAGCCCGTGGCCGAGCCCCGCCTGCTGGCGCTTCGCCTGCATGGGTTCAAATCGTTCGCAGAGCGGACCACGATCGAGTTCGGTCGAGGGATCAGCGCCGTCGTGGGTCCCAATGGCTCCGGGAAGAGCAACCTCGCCGACGCGCTCCGCTGGGCGCTTGGCGAGCAAGGTCGGGCCCTTCGATCGCGCAAGGCCGAAGACGTCATCTGGGCCGGCTCCGAGAAGCGAGCGGCACAGGGGATGGCCGACGTCACCCTGGTCATCGACAATGCCGACGGCCTGTTGCCGGTCGACTTCCAGGTCCTCGAGCTCGGCCGGCGGCTCTACCGCTCGGGCGAGAACGACTACCTGCTCAACAAGTCGCGCGTCCGGTTGCGTGACCTGGTCGACCTGCTCGATGCCGCGCACCTTGCGGACAATGCCTTCCTGTTCATCGGCCAGGGGATGGTCGACCAGGCCCTCGCCCTGCGACCGGAGGAGCGCCGCCCGCTGTTCGACGAGGTCGCCGGCGTCCGTCGGCACGAACGGCGACGTCGTCACGCTGAGGAACAGCTGACCGAATCCGAGGCCAACCTCGCCCGGGTGGAGGACATCCTCGCCGAGCTCCGGCCGCAGGCTCGGCGGCTGGCCGCCCAGGCCGAGCAGCAGGCGAGCCGGGACACCACGGCCGGCGAGCTGGTGACGGCCCTGCTGGCTTCGATGCACGAGCGATGGCACGAAGCGGCGCGACGCGTCGCCGCGGCCGCCGGGACGCGCGATCAAGCGCGCGGCGAGGTCGATCGACTGCTGGGCGAGCTCGGGGCCTTCGAGGCGACCGCGGCGGCCCTGGCGCGCGAGCTGGCCGCCCGGACCGCCCTCGAGCGCGATCGGCGCGAGGCGCACGACCTCGCCCGGGTGAGCGCCACGGAAGCGCGCCTCAGCGAGGCGAGGTTGCTGTCGGAGGCCGAGGCGCTCGGTCGCGAGCGACGTCGCTCGAACGACGAGCGGGCCGCAGCCGAGACCGAGCTCGTTGCGGCCCGGCGCGCGCTCGCCGCGCCGGTTCCGGCTCGCGACCTGGAGCTCGACGCGGCCCTCGTCGAGGCGGAGCGTGAGCTGGCCGACGCGCTTGCGGAGCTCGCCGGGCTGCGCAGTGCAACGCAGGCCCACGGGCAGGAGCTGGCAGCCCTGCGAAGGGCGGCGGCCACGCGGCAGGCCGAGATCGCCACCGCCCAGCGGCGGCTGGCAGACGCAGAGCGACGGGTGGCCGAAGCGCGCGATCAGGCAGCGTCAGCGGGGCAACGGCGCGGTCAGCTCGAGCTGGAGCTCGATTCGGCGGGCGCGCGCCTCGAGGCGGCGTTGGAGGCGGAGCGTGGCGCGATCCTTGACCACGCGACCGCGCGGGAACGAGCCGGTCTCGCCGTCGCTGTCGCCGTCGCCGCCGATGAACGCGTCGCTGGCAGGGCGGCCAGGCTGGCGGCCGCTCGTGCGAGGCTGTCCGCCCTCGAGTCCCGACTCGCCGAGGAAGAGGCTCGTGGCATCGCCCGCGCCGCCCGACGGCTCGGCGGCCTGCGCCTCGACGAGGACCTGGTCATCGCGCCTGAGCTGCGCACGGCCGCAGAGACCGCCCTGGCCGAGGCGACGCGAGCGTATGTCGTCGACGCCGATGCCGTAGCCTCGCTGGCCTCGGAGCGCGGCTCGCTCGTGGTCGCGGAACGTGCCGCCTCGAGCGCGACGGCCGCCGATGGCCGCGAGCGGCGATTCCGGGAACGGCTCACGGCCGTCGGAGGTGGCGTCCTCGACTCGGCCGTCCGGCGCGACTCACTGGGAGCCGCCCGCAGACTTCTGGCTCGCTGCGCGTGGCTTCCCGATCTCGCCGCCTGCCTGGCCATCCAGCCAGTGCTGCCACCTGGCTGGGTCGCGGTCCCGCGAGACGGTGGCGCCGCCGTCACCGACGTCGGGGTCAGATTCGGCTCCGGAGAGTCGGTCCTGGAGCGACGAGCAGAAGCCGCCCGCCTGGCCGGCGAGGTCGCCGAGCTCGTGGCGGAGATGGAACGTGGTCGTGAGGCCGCACGCCTGGCCGGGACCGAAGCCGATGGCGCGTCGTCGCGCGTCGAGGCGGCCCGTGCCGAGGAGAGCCGCTCGACCGGGTCGCGGCGATCGGCCGAGGAAGCTGAGCGGCTGGTGGCCCGCCAGCTGGAGGCCGTCGTCCGCGAATCGGCCTGGCACGAGGCCCAGGCCGAGCGGCTGTCCGCCGAGCTGGAGCGGGCGCGGGACATGGCCGCGACGCTGAGCGGCCAGACGCCGGCGGACGCTCCCGGTGCTGACCCGGGCACGGGTCCTGTGACGCCGGACGGGGCTGCGATCGCGGTCTGGGAGTCGCGCGCCGCCGACCTCCGGGCTCGGCGCGACCGATTGGCCGAGGACGTCCGTTCGAGCGAAGCGTCGCGCCGCGAGGCGGAGCACCGCCGAGCCCGCGCGGAGGCGTCCGCCCAGCTGGCCGAGGAGCGGGTGGCGCGTGCCGACCGGGACCTGGCGGCGCTGGGTGATCGCGAACGAGCGCAGGCCGAGGCCATCGACGCGCTGCGCGAGGAGATCGCCTCGACTGCCGAGCGCGAGCTGGCGGCGCGGGAGGCGCTGTCGGCCACGCGCGCCGCGGACGCGGTGGATCGGGAGCGACTGACGACCGCCGAGCAGGACGCGGGCGACGCGCGAAACCGACTTCGTGTCGCGGACGAACGCTTGCGGGAGGCGGATCACGCCGATCTGGAGGCACGGCTGGGTCTCGATGCGCTGCGCGAGGGAGCGATCGCCGAGCTGGCCGGCATCGGCCCGCTCGGGATCTCCCGGTTAGACGCCGTGGCCGGGATCGAAGCCGAGCTCCGTCCGCCATCGGCGCCGTCGAGCGTCGAGGAAGCCGGCGAGTCGGACGAGGTAGCCGCCCTCGAGGCGGCACTCGCCGCGGTCGCGCCGATCTGGTCGGACCGCCCGCCGACCGAGCCGGTCCCGAGCGCGATCCGACTCGGCCAGCTGCGCCGGCGCTTCCACGAGCTCGGTGCCGTGAATCCGTATGCGGTGGACGAGTACGCCACCTTGAAGGAGCGGTTGGAGCGCCTCGAGGGCCAGTCCGCGGACCTCCGCCAGGCGATCACCAAGACCCGGGACCTGATCGATGAGCTCGACGCCCTGATCTCGGACCGGTTCCAGTCCACGTTCCAGGCGCTCGAGTCAGCGTTCGCGCGTCGGTTCGAGCAGCTGTTCGGCGGCGGCTTCGCACGCCTCTCCCTGACCGACCCGTCCGATATCGGCGCGAGCGGGATCGAGATCGTCGCCCGGCCTCCGGGCAAGAAGACGCAGGCGCTGGCGATGCTGTCGGGCGGGGAGCGGGCGCTGACGGCCGTCGCCCTCCTGTTCGCCATGCTGGAGATCCGGCCGGTCCCGTTCTGCGTCCTCGACGAGGTCGACGCCGCGCTGGACGAGGCAAATATCGGCCGGTTCGCCGACGCCCTGCGAGGCCTTGCCCACACGACGCAGTTCATCGTCATCACCCACAACCGCGGGACCATCGAGGCCGCCGACGCGCTGTACGGCGTGACCTCGGGCGACGACTCGGTCAGCCGGGTGATCAGCCTGCGCCTCGACGAAGCCCAGGCGCTCGCCGCGCGGGACCGTCCCGAGCTCGCCCCAGCGGGCTGACGGAGCGAATCGATGCGCTTCTGGCGGCGAACCGAAGAGACGGAGGCGGCCGAGGGACCGGAATCGGCGGACGCCGAGCCGGGGACGACCGCGCCGGACATCGAACCCGAGACGGCCGCGACCAGCTGGGAACCGGATCCGGCCGACTTCGGCGATCCGGTCGGGGACGAGGGGCCACCTTCCGTCGAGATCGCCGCCGGGACGGCGGTCGCGATGCCAATCGTCGCAGCCAATCTCGACGCGGGGCTCCAGCGGACCCGCGGTGGGTTCATGTCGAGGCTGCGTGGGCTGCTCGGTGGCGGGGAGGTCGACAGCCCGTCGTGGGATGAGGTCGAGGAGACGCTCATCGCCGGCGACGTCGGAGCGGCGCTGGCCATCGACCTCGTCGAGCGGGCTCGGGCACGTCGCGACCCCGGCGGACCGGAGGCGGCCATCCGCACGGAGCTCGCCGCGCTGCTCGTCCCTCGCGATCTCGAGTGGGCGCCGCGCCCGACCGTGTCCGGTGGTCCTGCCGTCCTGCTCATCGTTGGCGTCAACGGAACCGGCAAGACCACGACGATCGGGAAGCTCGCGAGCCGCTACGCCGGCGAGGGGCATTCCGTGATCCTGGCCGCGGCGGACACCTTCCGGGCCGCTGCCATCGAGCAGCTCCGAATCTGGGCCGATCGCGCTGGTGTGCAGGTCGTGGCCCATGCCCCGGGCGCCGATCCAGGCGCCGTCGTGTACGACGCGCTCGATGCCGCCGTGGCTCGCGGTGCCGACCTGGTCATCGCCGACACAGCCGGCCGCCTGCACACCCGGACGAACTTGATGGACGAGCTGGCGAAGGTCCGGCGGGTCATCGACAAGCGGCTGCCGGGTGGCACGCCCGAGACGCTCTTCGTCCTGGACGCCACGACCGGGCAGAACGGGCTCGCCCAGGCGAAGGCGTTCCACGAAGCGGTCGGCCTGACCGGGATCGTCCTGACCAAGCTCGACTCGACGGCCAAGGGCGGGATCGTGTTCGCGATCGAGCACGCGCTCGGCGTGCCGGTTCGCTTTGTCGGTGTGGGCGAGGGCGTGGCCGACCTGATCCCGTTCGATCCCGAGGCGTTCGTGGCGGCGCTGTTCGCCTGACCGACGTTCAGCCGCCAACCGGCTGGTCTCGCTCGACTTCGACGACGATCGCCGCGGCCTCGGCCAGCGTACCCGGTCCGCGCGGCACCGTCCCCGGCTCCGGGACCACTACCGTGCGCAGGCGACGGACTGGCGACGCCCACAGGATCGCCGCTCCGGCGAGCCCGCCGAGCGGTGCCAGCCAACACGTCGCGCGGAGCCCGATCTGTTCGGCCAGGAGACCGGCGGCGAGCGTTGCGGCCAGCTGCGCGATCACCGCCGCCACATGGAAGGTGGAGGTGACACGGCCGAGCGCGCGGTCATGGACGAGGGTCTGGCGCACGGAGACCTCGGTGATGTCGTAGACGGTGGCGGCCGAGTCGGCCACCAGCTGCTGCATGACCAGGCAGGCGATCGCGATCAGCGGCAGGCCCGCCGGCGCCAACGGGATGAAGGCGTTGCCACCGGCGGTTAGGAGCATCGCTCCGATGGCCACCGGGCCGATGCCCCAGCGCCCCGTGGCTCGCGACGCGACCACCGCTCCGACGAACGACGAGAACCCGCCGATCCCGGCGATGACCCCGAGCGTTGCGGCGTTCAGCCTGAGCTCATCGAGGACGAAGAGGAACCAGGTCGCACCGAAGACGCCCCACAGGGCGTGCAGCGCCATCTGGGCTCCGGCGAATCCGCGCAGGACGGGGTCGTGCACGACCAGGCGGAGGCCCTCTCGGATCTCGTCGAGCACGGGCTCGCGATCCTCGGGCGACGGGGGTGCCGCCTCACGCCGGCGGATCGACCCGAGCAGCAGGGCGGACGCGACGAAGGACAGCGCGTCGATCGCGATCGCGAAGGGCGCCGTGAGCAGCTGGACCAGGAAGCCGCTGATCCCGAAGGCCATGAATTCGGCTGCCGAACCGCTCGCGGCGAGTGCGCCGTTGGCGTCGACGAGGCGCTCGCGCTCGACGATGGTCGGCAGGTAGGCATTGCTGGCCGAATCGAAGAAGGTGGTCAGGATCGCCGCCAGCCCGGACACCAGCAGGAGCTGCCAGTAGGTCAGCACGCCCAGGGCGAACGCCAGCGGGATGGACGCGAGCAACACCGCTCGCCCGAGATCCGCCCAGATCAGTACCGGGCGTCGACGGAGCCGATCGACCCAGGCGCCCGCGACCAGCCCGACCAGCAGGGTCGCCGCCAGGTCGAGGCTGCGCAGGATGGCCACCTCGAGCGCTCCCGATCCGAGGATGAGGATCGCGGCAAGGGGCAGCGCGATCCGCGTGATCAGCGAGCCGAAGATCGAGACGGTCGCCGCCGTCCAGACCCGCGCGAATGCCGCGTTCCGCCAGAGCTGGGAATTGAAGGGGTTGCGCACGAGCGCGGAGCATACCCGGCCGTCCTGGCCGCGGACGACTCGGACGGCGTTCGGGAGCGGCAAGCGCTACAATCCGCCTGCCTCGGTGCGTCAGAACCCGCGCACCACCCGGCACGGCCGTAACCGTGGCGGTCCACCATCCGACGGAGTCCCACTCGGACCATGTTCGACACCCTCAGCGAGCGGCTGCGCAAGACACTCGGCAACCTGACCGGCCGGGGCCGGATCGGCGAGGCCGACGTCGATGCCGCGATGCGCGAGGTTCGCCTGGCGCTGCTCGAAGCGGACGTGAACTTCAAGGTCGTCAAGGACTTCGTCGGCCGCGTCCGTGAGCGCGCGGTCGGGCACGAGATCCTCGATTCGCTGTCGGCCGGCCAGCAGGTCGTCAAGATCGTCAACGACGAGCTCGTGCGGCTGCTCTCTGCCGGCGATCGCACGTTCCACCTGAGCGGAAATCCGGCCGTGGTCTCGCTGGTCGGGCTCCAGGGCTCGGGCAAGACGACGTCAACGGCCAAGCTCGCCCGGCATGTCGTCAAGCTCGGCCGCCGCCCGCTGCTGGTGGCCGCGGATCCGTACCGCCCGGCCGCCGCGGACCAGCTCCAGACGCTCGGCAAGGCCCTCGACATCCCGGTCTACCGGGCGCCGGTCGGGACCTCCGTCGTCGACATCGTTCGTGGCGGCGTCGAAGCGGCGCGACGACAGACCCGCGATGTCGTGATCCTCGATACCGCCGGCCGGCTCTCGCTCGACGCGGAGCTGATGGCCGAGATCACGGCGGTCGATGCCGCGGTGAAGCCCATCGAGACACTCCTGGTGGTGGATGCCATGACCGGCCAGGAGGCGGTGGGCGTCGCCCAGGCGTTCGTCGCGGCCGTCCCGGTGACCGGCCTCATCCTGACCAAGATCGACGGCGATGCCCGTGGCGGTGCGGCCCTGTCGATCTCCGCGGTGACCGGCGTGCCCGTCAAGTTCCTCGGGACGGGCGAGAAGACCGACGCGTTGGAGCTGTTCCACCCCGATCGCCTCGCCGGCCGGATCCTGGGGATGGGCGACATCCTCACGCTCGTCGAGCGCGCCCAGGAGCATGTCGACCAGAAGCAGGCGGTCAAGCTCGAGGAGAAGATCCGCAAGGCCACGTTCTCGCTCGACGACATGCTCGACTCGATGCAGCAGATGCAGAAGATGGGGCCGCTTGGCCAGGTCATGTCGATGATCCCGGGGATGGGCAACCTCGCCGGCGAGGCCCAGGCGGCCGTCGATCGCGGCGACCTGAAGCGGACGGAAGCGATCATCCGGGCCATGACCGTCGACGAGCGGCGCGACCCGACTATTCTCAACGGCTCCCGGCGGCGGCGGATCGCGGCCGGCTCCGGGACCAGCCTGCCCGACGTGAACCGGCTGGTCAAGCAATTCGGTGAGATGCAGAAGCTGATGAAGCAGCTGTCGGGTGGCGGCAAACGATCCGCTGCCCTTGGCGCATTCATGGGCCGGCGATGAGCCGGAGGAGGGGACCCCGATGACCGATCTCGATCCGACGACCGCGCAGCCGACGCCCGATCCATCGCTGACGACCGGTGCCGCCGCGGGCGGCTCGACCGAGCCGATCCCGAGCCCGTACGAGCCCACGCTCGACGCCGCACCGGCGACGCCGGTCCAGGCGCCGGAGTCGACGCTGCGGCGACGTCCCGTCCGATGGCCCGTCGCGATCGCGCTGATCGTTCTCGTCCTCGCGGTGGCCGCGTTCGTCGGGATCCTGGTCACCGGTCGGGCGCCAAACGCCAAGGTCCTCGCCTACGTGCCGGACGGAACGATCGCCTATGGCGAGGCCCGCCTTGACCTGCCGGGCGACGAGCGATTGGCGCTCGCCTCGTTTCTCTCGAAGTTCCCGGGCTTTGCCGACCAGGCCGCCATCGAGGGCAAGCTCAACGAGGTCATGGACCGGTTCGTCGGCGGCGTGACCAACGGCGACCAGTCGTACACGATCGACATCCAGCCCTGGTTCGACGGAGAGCTCGCCTTCGCGCTCGGCCCGCTGCCGGATCCCGGCACGCTGTCCGGTGGCGGCGCGTCGGCGATGGACGAGTTCCGCTACCTCTTCCTCGTCTCGATCAAGGACGAGTCCGGCGTCACCGCCTGGTTCAAGGACCTCGCGACGTCGAGCCAGGTCACGATGACCGATGAGGCGTATAACGGCGCCAATCTGACCAAGTTGACCGGGGAGAACGGTGCGCAGGCCGCCTATGCGGTGCTCGACGGCAAGGTTGCCGTCGTTGGCGACGTCACCTCGGTCAAAGCCGCGGTCGACACGCAGGGCAAGGGCTCGTTCGCCGGCCAGGCCAGTCCCAAGGCCGCCCTCGACGCCACCGACTCCAGCCACGTCGGCTTCATGTATCTCGACATGAAGGCGCTGTTCGACTGGTCGAGCAAGGCGTCACAGGCGGGTGGGTCGACGGTCGCCCCAGGCCTCGACTTCTCGTCGAGTGCGCTTCGCGGCCTGCTGCCCGACTGGGCGGGCGTCGCCCTGCGGATCGAAGGCGACGCGGTGGTGATCGAAGCGGCTACCGACAGGCCAGAGGCAGCGTTCGGCCCGACCGACAACCGAACCTCGCCGCTGACCGACTACGTGCCTGCCAGCGCCCTGTTCGTGACGGTCAATCATGACTACGGGGCCACGCTGGTCAGTCTGCTCGACGCCTACCGCTCCGACCCGGCGTTGAAGTCGGCGGTCGATAGCATCGACCAGGCCGCCGGTGTCCTCGGAGGGACTGACGGTGCCATCGGTTGGATCGGCGACACCGGGATCGTCGTCAATCAGGCCGACGGCGGGATCGAGGGTGGGCTCTTGATCGTGCCGACCGACCGGTCGGCCGCCGATCGCGCATTCACCAGCCTACGGACCCTCATCTCGCTCGGTGGCGCCCAGGCCGGGATCACCGTCACGGACGAGTCGTACGCTGGTGCCACCATCACGACCGTCGACCTCGGCGACATCGCCTCGCTGGCTGAGAAGGCTGGCCTTTCGTCGAGCACGTTCGGTGCGGGCGGCGCCGCGCCAGGCGGCCACATCGAGCTGGCCTACGCGGTGACCGATAAGGTCGTCGTGATCGGCTCGAGTCCGTCTTTCGTCAAGCACATCCTCGATACGACGGGCTCGACATCAATTGCCTCGACGGATCGATACAAGACGCTCAGCGGCCGCGTGGGCACCGGTACGAGCATCGCGTTCGCGGACATCACCGCGATTCGCGGATTGATCGAGTCGGCCATGGCCACCGCGGATCCTTCCTCGGTAGCCGCCTACGAGCAGGACGTCAAGCCGTTCCTTGCCCCATTCGACGCGCTGATCGCGTCGAGCTCGGTCACGAGCGACATCTCGAGATCCAAGTTCATCGTCACGGTCAAGTGATGGCCCGGGCAGCAAGCCCGAGCCCGTAGAGGAGGACGCACAACCTATGGCAGTTCGAATCCGGCTCACGCGCGTCGGCGCGACGAAGCAGCCGTCCTATCGGGTCGTCGTCGCCGACGGCCGGAGCGCCCGGGACGGTCGCTCGATCGAGACCCTGGGGCACTACAACCCGCGCACCGAACCGGTCGAATTCCAGGTCGACGCCGACAAGGCGAAGGCCTGGCTGGCCAAGGGCGCACAGCCGTCCGACACGGTGCTGCGGCTCTTCCGGGCGGCGGGCATCGTGCCCGCGGCGAAGTAGGGAAGCGACGATGGCAGCCAAAGACCTGGTCGAATACGTCGCCAAGTCGCTGGTCGACGATCCGTCGGCGGTGACCGTGGACGTCATCGACGAAGACGGCACGACCGTCATCGAGCTCCATGTCGCCGAAGACGACATGGGCAAGGTGATCGGACGCAACGGCAGCGTCGCCAAGGCACTGCGGACGCTGCTCAAGGTCACCGCAGCTCGCGACGGCGAGCCGGTCCAGCTCGAGATCCTCTGAGCGACGACGGCGCGCGGCTCGTGGTCGCCCTCGTGCGGGGCGTCCATGGGCTGCATGGCGCGGTTCGAGTCGAGGTCCTGACCGACCGTCCGGACGATCGGTTCGTGCCCGGTGCCGTGCTGTATCGCGAGGGGGACGCACGGCCGCTGACCCTCGCCAGTGCGGAGGCGGTCGCCGACGGCCCGGGCTGGCGTCTCCGGTTCCGCGAGATCACCTCGCGTGACGCGGCGGACACCCTCCGCGGCGCCTACCTCGAGGCCGTCGTACGGCCCGACGAGGACCTGGCTCGGGGCACGTACTACTGGCACGAGGTGATGGGGGTCACCGTGCGAGGCATCGACGGCGCCATGCTCGGCACGGTTCAGGATGTCTACCGTGTTGCCGAGAACGAGGTCTTCGTCGTGAGCGGCGGAGCATTCGGCAGCTTCGACGTGCCGGCGGTCCGTGCCTTCATCCGGATCTTCGCACCACGGCGAGGCGAGATCGTGGTCGACGCCGAGGCCCTCGACCTGCGGACGCCGCGCGCCCGACGACTCGACCCGGATCGACCCAAGGCGCCACGACGTCGATCCCACGCCAGGGCGCCGACGGCGTCGAACGGCGCGGCGGCGCTGTCGTCCGACACGACGCCGGCCCCCCCGGCGGCGGCCCACGACGACGAAGCAGCGCCAGGGACCCCGGCATGACGCTCGAGATCGACATCCTCACCCTCTTCCCGGCAATGGTGGGAGGACCGCTGGCCGAGAGCATCCCGGGCCGGATCCAGGAGCAGGGCCTCGCCACCATCCGGGTGCGCGACCTGCGGGACTGGGGGCTCGGCCGCCACCGCTCGGTCGACGATGCGCCATATGGCGGCGGTGCCGGCATGATCCTGCGCCCGGAGCCTGTCGCCGCGGCGCTCGACGCCGTGCGTCGCCCGGACTCCCTGGTGATCCTGCTCGACCCGGCCGGCGAAGTGTTTCGCCAGGCGCGCGCGGCCGACCTGGCGATGCGGCCACACCTGGTCTTCCTCTGTCCGCGCTACGAGGGCGTCGACGAGCGGATCCGGTCGCTCGTCGATCTCGAGCTGTCGATCGGCGACTACGTGCTGACCGGTGGTGAGCTGCCTGCGCTCGTGGTCATCGACGCGGTGATCCGCCTGCTGCCAGGCGCGATCGAGGCCGCCTCGACGGCCGAGGAGTCCTTCGCAGCGGGGCTGCTGGAGTATCCCCAGTACACCCGCCCGCCGACGTTCCGCGGCATGGGCGTGCCGGCCATCCTGACCTCCGGCGATCATGGCGCCGTCGATCGCTGGCGGCACGAGCAAGCGCTCGAACGAACCCGCCGGCGTCGCCCGGACATGCTCGCCCCCGAGACCGGCGAGCCGACCTGATCCTCGCTGGCCCCGTGCTATACTCCGCCGCCGGCGCGTCCCCCACGCCCGACCCGAAACGCCCTCCTCGCAGCTCCAGCTGCCCAGATGAGTCAGGAACCGCCGCGTGAACGTGCTTGACGAGATCGTCCAGGACCAGCTTCGTACGGACCTCCCGGAGCTCGCGACCGGCGACACCGTGAAGGTGTCGGCCAAGGTCATCGAGGGCACGCGCGAGCGCGTCCAGGTGTTCGAGGGCACCGTCATGCGACTCCGTGGTGGCGGCATCACGCGGTCCATCACCGTGCGGCGGATTGCGTCCGGCGTCGGTGTCGAGCGGACGTTCAAGATCAACAGCCCGCGGATCGAGAAGATCGAGGTCGTCCGTCACGGCGTCGCGAGGCGCGCGCAGCTCTACTTCCTGCGCGACCGCGTCGGCAAGGCGGCCACCCTGCGAGAGCGCCGCACCCGGAGCTGATCGCGGCATCGCCGCATCGCTTCTCCCAATCGACCCCGCCCCTGGCGGGGTCGTTCGGTTCGGCTACCCTAGGGACCGATGGCTGCGATCGTCCCGTCACTCCGATTCGAGCGCCGCCTCTGGCGCGACGGGCTGGTCCGCGTGGTGGGCGTCGACGAGGTCGGCGTCGCCCCGACCTGCGGCGCGGTGGTGGCCGCGGCCGTGATCATGCGCCCGAACTGCCATCGCATCCCGGGCGTTCGCGACTCGAAGACGCTGTCGGCCGGGCAACGTGAACGGCTCGCGCCATTGATCCGGGCCCGTGCCGTGGCGGTCGGCGTGGGCGCGGCGTCGGTGCGAGAGATCGACCAGCTGAACATCTATCACGCCACGCACCTCGCGATGCGCCGGGCGATCGCAAGAGTGGGCGGACATGATCACGTGCTGGTCGATGGCAATCGCATCGCCGGGTTCGAGGCCGCGGTCGGGCCGTACTCAAACGTGGTGGATGGCGACGCCAAGGTCTATTCGATCGCCTGCGCCTCGGTCGTGGCCAAAGTCGTCCGCGACCGGATGATGGCTCGCCTAGCGGCGCGCCACCCGGGCTACGGCTGGGAGCACAACCAGGGCTATGCCACCCTCGAGCATCGCCGGGCGATCCGGCGGCTCGGGCTCACACCGTTCCACCGGCGCTCGTTCCTGGCGCTGCAGCGCACGCTCGCCGGCGATCAGGTGTCGCTCGATCTGTTCGGGGATGAGCCCGTCGAGGGTCTGCTCGGTGCGGTCGACGATGCCGGTGAGATCGGGCTCGAGGATCTGGACGGGCTCGAGCCCGAGGTCCAGGAGCTGGATCGGCTCGCGATGGCCGAGGCAATGACCGGATAAGCGCCAGCGAAGCGCGGCGCCCTAGCGTGCCGTCGTGCGAACCGATGCTCAGCGCTCTGGTGACGCCGCCGAGAACCTGGTCGCCGACCGATTGACCGCGGCGGGATGGACGATCCTGGCACGGAACGTCCACGTCGGACGCTTCGAGCTTGACCTCCTGGCCGTGGATCCGGGCCCACCCGCTTCGCTGGTTGCGGTGGAGGTTCGCTGGCGAGCGGGTCGAGACTTCGGGTTGCCGGAAGAGACCGTGGATCATCGGAAGCGCAAGAGAGTCCGGTCGGCGGCCTACGGACTGCTCCAGCGTGGAGCGCTGCCGGACGGATCGGTCCTGCCGCATCTGCCGCTCCGGTTCGACCTGATCGTGGTGGAGCCGGGGGAACGGGTGCGTCACTACCGGCACGCGATGTAGTCAGTCGCGAAGGCGGGAACCGGCCGCCAAACGCTCCCGTGCTACACTCCCGCCCGGCCCGGGCTTGCCCGAGTCGCCATTTCGACGCCCACGTCACCAGGCGTGGAGCTCACACGCGAGCCGTTCCGGCCGGGACGGTGCCGGCACCCGACGAGAATCGGGGTCGGTCCCCGGCGACGAGGCCCGCGGAGGAACGAACCGAACAGGAGGTCGCTCACCGTGCCGTCCGTCTCGATGCGGCAGCTGCTGGAAGCCGGAGTCCACTTCGGCCATCAGACTCGCCGCTGGAACCCCAAGATGCGCCCGTTCATCTTTGCCGAGCGAAACGGGATCCACATCATCGACCTCGCACAGACCGTGCAGCGCCTGGACGTCGCTCTCGAGTTCGTCCGCGAAACCGTCGCCCGCGGCGACCAGGTGCTGTTCGTCGGCACCAAGAAGCAGGCCCAGGAGCCGGTCGCGCAAGAGGCCGCACGGGCCAACCAGCCATACGTCAACAAGCGCTGGCTGGGCGGCATGCTGACCAACTTCACCACGATCAAGAAGCGCATCGGGCTGCTCGAGCAGCTCGAGGCCCGCCAGGCCAACGGCGATTTCGACCGGATGACCAAGAAGGAAGCCGCCAAGCTGACCGAGGAGATGGTCAAGCTGCAGGGCACCCTCGGGGGCATGCGCAAGATGAAGCGGCTGCCGGGCGCGATCTTCATCGTCGACCCGCACCGCGAGCGGATCGGCGTCACCGAGGCCAACAAGCTAGAGATCCCGGTCGTGGGGACCGGCGACACGAACGTCGATCCCGACGAGCTCGACTACATCATCCCGGCCAACGACGACGCCATCCGCGCGATCCGGCTCCTCTGCGCACTCGTCGCCGACGCCGCGATCGAGGGCGCCCAGCAGCGGTCCGCGCGAAGCGCGGTCGAGCCCGAGCCGATCGAAGCGATGGCGATGCCGGAGGCTGAGGAAGAGGAACCCGGTGCGACCGACGAGCTCGTCGCGGCGCTGGCCGGTGGTGCAGCGCTTTCGTTCGAGCCCGACGTCGACGAGGACGACCTGCTGCCGGGCGACCGTGTCGCCCGAGCGGAAGCCGCCGTGGCCGAGACGCCGGAAGCCAGCCCGGAGGAGATCGCGGCGGAGCTCGCCCGCGAAGCCGCCGAGAAGGTGGACGAGGCGGCCGCGAGTTGATCATGCCGGCTCGGCGCCGGCCAAACCAACCGGAAAGAGACACGGCGGCTGATCCGACCTGGATGCCGCAGGACAGGGAGTACGAACCAGCATGGCGGAGATTTCGGCGAGCCTCGTCAAGGAGTTGCGCGACCGGACCGGGGCCGGGTTCATGGACTGCAAGCGCGCTCTCGAGGAATCCGGTGGCGATCTCGACCAGGCGACCGCGGTCCTCCGCGAGCGAGGATTGGCGGCAGCCGCAAAGAAGGTGGGACGCGAGGCACGCGAGGGCCTCGTCTCGAGCTACATCCACACGGGCGGTCGGGTCGGTGTCCTGGTCGAGGTCAACTGCGAGACGGACTTCGTGGCCATGACCGACGAGTTCAAGCGCCTCGTCCGCGATCTGGCCGTGCAGGTCGCGGGCCTCGCCCCGCTCTATGTCGATGCCGACGCCATTCCCGAAGCTGACCTGGCCGCGAAACGCGCCGAGCTGCTGGCCGACGATGCCACGCAGAAGAAGCCGGAAGCCATCCGCGCCCAGATCGTCGACGGTCAGCTCAAGAAGTGGTACTCGCAGGTCTGCCTCTACGACCAGCCGTTCCGCGACGAGGAGCGGACCGTGCGCGACCTTGTCAACGAGCGGATCGCGACGATCGGCGAGAACATCCGGGTCCGGCGGTTCACGCGCTACGCGCTCGGGGAGGAGCTGTGACCAACGCGGGCTCGCTGCCGTCGACGGGCGCCGCGCCGCTGCGCTATCGGCGCATCCTGCTCAAGCTGTCCGGGGAAGCCCTGCTCGGCGACCGCCAGTACGGCGTCGATCCGGCGTTCTGTGCGTTCATCGCCAGGCAGGTCGGCGAGATCCACGCCCTCGGCGTCCAGGTCGGGATCGTGGTCGGCGGTGGCAACATCTTCCGCGGTCTCGCGGCGTCCGCCCGGGGCATGGACCGGGCGACCGGCGACTACATCGGCATGCTGGCGACCGTGATGAACGGTCTGGCCCTCCAGGATGCCCTCGAGCGCGCCGGCGTGGCGACCCGGGTCATGACGGCCATCGCCATGAACGAGATCGCCGAGCCGTACATCCGGCGCCGTGCGATCCGTCACATGGAGAAGGGCCGCGTCACCATCTTCGTCGCTGGAACGGGCAATCCGTACTTCACGACCGATACGGCCGCGGCGCTGCGAGCCGTCGAGATCAACGCCGAGGTTCTGCTCAAGGCGACCAAGGTTGATGGCGTCTACGATCGCGATCCCATGGCGTACCCCGATGCGCGGCGCTACGCTCAACTGGAATACGCAGACCTGCTCCGAGATCAGCTGCGCGTGCTCGACGCCACGGCCGTGAGCCTGTGCATGGAGAACGACCTGCCGATCGTCGTGTTCGACCTGAACCAGCCTGACAACATCAAGCGGGTGGCCACCGGCGAGCCGGTCGGGACCCTCATCTCGGGCGCTTCGAGCGCCGCCGGAGGTGCGCGATCATGAGCTCCGAAATCATCGCCGACGCGGATCACAAGATGGGCCGCGCGGTCGAGGCCATGGAGCGCGACTTCCAGGGCCTTCGGACCGGGCGGGCGTCGACCGCCCTGGTCGAGCGCCTGCACGTGGAGTACTACGGCACCTCGACGCCGCTCAACCAGCTTGCCGGCATCAGCGTCCCCGAACCCCACCAGATCGTGATCCAGCCGTGGGATCGCGGTGTTCTCGGCGCCATCGAGAAGGCCATCCAGAAGAGCGACATCGGCCTGATGCCCAATGTCGACGGGACGGTCGTCCGCCTCAACATTCCGCCGCTGACCGAGGAGCGTCGCAAGGACATCGTCCGGAGCGTCCACAGGCGGATGGAAGAAGCCAGGGTCGAGATCCGCAACCTCCGCCGTGACGCTGCCGACCAGCTCAAGCGCGAGGAGAAGGACGGCACGATGGGGACCGACGAGGCGCACCGTCAGCTCGAATCGCTGCAGCGGACGACCGACCGGCACATCGCCGACGTCGACCACGTGGGGGCGGCGAAAGAACAGGAGGTCCTCGAGGTCTAGTGGCTCGCGCACCCCTGGCCAGGCCGACCGACGCGCCGCCTGCGGCGCATGAGCCGGCGCGCGAGACGGATCTGGCGACGACCGGGTCGCCCGCGGACGTGCCGCCGCTGCTGCCCAGCGAGGAGCTCCCCCGGCACGTCGCGATCATCATGGACGGCAATCGCCGCTGGGCTCGCCTGCGCGACCTGTCCGAGCTCGACGGGCATGCGGCCGGCGTCGAGGCCATCCGAGAGCTGCTGCGGCACGCGGTCCGGCGAGGCGTCCCGGTGATGACCCTGTATGCGTTCAGCCGCGAGAACTGGGCCCGTTCCGACGAGGAAGTCACGGGTCTCTTCGGCCTCCTGGAGGCTGCCGTCCGGAGCGAGACCGCGGAACTTCGCGCGCAGGGCGTCCGCATCAGGCTCCTCGGCCGCCTCGACGAGTTGCCCAAAGCCACGCGCGAGTCGATCGAAGAGGCGCTCGGGGCGACCGCCGGCGGCGAGCGGCTGCTGCTGAACATCGCCTTCAACTACGCCGGCCGGACCGAGCTCGTGGACGCCTTCCGCCGGCTTGCCGCCAGTGGCATCGGGGCCGACGAAATCGACGAAGCGGCAATCAGCGCCTCGCTATACACCGCCGGCCTGCCCGATCCGGACCTGGTCATCCGGACCGGTGGCGAACAACGCCTGTCGAACTTCCTGATCTGGCAGTCGGCGTATGCCGAGTTCTATTCGTGCGATGCCCTCTGGCCCGACTTCGGGCCGGACGCCTTCGATGCGGCCCTTCTGGAGTTCGCTCGCCGCCATCGTCGCTTCGGCCGCTGACCGGGCCGGAGGCAACGCCCCATGCGTGAGCGTGCGATCAGCGCCGCAGTGCTGGTCCCGGTCCTGCTCCTGGTCCTCGCCATCGGCGGGCCCGTGATCGGCGCGGCCGTGGCCCTGGCCACGGCGCTCGCCGCGATCGAGGTCTTCCGCCTGCTCCGATCGGCCGGGTACACCACGTTCTCGGCGTTGGGTACGGCGCTCGCCCTCGTGATCGTGCTCGACGCCGCCTTTCCCGAGGTGCTCGAGGGAAGCGGCCTGCTGCTCGGAGCGGTCGGGATCGTGCTCGTCGCGGTCGCGTCCTTTTCGCGGCCCGATCCGCGCGACGGGCTCGCGATCTGGATGGCCACGATCTTCGGGGCCCTGTACGTGTCGCTGCTGTCATTCGTGGTCCGCCTCGGGCACGCCGCGCCGGGCCTTTCGGCCGATGCGCCACTGCACTGGCTGGGACCCGAACGAGGCTGGATCCTCCTGCTCGTGCTGGCGGTCTGGTCGTACGACACGGGCGCGTACCTGGTTGGTCGGAACTTCGGCCGGACCCGGTTCCTGACCCACATCTCGCCGTCGAAGACCGTCGAGGGCCTCGTCGGGGGCGTCGTGGCCACCACGGTCGTGGTCGGGCTCCTCCTCTTCGCGCTCGGCCAGAACCCGCTCCATGCCGTGGCGCTCGGTCCGCTGACGGCCCTGGCCGCCCAGGCCGGCGACCTGGCCGAATCGACCATCAAGCGAGCGGCCGGCGCGCGCGACTCCGGCACGCTCATTCCCGGGCATGGCGGGATCCTCGACCGCGTCGACTCGTTCCTGTTCGCGGCCCCGGTAGTGACCCTCTATGTCCTCGCCCTCATCGCCTGACCGCGGCGGGCGCCGTCGGGTCGCGCTGCTCGGATCCACGGGTTCGATCGGCCGGCAGGCCATCGACGTGCTCGCCGCACACCGGGATGCCTTCGACGTGGTCGCACTGGCGGCCGGTTCGGCGGGTGCGCGATTGGCCGAACAGGCATGGCTCCTGCGGCCGGCAGCGGTTGCCCTGGCAGACGAGGGGGCGCTTGCCCGGCTCGACCTCCCGGCCGGCGTGGAACGGGTCGGCGGCGCGGATGCCCTGGAGGCGCTCGCCACTCGTGACGACGTCGACGTCGTGGTGGTCGGGGCAGGCGGCATGGTCAGCCTCCGGCCGGTCATCGCGGCGCTTCGCGCCGGCAAGGTCGTGGCCACGGCCAACAAGGAGACCCTGGTGGCCGGTGGTCACCTGGTCATGCCGCTCGCCCGCGATCTGGCCGCACGAAGCGCGACGGCCGATCCGCGCGACCCGTACGCGAGCCCGCTGGCCTGGCTCCGGCCGATCGACTCCGAGCACTCGGCGATCTGGCAATGCCTGGCCGGGGAACGGTTGGGGGCGATCGCCGCGCTGATCCTGACCGCCTCCGGTGGGCCCTTCCTCGATGCCAGCGAGGACGCGCTCGCCCTGGTGACCCCGGAGCAGGCGCTCCGCCATCCAACCTGGTCCATGGGGGCCAAGATCACGATCGACTCGGCGTCGCTGGTCAACAAGGGGCTGGAGGTCATCGAAGCACACTGGCTGTACGATGTCGCCTTCGACGCCATCGAGGTGGTGATCCACCCGCAGAGCGTCGTCCACTCCGCCGTCCGCTTCGTCGACGGTTCCCTCAAGGCCCAATTGGGCAACCCGGATATGCGAGTTCCCATCCAGTACGCGTTGACCTTCCCGGAGCGGCGTCCGTCGCCGGCTACGGCACCCGATCTCGCCGACATCGCCCGGCTGGACTTCCGGGCGCCCGATGAAGCGCGGTTCCCGGCGTTGCGGATCGCCCGTCGGGCGGGCATGAGCGGACCCTGGGCGTCGGCGGCGCTGATCTCCGCCGACGAGGTCGCGGTCGCTCGCTTCCTGTCCGGAACCCTCGACTTCCCGGGGATCCCGCGCCTGCTCGAGGCTGCCGTCGCCCGGTTCGGATCGACCGGGGGCGAGCCCGGTCTGGACGATCTGGAACAGCTCGACCGCGCGATCCGGGAGGCCTACGCCAGCGGCACCGCGGGGGCGGTGTCATGACCGGATTCGCCCAGTCGGTCGTCACCATCGTCCTGTTCGTCCTGATCCTGGGTGTGCTGGTCCTCATCCATGAGCTCGGCCACTTCGTCACGGCCCGGCTGGCGCGGGTGCGCGTCCTGGAGTTCGGAGTGGGCTTCCCGCCCCGGGCCAAGGTGCTTGGCAATCGCGGTGAGACGCTCTACACGCTCAACTGGCTGCCGATCGGCGGGTTCGTCAAGCTCGAGGGCGAGGACGGCGAGGAGGATGCGGACCCGCGCTCGTTCGCGGCGCAGCGGCTGCCGACGAAGCTGCTCATCCTCGTCGCCGGCGTCGTCATGAACGTCGTGCTGTCGTTCGCGATCTTCACCGGGATCGCCCTGGGAGGCGATCCGACGATCGGGTTCCGCGTCGGCACGGTCCAGCCGGACTCACCGGCGGCCGCCGCGGGCCTCCAGGCGGGTGACGTCGTCGCCAGCATCGACGGTCGGTACCGCGGCGCCTTCGAGGGGACCTCGCTCCTGGAGGATCTCCGGGCCAGCGCCGGGAAGACCGTGCGCCTCGGGATCGAGCATCCAGACGGGTCCAGGGCGGACGTGAGCGTCACGCTGCGCTCCCAGGCGCAGATCGACCAGTACCACGGGGCCCTCGGTATCGAGCGACCCGCCGCCACGACCACCAGCGGGTCCATCCACTACGCGTTCGGTGACGCCCTCGGTGTCGGAGCGCAGCGGACGGTCGACGCGCTCGGCCTGATCGTCGGCGGCCTGGGCCAGCTCGGCGACTCGATCGTCAACCGGCCGACAGAGCCACCGCCGGTCGCCGGACCGGTTGGGATCGCCACCCAGATCGGCGACGTGTTCTGGCAGCTCGGTCCGATCATCACCCTGTACGTCGCCGGGATCCTGTCGGCCAACCTGGCGGTCGTGAACGTCCTGCCGTTCCCTCCACTCGACGGCGGCCGGATGCTGGTCATCACGCTCAAGCGAATCTTCGGCACGCGGATCAGCCTCCGCGCCGAGCGCCTGACGTACGTCGTCGGCTTCGTCTTCCTGTTCGCCTTCCTGATCTGGATCACCGGATTCGACATCGTCCGGAGCCTCGGCGGCGGGACATGACCGACGCACCGGATCGTCGTCCACAGCGGCGACCGACAGTCAGCGTCGACGTCGGTGGCGTGCTCGTCGGCAGCGCACATCCAATCGTCGTCCAATCGATGACCAATACGGACACGGCGGACCCGGACTCGACCGCGATCCAGGTCGCCCGGCTCGCCCACGCCGGCTCACAGCTGGTCCGGGTGACGGTCAACACCGAGGAGGCCGCGGCCGCGGTTCCCGAGATGGTCCGCAAGGTCCGCGGCCTCGGCGTCGACGTCCCGATCATCGGCGACTTCCACTACAACGGGCACAAGCTGCTGTCCGAATACCCGGAGATGGCCGCTGCCCTGGCCAAGTACCGGATCAATCCGGGCAACGTGGGCGCCAAGCGCCACGACGAGCATTTCGCGACCATCGTCAGGATCGCCATCGACAACGATGTGCCGGTCCGGATCGGGGTCAACTGGGGGTCGCTTGACCAGGCGATCCTGACCGAGCTGATGGACGCCAACGCAGGCTCGCCGGAGCCCCTCGACGCGCGTGACGTGATGATCGAGGCGATGCTCCAGTCGGCCACCCGGTCGGCCGAGCTGGCCGAGGCGACCGGCCTGCGCCATGACCGGATCATCCTGTCGGCCAAGGTCTCGGGCGTCCGCGACCTGGTCGACACCTACCGCCTCCTCGCGGCCCGCACGGACTTCCCGCTGCACCTCGGCCTGACCGAGGCCGGGATGGGCGACAAGGGGATCGTCGCCTCGACGGCCGGCCTGGCGATCTTGCTCAACGAGGGAATCGGCGACACGATCCGGGTCTCCCTGACCCCCGAGCCAGGTGCCCCGCGCGAGCGGGAGGTGGAGATCGCCCAGCAGGTGCTCCAGTCGCTCGGCCTTCGCTCGTTCCTGCCGCAGGTCAGCGCTTGCCCCGGCTGCGGGCGCACGACCTCGACCTTCTTCCAGGAGATGGCCCAGCAGATCCAGGGCTACCTCAAGCAGCGCATGCCCGAATGGCGGGAGACCCATCCGGGCGCGGAAGACCTGCGCGTCGCGGTCATGGGCTGCGTCGTCAACGGGCCCGGCGAATCCAAGCACGCCGATATCGGGATCAGCCTGCCGGGCACGTTCGAGGCACCCATCGCTCCGGTGTTCATCGACGGCCGGCTGGACCGCACCCTGCGGGGCGATGACCTGGTCGCCGAGTTCATCGAGATCCTCGAGGGGTATGTGGCGGAGCGCTTCCCGACGCCGGCCTGAGCGTTGAGGCGTCCACGCTCCCGGGTGTATACTTCGCGCAACTGAACGGCCGCTCCGCGACGTGGGTGACCCCCACGTTTCTTTTTGAGCGGCACACGCGAATCGCACAACGAACGGAGGCCATCGTGAGTCGAGACTTCGTCGGTGCCCTCCTCCAGCTCAATGCCGAGAAGCAGATCTCCCGCGAACAGCTCATCGGAGCTGTCGAGGACGGGATCCAGTCGGCCTATCGCCGGGTCGCGGGAGACGAGGACATCCACGTCCGGATCGATGCCGAGACCGGCAAGATCCGGGTCTTCCGCGCGCGCCGAGTCGTGGCCGAGATCGAGGACGACCTGACCGAGATGACGGTCGACCAGGCACGCGCCTACGACCAGAAGGCGAAGGTCGGCGACCTGGTCGAGACCGAGCAGCTCGACGGCGACGTGTTCGGCCGGATCGGCGCCCAGACCGCCAAGCAGATCGTCTTGCAGCGCATCCGTGAGGTCGAGCGCGACCAGGTGTTCGACCAGTTCGCCAGCCGCGAGGGCGAGCTCATGACCGGGACCGTCAATCGGGTGGAGCCGAGGGCGATCATCCTCGACGTCGGCAAGAACGTGGAGGCGATCCTGGCGACCACCGAGCAGTCGGCGCTCGAGCACTACCGGATCGGCCAGAACGTCAAGGCCTTCGTGCTCGAGGTGCGGCGCTCCACGAAGGGCCCGCAGATCTTCGTGAGCCGAACCCACAAGGGCTTCCTCAGGCGGCTCTTCGAGCTGGAAGTGCCCGAGATTCACAGCGGGACGGTCGAGATCAAGGCGATCGCCCGAGAGGCGGGCAGCCGTTCGAAAGTGGCGGTCACGTCGCGCCAGGATGGCCTCGACCCGGTCGGCGCGACGGTCGGCCAGCGCGGCGCGCGCGTCCAGGCGGTCGTCGCCGAACTGTCGGGAGAGAAGATCGACGTCATCCCGTGGAGCGACGATCCGGCGGTGTTCGTGGCCAATGCGCTGAGCCCGGCCCAGGTCATCTCGGTCGACATCGACGAAGAGCACCGGATCGCGAGCGTGACCGTCCCGGAGCGGATGCTCTCGCTCGCGATCGGCCGCGAGGGCCAGAATGCCCGCCTGGCCGCACGCCTGACCGGCTGGCGGATCGACATCCGCAGTGACGTGTCGGTGGCCGAGGCACGCGCCGCGGCGACCGAGACCGCCAACGCGGGGCGACCGCCGGCGCCGAGCGCGCCGATCGAGGCACCCGCCGTGAGCGAGGACGCCGCGCCTGCGCAAGAGCCCGTCGCCGCGGGTAAGCCGAAGCGGACGACAAAGAAAGCCGCTGCAGCGGCGGTAGAGCTCAAGGCCGACGACCTGGTTGCCGCGTCCGCCGTCGCATCGGCCGTGAAGCCGAAACGCGCACCAAAGAAGGCCGCCACGCCATCCGAAGGGGTGGCATCGTAGGCCGGGTGTCAACGACAGCCGCTCCCCGGCGCGTCCCGAGCCGGTCCTGCGTTGCCTGTCGAACGGTTCGCCCCAAGCGGGACCTCATGCGGCTGGTTCGCACGCCGGATGGGACGGTAACCGTCGATCCGACCGGGCGACTGGCCGGCCGCGGCGCCTACGTCTGCCGCAGCGAGGCCTGCCTGGACAAAGCCATTGCCAAGGGTGCCCTGAGCCGGGCACTTCGTACCCAGCTCCCGGCCGACCTGCGAACGTCGCTGGTCGGGAGCGCCACCGCGTACATCAACGACGCTGAAGGAGGATCTCGTGGCCAGGAGTAGGAGCGGCACCCGCGGCCGGCGCGGTCCGCGCAAGCCACCGCGCCGCGACGGGACGTTCAGCCCCGCCGGCGTGCAGGTCCTCGATCCGCGTGAGCGCGGTGCGATCGAGCTGCCCGGTACCATCACTGTCAAGGAGCTCGCCGAGCTGCTCGGCGTCAACCCGGCGGACATCATCCGCGAGCTGATCAAGAGCGGCATCTTCGCGACGATCAACCAGCTCGTCGACCGTGACACGGCCTCGCTGGTCGCGGGCGAGCTCGGCTACGAGGTGGCCGAGGCCGCTCAGGCAGCGGGCGCGAGTGGCGCCGACGGCGAATCGGACGGCCAGGTCGCCGAGGCGACCAAGGAAGTCCTGTTCGAAGAAGACGACCCGTCCCTCCTCCAGCCGCGCGCCCCGATCGTGACGGTCATGGGCCACGTCGACCACGGCAAGACCAGCCTGCTCGACGCCATCCGGACCACCGAGGTCGCCGCTGGCGAGCGCGGTGGGATCACCCAGCACATCGGCGCCAGCGAGGTGACCCGCGACGGCAAGCGCGTCGTCTTCCTGGACACGCCGGGTCACGAGGCGTTCACCGCGATGCGTGCCCGTGGCGCGCGGGTAACCGACATCGCCGTCGTGGTGGTGGCCGCCGACGACGGCGTGATGCCCCAGACGCTCGAGGCAATCAGCCACGCGAAGGCGGCCAAGGTGCCGATCATCATCGCGCTCAACAAGATCGACAAGCCGGATGCCAACCCGGAGCGCGTCAAGACGGAGCTGACCGAGGCCGGGATCGTCGTCGAGGAGTACGGCGGCGACGTGCCCATGGTGCCGGTATCGGCCAAGACGCGGGTGGGCCTCGAGGCCCTGATCGAGATGATCCTGCTGGTGGCCGACCTGCAGGAGCTCAAGGCGAATCCCAAGCGTGCCGCGGTCGGGACCATCGTTGAAGCGGAGCTCGACAAGGGCCGGGGCGCCGTGGCGACCGCGCTCGTCCAGACCGGGACCCTGAAGGTCGGCGATATCATCGTGGTCGGCGAGACGTTCGGCCGGGTCCGGGCGCTCGAGAACGACAAGGGCAAGCGGGTCACCAAGGCCGGGCCGGCGACGGCGGTGGTCGTGCTCGGTCTGGCGGACGTGCCGGAGGCCGGCGACATTCTTCGCGTCGTGGCCGACGAGAAGGAAGCCCGCTCGATGGTCGAGGCCCGCAAGGCGGCGACCGCGGCCCGGAGCGGGGAGGGGAGTGGCCGCGCCACGCTCGAGGATCTCTACCGCCAGATCCAGGCCGGCCAGGCCAAGGAGCTGCGGATGATCCTCAAGGCCGACGTGTCAGGATCGCTCGGCGCCATCACCCACGCGCTTGAGCAGCTCGACCAGGAGGACATCCGCCTGAACGTCCTGCTGCAGGGCGCCGGCGACATCACCGACAACGACATCATGCTCGCGGCGGCCTCGGACGCCATCGTGGTAGGTTTCAACACGAAGATCACCGAGACCGCGCGACGCGCGGCAGATGCCGAAGGCGTCGACGTCCGGCTCTACGACATCATCTACAAGCTGACCGACGACATCGACGCCGCGCTGAAGGGCCTGCTCGAGCCCGAGGTCGTCGAGGTCGTGGAGGGACGGGCGGAGGTGCGCCAGATCTTCCGGGTCGGCAAGAACACGGTCATCGCCGGCTCGTTCGTGACCGATGGCCGGATCGTCCGCGGCAACGCGAGGGTCTGGCGCGGTGGCAAGGTCATCGCGACCGACAAGATCGACTCGCTGCGCCGCTTCCGCGACGACGTCCGCGAAGTTGCCACGAACTACGAGTGCGGGATCGGGCTGGCCAACTTCCATGACCTCCAGGAGGGCGACGTGATCGAATGCTTCACGTCGCAGACGGTCTCCCGATCGGCGGCCGGGTAGCTGACCGGCGACCGGTAGCACTCCAGTGAGCCAGCGGACAGAACGGGTTGACGAGCTCCTGCGCCAGGAGATCGGCTCGATCGTGTCAAGGGAGGTCGCCGATCCGCGCGTCGGGTTCGCGACCATCACGTCCGTCGAGACGACGCCCGATCTTCGTCACGCGAAGGTTTGGGTCAGCGTGATCGGTCAGCCGGCCGAGCGCGAGGCGACCCTTGCCGCGCTGCGACGGGCGATGCCGTTCGTCCGGCACGAGCTGGGAACGCGCCTGCGGATCAAGCGCATCCGGACCTCCACATCCAGCTCGACGATACGGCGGAGCGCGGCACTCGCGTCCTGCAGTTGCTCCGCGAGCTCGAGGCTGGGGAGGTACCGGACGCCGACGTGCCGGTCGGGGAGTCGCTGCCGACACCGGTGGCCCGTCTGCCGCACGTCGGGGACCTGGCCGAGGAACCGCCGTCCGCGGTGCGTCCTCCGGTCCCGCGCCCGCACCGTCGCAACGATGCCAGACCCGACGCCCGTGGCGACGGCCAGCGACGGACCGGACGGTGACGGTCGACCTGGAGCCGTACGCGTCGGCCGTACCGGAGACCGTGATCAGGCGGCTTGCCTCGGCCCGGCGCGTCCTCGCGGTCAGTCACGAGAACCCGGACGCCGACACGATCGGGGCGGCGCTCGGGATCGCGAGCCTCGTCGCGGCCGGTGGCGGCGCGGCCGACCTCCTGTGCACGGATCCCATCCCGCCGCTCTACCGGTTCATGGTCGGATCCGAGGGCTTCCGGACGGACCCCGACCCGGACGCGGACTACGACCTGGTGGTCATCCTCGACTGCGGCTCGCTCGAGCGGATCGGCGATGTGGGCGCCCGTCACGCCGACCTGTTCGGGCGGCTCCCGCGGGTCCTGATCGATCACCACGCGTCGAACGGGGCAGCCGGCGAGACCGACTGGATCGATCCCGCGGCCGCAGCCACCTGCGAGATGGTGACGCTGCTGGCGGCCCGGCTCGGGGTGGACCTTGGCATCGATGACGGGGCGCTCGCCGGGAACCTCATGGCCGGCATCGTGATGGACACGGCGACCTTCGCACACCCGAACGCGACGCCCCGGACTCTCGTCGTGTCGGCCGCTCTCGTGGGCGCGGGAGCGCCGTTGTCGGACGTCTCCCGGCGGCTGTATCGCTCGAAGCCGGACGCCCAGCTTCGGCTGTTCGGCCGCGTGCTCGCCCGTCTCGAGAGTGCCGACGACGGACGGATCGTCTGGTCGAGCCTGACGGAGGCCGATATCGCAGAAACGGGCACGGAGCGCGCCCACTCGGAGGGAATCATCGATCTCCTTTCCCAGGCTGAAACGGCCGAGGTGGCCATCCTGTTCAAGGAGGCCGGGACGAGCACGCGGATCAGCGTCCGGACTCGCCCGGGCGGCGTGGACGCCACGGTGCTGACCGGGCGGTTCGGGGGCGGTGGCCACGCGCGGGCCGCCGGCGCAACCATCGAAGCCCCGTTGACCGAGGCACGCCCCGCCGTCCTGGCCGAGGCGACCCGGCTGGTCGCCGCCGTGAGCCGCTAGCGATGGCGCGGTCGTCGCTCGGCCCGGGGCTGGACGGGATCATCATCGTGGCCAAGCCCGCGGGGCCGACCTCGCACGACGTCGTGAGCCTCGTCCGTCGCCTGGCCGCCACGAAGCGCGTCGGCCACGGCGGCACTCTGGACCCATTCGCCTCGGGCGTCCTGCCGATCTTCCTCGGCCACGCCACGCGCACGGTGGAGTATCACCTCGGGGACCGGAAGGCCTATCGCGCGACGGTCTGCTTCGGCGCGTCGTCCACGACCGACGATCTCGAAGGGCAGTTGACGCCGAGCGCGGGGGAGGCGCCATCGCGCGACGCCGTGCTGGGCGCGATGGCCGGGCTGACTGGGACGATCTCGCAGCGGCCTCCGGCCTTCAGCGCGATCAAGGTCGCCGGCCGCCGCGCCTACGCGTTGGCCAGGGCCGGTGAAGCGGTCATCCTCGGCGAGCGCGAGGTGATCATTCACGACATCGTGATGACCTCCTGGGACGACGCGGATCGTGACCGGCCTGTCGCCGTGATCGAGGTCGCCTGCTCGGCCGGAACGTACATTCGCGCCCTGGCCCGCGACCTGGGCGATTTCGTGGGCAGCGCCGCGTACCTGGGCGCCCTGACCCGGCTGGCGTCGGGCCCGTTCACGCTCGACGAGGCGGTCGACCTCGACGTCGTCCGGGCGGCCGCGGCCGACGGACCGGCCGGCCTGACAGCGTTCATGCGACCGATCGACGACGGCCTCGACGCCTTCCCGATCGTGCCGCTGACCATCGACGAGATCGCCGCCGTGGCCCGCGGCCAGTTCGTCCGACCGGCCGCCGGCATCCCGGTCGGAGCGGATCACTATCGGCTTACCGGGCCCGACGGCTCACTCGTCGCGATCGCGTCCGGATCGGCGGGGCGACTCGCGCCAGACAAGGTGTTCGTCGCGCCGGCATCGGCCGTCCCGGTCGGCTGATTGCGGATGGAGGTCGTCAGCCGGGTCGAGGGGCTCCGGCCGGAGCTCGGTCCCGCGTTCGTGGTCGTCGGGGTCTTCGATGGCCTCCATCTCGGCCATCTCTATCTGCTCCGCCACCTCGTCACGGAGGCCGGGTTACGTCACGCGCGACCGACCGTCATCACCTTCGACCACCACCCGGATGAGGTGTTGACCGGCCACGCACCACCGCTACTGCTCGATCCTGCCGAGCGTCTGGAGCGCCTCGCCGAGGCCGGCGTAGAGGTCACCGTCGTCCAGCCCTTCGACGCGGCCCTTCGCGAAACGCCGTACGACGCCTTCGTCGAGCGGATCCGTCGACGGCTGGAGCTGCGGGGCTTCCTGATGACGCCGGACGCGGCCTTCGGCTACCAGCGCCAGGGGACACCCGACACCCTGACCGTGCTCGGCCGCCGCGACGGCTTCGACGTCGTGGTCGTGGAGCCGTTTACGCTCGAGGGGCGGTCGGTCCGCAGCTCGGAGATCCGTTCGGCGATCGCCGCCGGGAACCTCGAGGAGGCGGCCGCGTTGCTCGGCCGTCCGGTGACGCTGACCGGCGCCGTGAAGCGCGACGGCCCGTTCGGTCGTCGGGTCGACTTCGACCTTCCGATCGCCCTCCCACCCGATGGGGACTATGCGGGTCACGTCGACGGTGAGGCGGTCACCTTGCGCGTCGATGCCGGCGTGGCCTACTTGCTGGGGCGAGGTCCCGGGGCCAGGCGCGTGACCGTCGAGGTCAGCGCCCCGGCTGCCACAGCGGCTCGGCCACCCCTCGCTCGTGGTTCTCATAGCGAGCCATGACGAAGAGGGCGTCGGACAGGCGGTTGAGGTAGGGCAGGACCGTCGGACCGATCGGCTCGTCACGAGCCAGGGCCGTCGCCTGGCGTTCCGCGCGGCGGCAGACCGTTCGCGCCACGTGGAGCGCCGCGGCCCCGACCGACCCACCCGGCAGCAGGAAGTTGGCGAGCGGGCCGACCACCTCGTTGAGCTCGTCGATCAGGGCCTCGAGCCGTTCGATGTGGCGAGGCTCGACGGTCGGGACCGGGTGGCGCGCCTGGCTCACCGCGGGCGTGGCCAGATCGGAGCCAAGGTCGAACAGCTCGTTCTGGATCCGCGATAGCTCCGTCGCCAGGCGCTCGCACAGGCCGAGAGACAGGGCGAGACCGATCTGCGAGTTGAGCTCGTCGACCGTCCCATAGGTCTCCACGCGGCGCGAGTCCTTGGGGACTCGTTGGCCGCCACCCAGACCGGTCGTTCCGGCGTCACCGGTCTTGGTATAGATCCTGGTCAGGCGAGGCATCCGGGGGTCTCCAGGTCGAGCGGGGAGCGAATCTTGCGGGAAGCGTGGCCATCTTGCCACGTGACCGCCTCCCGTTCGTTGAGCGCGTAGAGCGCGTCCAGATACGTCCGTGACAGTCGGGCTGGACGCGCGGTGAGGCGCGCTCGGGGCTGAGATGGAGCGAGAGCCCTCGCTACGCTGGTGGTGTTCAGACCGCAGCAGGAGCAGGAGGGCTCTCGATGGGTCAGTCTACGGCACGCACCCGACGCCGACGACGACGGGCGATCCGCTTTCGGCCGGGTGGCGAGGTGATCGGCGGGGCGAGCCTCTCGCGGGAGGCCAAGGCCCGGCTGGACATGCTCGACTGGCACGAGCGCCACGGCCGCAACCTGGCCCTGACCGCCCGCCACCACGGCTTCAGCCGACCGACCGTCTATCGCTGGCTGAGCCGCTATGACCGGTTCCGCCTGGAGACGCTCGAGGACCGCCCCTCGGCACCGCGCCGGCGGCGTCGAACGACCTGGAC
>JBGPVC010000002.1:0-57311 GCA_041491485.1 Candidatus Limnocylindria bacterium
CGACCCTGAGCGGATCCACCTCGCCCGCGGGGCTACTCGTGAGCCGCCTGACCGGGTCCGGCATGAGTGTTGAACGGGCCGAGGCGCTCGTGTCGGGGTGGGAGACTTGAGCGACCGCCCATGGCCTCGAGCCGGCACTCCCTGGCATTCTGGGACGGCGGCCTGCACTGGGGTGACGACCCGAAGGAGCATCGGCTGCCGAACGTGTGACCCGAGTACGGTTGGCCCGCCCGCGCGTCAGCCCATCAATGTCAGCCCGTACCGCGCGATCAGTTCCGGCACCCATTCCATCGAGACCTTCGAGCCGTACTGCGCGGCTGTCGCTCCCATCGTCTGGGGCGTGAGCTCGCCTCGCGCTCCGAGCTCGCCAAACTTCGCGAACATCTCCTCGAGCCCGGACGGCGTGATGATCTCGAGGATCCGCGCGGGCCGGTCGTCGGGGTTCCAGAAAGTGTGCTGGATCCGGCGCGGCTTCAGGACGTACGAGCCGGCCTCGGCGATGAACTCGTCGTCGCCGATCCGGACGCCGATGCGACCCTCGAGGATGTACGACCACTCGTCATTGTCGTGGTGGATGTGCGGCGGCACGAGGACCCGCGGGGCGACCGGGTGTTCAACGATGGAGATGACCCCGTTCGTCGCCGTTCCGGGGATCTTGGTGATCACCCCGACCGGGCCTTCCATGACGACCTCGCCGTCCGCCGGCTCGACGAGAAACCGCTTGCCCGCACCGATCGGGGATGTGGTCATGTCGCACCTCTATTCTATGCACAGCTATGTGCATCCATATCTGAGGCTAGCCACCGGCGCCCCATTCGTCAATACTTTCGGTGCACATGGCTGGGCAAAAGAAACCAACGGGTCCGCGCGCGTACCGGATGGGACGACGGCGGGAGCAGCTCGAGGCGATGCGCCAACGCATCGCCGCAGCGGCGTTCGAGCTGCACGGCACGGTTGGACCGGCGCAGACATCGATCAGCGCGGTCGCCGAACGGGCTGGAGTCCAGCGTCACACGGTCTACCACCACTTCCCCGATCTGACGTCGCTCTTCCGCGCCTGCACGGAGCACGGCATGCGGATCACTGGGGTGCCCGACGCGGCATCGTGGCGCGCCATCGAGGACCCGGTGGCCCGCCTTCGTCTCGCGCTGGGCGAGCTGTACGCGTACTACCGAGCCAACGCCCGACTCCTTGGCAATATCGTTCGGGACAGGCCCCTGACGGCAGCCATTGGCGGCTCGGAGGCATTCGTTGAGCGCATGACCGAGCTGTTCGCCGCGGTCGCTCAGGGGTGGCCGCACGATGCCGCGACGGAGCGTCTGCGCATGGCGGCGATCGGCCACGCGATGGAGTACGAAACGTGGCGATCGCTGACCGACAAGGGGCTGTCCGACGCAGAAGCGGGCGATCTCGTGCTGTGGCTCGTCAGCGCGGTAGGGAGTGGCGCCGAGCCGCCAGACCCGGGCTCGATTGGCGGGCCGTGACGGGTTCGGCTTCTCGTCTATGGCGCGCATGAGCGGGCGGGTATCCGCTCACCTGCCTCGGCTTCCGCAACGATGGGTTCATGGTGTCGGTCGGGTCTAAGCCCTCGTCGCAGCCTAGACGCCTGGACAGGTCGTTACGCCGTCGATTGTTCACCCCCACCCCCGCCGTGTCCGTTTCGGCGGTGCAGCTCGTCCCCCGGCGGCGCGCTCAGCAACTCAGATGGCGATGAATCTGGCAGTCCTTGATTACCTGCTCTGGCGTGAAGATGCGGACGGGATCTTCCATTGGATGGTGGCGCTGACGATCGCGGGTCGCCGCCCCGGATACCTGCGCCGGCCACGTCCGGTGATAGACGATCGTCCCGCGCTCGGGATGAACCGCCCCGACCGATAGCGATCCTCCGTTGACGGCGACTGCCTGCCGGTCGGATGTCGCCCGACCAACGGCGAAGCCGCCTGCCGCGACACTGACCACGAGGGCAGCCGCGATCGCGAGTCTGCTCGGACCTTGCAGGTCCAGCCGCAGCGGATGTCCCGCCGAATTGAACATGGCGCTCATCGCACCTCTCCTTCCCATCCTTCGCCCCAACCCGGGGTCGGCTGATGCATGGGACGGTAGGTATCGGGAGCCGCGCGAACATCGTGCAAACGCTTAGGCGGACGCCCGCCGGATACGTAATTTTCTCCGCCGGCTCTCAGGTGGCCCGCCTATCGGATGGGCACACCGCGCTCGTCCGAGGAACCGGGGAGGAGGCCGCGCCGGGTCGCGATGGCCGCCGCTTCGAAGCGGCTCCGCGCTCCGAGCTTGCCCATGAGGTTCGAAACATGGACCGAGGCGGTCCGCTCGCTGACGAACAGGGCCGCTCCGATCTCGCGATTGGTGCGTCCCTCGGCCAGGAACGCGACGACCTCGCGTTCGCGTTGCGTTAGCTCCGTCGATGGACCGCGGACTCGCCTTGCCGGGCGTGGAGCAAGGAGCGAGAGCCGCGCTCTCCGCGCGAGCTGCTCGATCCTCCGCAGGAGCGGGCCCGCTTCGAGGACGGCAGCGGTCGCGTAGGCGGTCCGCAGAGCCTTCTCGGCCTCACCGCGCGATCCGGCGGCGGCGAGGATCGCCTCTGCGTGCCGGAACCGCGCGTAGGCTGCCTCATAGGGTTGGGGGAGTGCCTCGCGAGCGCCCGCTGCACGGTCCCAAGCATTTGGATCGGACCGATCGAGGAGGCGGTTTCGTTCCGCGATCTCCCAGGCCAGGTAGGCCTCAGCCAGCGGCCCGGACTCGCCGGTCGCGAGCGCGGCCTCCACCGAACGGCGCAAGAGGTCGCCGTAACGGGTCCCGCATGAGATGGCTTCGGCGGCCGCCCGTGAGCGTCGCCGCGCGCGCGCCTCGGACGCGGCGTCGGCTTCGCCGGTGACGGCTTTGCTGAGCACCCACCAGAGAGCCGACTCGTTCGGCGTCGGGCACGCCGCGATGGCAGTCTCGACGATTCGGCGAGCCTCTGCGATGCGCCCCTCGGCGTAGGCAAGATGAGCGGTCTCCTCCGTCTCACAGACGAGGTTGAAGGCGATCGCAGGGATGCCCAGAGTCTTGCCGAGGATCCGGCTGGCTTCCGCGAACTCGCCACGGCTGATGTGGATGCGAGCGACCATCACTTCTGCCCATGCCGTCGCCGGGCTGGCGATCCACCGCTCGTCCACCCGGCGGCCGTGCTCGCCAACCTCTTGCCACCGTCCAAGCTCGACGAGGCACTCGATCAGCACGGCGCGCAGGAAGTCCCCCTGGCGGCTCTCAGTTCCGTTGGCGATGGACGCTTCGAGGGCCTGACCGGCCACCTGGAGCCCCTGCTCGAAGTGTCCGGCGATCTCGAGCGCCCAGGTGCTTCCGTGCGCGATTCGGGCCAGCTCCTCCGGGTCACCGGCATCGTTGGCTGCCTTGGCCGCTTCCCCGAAGGCCACCAATGCGGCACTGGAGCGCCCCAGATGGGTGAGCGTCTCGGCGACCACAGCGAGTGCTCGACCCTCGGCGCCTCGCGCTCCGGCCTGCCGAGCGGCTGTTGCGGCTTCGCGGCCGAGCGCGAGGGCCAGCTCGTGGTGGCCGTGATACCGGCGGAGCGCCGCCAGGTTAGCGAGGACCTGCGCCCGGAGGTCGCCTGGTGTTCCGGCCGGCACGAGCGTGATGCCGGCCGACCCGAAGCGCTCCAGGGCCGCGTAGTCGGATGCCTCCCAGGCGAACCAGAACGCCTGGGCGACGATGACGCCCGCCTCCAGTTCTCGACCGTGGCCGAGGGCCTCCAGGGCCTCCTCCGCCAGTCGGCAGCCTCGCGCCGGATCGTGCGCTCCGGCCGCCGACCGGGCGGCGCGGAACAGCAATTCCCAGCGCTCGAGTCCTGTTCGCGCCGCGGCATCGGCCACCTGTGGCCAGGACTCGATGGCCCGCTCGTACTGGCGGAGTGCCTCGGGGAACGCATAAACGACGGTGGCCGTTTGCGCTGCCCGGATCGCCGTGACCAGCGCTCGGGGGAGGTCGTTCGCGCGGAAGGCGTGATAGGCGATCTCACCCGCGACGTCGGCCGGGAGATCGTCATCGGCTGTTTCCGCCTGGAGCGCGCGTGCCACAGCCCCGTGCAGGGCGAGCCGTTCCACCGGGAGAAGGTCGGCATACGCCGCCTCACCAACGAGCGTGTGACGGAACGCATAGGCGGTTGACCGGCCCCCGTTCGCGGGGACGAGGATCCGCTGGTCGACCGCCTCGCGGAGGCACGCGAGGACCACGTCTTCCGCATCGGGGAGTACTCTCTCAAGCAGCCGATGATCGACCCGCCGACCGAGGACCGACGCGGTGCGCACGATCCGCCGCGCATCGGGGGACAGACCCGAGAGGCGAACGGCCATGACGCCGGCCAGGGTGGTCGGGATCCCCTTGTCGCCATTCCCGGCCGCCAATGACGCGATGAGTTCCTCGGCCAGAAATGCATTCCCATCGGAGCGCTGGACGAGCGAGTCGAGATCCTTCACCTCGAGCGCGCGACCGAGGATCGACGCGGCAAGGTCGCCGAGATCGGTCCGCCCGAACCGCTCGAGATCGAGGCGCTCGATGCGCCCAGAGCGTTCGAGTTCGGCAAGGACCTGCAGGAGCGGGTGCTCCCCTGACAGCTCGTCGCTTCGATATGTCGCAACGACAAGCATGGGACTGTCGCGCAGATTCCCGATGAGGTACTGGAGGAGTGCTCGGGTCGATGCGTCCGCCCAGTGCAGGTCCTCGATCGCGAGGACGATAGGACGCTCCCGGGCCATCGCGGTCAGGACTGTCCGGACGGCCTCGTACAAACGCCACGCCCCGCTAGGCCGCTCGTCCGGGAGCCGTTCGGGTGTCGTCGCCAGCTCGGGAATCAGCCGTGCCAGCGCCTGGCGATGGGGTCCCGCGAGCGCCATGACGCGATCCCGCCCCAGGACCGCGACGAGTGGTCGAAGCGCCTCAGCCAATGGCCCGAACGGAAGCTCATCGCCGAGCGGGATGCACGCCCCGACGAGCACTGTTGCGCCAGCGGCCTCGAATCCGCGACGCGCTTCTTCCAGGAGGCGGGACTTCCCGACCCCCGCCTCGCCCGTAACGAGAACGAACACGGGCCGACCGGCCGCCGCCTCGGCGTATGCGCCCGTCAGTCGTTCGAGGTCATCCGCCCTGCCGATGAAGCGGTCGCTGCTCACCCGCCTGGCCACGCCGCGATGATGGACGGCGGCGGTCTCCATCGCAAGCACGCTCGGGCGAGCGACCCCTCGAGCTCCGGGTCCTTGGAGCGGTTCATCGCGGATCAGCAATGACCGTCGGCCGAAGCCAGCGGACAGTCAGGGAGGATCCTCACGATCGCGTCATGGTGTCGGTGCAATGGACCCTGGCGAGCTGATCACACCGGCGGCGCGAAGATGACGCGGGGTTACCGTATGGGCCTGGGATGTTTCCCTGGGCTCTCGGTAGAGGGGTGTCGCGATGGCTAACTTCGGACTGTTCCTTGGCTTTGGCGCTCCGCGTGCCGGTCGCGAGGTCCAAGCGAGCAAGGTCTTCGGGGAGGTCATGGCATACTACACGGGCCTCAAGCAGAAGGGGGAAGTAGAGAACGTCGAGGTCGCGATCCTCGAGGTGCATGGTGGCGATCTAGGCGGTTTCATCCTGCTGCGCGGAAGCCAAGAGCAGCTGGGTCGAGTCCGTGCGTCTGCGGAGTTTCAGCGGTTGCTCCTCCGCGGCGGCTTCGCTGTCGAGCACGTCGGGGTGGTCTCGGCGTTACTCGATGGGGAAGCCGCTCGTTTCGTGGGCGAGGCGAACAGCATCACGGCCGACCTGGCCTGACCGCGCCTTGCGGCGATCGCAGCTGGTTACCGGACCCACGAAAGGCCCGCCACCATCCGTTCATGGTGGCGTCCCGTCGACGGCTCGCGTTCGGGCCATATGGCTCTGTTGGGGCGGGCCGCCCAACCGCCTAGACTCTGGTCAAGCTCCGACCTCGGGACTGTCTCAGGTCTCGCTCTCTTGGCCAGAGAGAGCGATCGCACCGCACCAGGGGTCGGGGCTTTCTCTGTGATCGATCCCGAACGCCGAGCCCGCGAGTCCGGGCGAAGGGGTGGGGGGGCACGTCATTGTCGCGGACGGCGCCGACCTAGCTGCTAGTCGCCTGATCCCCGAGGAGCTTCGGCCGTAGCCAACGCACGGCCACGGTCAATGCTCGTCGACCATCACCGAGCTCGTCGTACGCAGTCGATCGGGCGGGCTCGACCAGGTCGCTCACGAGCTCGCTCACGCGGGCATCGAAGACCGCCTGATCGTCCGGCGGAGCCCCTGGCGCGCCGTCGAGCTCAGCGATCCGCATAGCCATGACCGCCATCGTTTCGGATCGACTGCGCTGCTCTGTCCACGTGCGCCTGGCCGCCGGGAAGTCTGCCGCTGCGGCGTCGAGGTAGCGACCAACGACCCTCGCTCGCGCAGCTTCGAACGCATGTAGCTCGGTCACCCGACCGAGGAGGAGGTCTCGGAATTCAACGAGTTGGCGGAGCGTGTCGGATACACCTGCTTCGGGTCGTCGATCCACAATGAGGCCGAGCTGGGCGCTCAACGCGGCCTGGATGAGACCCTCCCGGTCGAGGAACTCCTGGCTGGCGACGTTGATCCGCATGACGAGCTGGACCCGGAAGACCGTCTCGACGACAGCTCGCCGGATGGCAGCGTCCGCTTCTTCGCGGGGCTTGCCGCGGACCTGAGATCGAGCGCATTCCTCGGCCTCTCGGGCGAGCCGATCCATCGGAAACGCGTCTGGTCCGGCGTCGATGAGCGAGCGCGCATACGTGCTGAAGTCGTCGTAGCTCTGGGCCTCGTCGAGCCAGCGCAGCACGAGCTGGGTCGGTGTCATCGCCGCCTCGACCTTCGCCAAACGTCGCTCGATCGTGGTCACGCCGCGTCGTCCGGGAGGAGAACCGCGGCAAAGCGATCGCGGCCGACACCGACCGCCCCCTCGAGGGTGGCGATCCGCTCCTCGAGTTCGCCCGTTTCGAGGAGCTTCGCCGCCGCCATCGCGGCACTGATCAGGACCCTCGCCCGCACGATCGAGTTCTCCAGGCCAAGGGCGTCGAGGGTCGCGATCTCGAGGACCCGTCGGATCGCCTGGACCGTTCCGAGGCCAGTGACGTCGTAGGCCGCGGCGATCGTCCGCTCGCGCTTGCGCCGGACGCCGCCGAGGCGCTGCGCTTCGGCCAGATCCTCGGCCTTGCCCGGGTCGTGCCAGAAGCACAACGTCGAGTCGCGACCGGGTGGCGCCTGACAGGGTCGTCCGTCGGGCAGCTCCTGGACACAGCGACGCCTTACCACCGGTTACCTCTGGTAAGCCTCGGGGAGCTGGTAACGGTTCGCGCCGACCAGCACGATCCGGCCATCGTGTGGCGTAGGCTCGTTGATGATCACCAACCGTCGACGGAGGCTCTCGGCGCCATGGATCGCCCGATCTGGAAGGACGAGCCGGACAAGCACGACTACCCGGCGGCGGCCTCGTACCTGTCGCTGCTCGCCGAGGCGGACATCGTTGCCGCCCTGTTGCGCCGCCTGGATCATGCCCCGGTCGCTCAATTCAAGGCCAAGGACATCCTGCGCGCCTCCGGCCTCGTGGCCCTGCCGAGCACGAACCCTCATGTGGCCAGGGACCTGGGCAAGATCGCGGCCGGCACGCCGCTGTCGCCCGTCCTCCTCATCCGCGGTGATCTTGTTCACGGGGTCCCGGCCCAGGTCGCCGATGGCTACCACCGGATCTGCGCGAGCTACTTCCTCGACGAGGACGCGGACGTCCCTTGCCGGATCGCCGGGCCGGACGGCCCGCATCGCTGACCGGCTGTGCCTCTGAGCCGGGCGTCGAGACCCCCCTGGTTGACGTCTAGCGCTCGCCGCCCGCGACTCAGCCATCGGCCCGGACCGCCTGCTGCCCGCTGAACCGCTCCCAGCGGGCGAGCGTGACATCGACGTAGACCGGATCAAGCTCGATCGCGGCGCACGCCCGGTCGGTCCGCTCGCAGGCGATGAGCGTGCTGCCCGATCCAACGAATGGATCGAGGACGAGGTCACGCTCATGGCTGCTGTTGCTGATCGCGCGTTCCATTAAGGCGAGTGGTTTCATCACTGGATGGAGCGGCGCGTCGGCAGGTCGCGCGATCTGCCACACGTCGGACTGATCACGGTCGCCGCACCAGTGGTGGTCGGCACCCTCGCGCCAGCCGTACCAGATCGGCTCGTATCCGCGCTGGTAGTCGGCCCGACCCAGGACGAACCGGTCCTTGGCCCAGATGATCGTGTCCGACCAGTGGCCGCCCTCCTCGGCCAGGACCCGGTTGACGAGCGGCCACTCCTTGGAGCTCATACACACGTAGACGGCGCCGTCGACCGAAGCGACGAGCGTCCGTGTCCAGGCCCGGACGAACGCCTCCCAGGCAATTGGGTCGAGCGCGTCGTTGGCGATCCGTCGCCGACGCGCTCCCCGTGGCTGGCCGCCATGATCGCCGAGGGCGACGTTGTAGGGCGGGTCGGTGAAGGCAATGGCGGCCTGCCGGCCATCAAGGACCTTCGCGACATGGGCAGACTGCGTCGCGTCTCCGCACAGGAGGCGGTGTTCGCCTAGTGCCCACAGGTCGCCTGGCTTGGAGCGGGGCTCCTTGGTCGCTGCATCGAGTGCCGAGTCGAGGTCGAACGCCTCCGGTCGTTCCCGCCGCTCGCGGGCCGACAGGCTCCGGAGCAGGTCGGCCACCTCGTCCTCGCCGAACCCCGAGAGCGTGATATCCAGCTCGGGCATTGCCTGGAGCTCGGCCAGCAGCCGGGCCAGGAGCTGCTCGTCCCAGGAACCACTGATCTTGTTGAGTGCGACGCCGAGGAGCCGCGTCTGCTCGACGGGCAGGTCCAGCCAGATCACCGGGACGGTCGCGATCCCGAGCCGCCGGGCGGCGACCAGGCGCTGGTGGCCACCCACCACGATGCCGTCATCGCGTCGGGCCAGGACCGGCTGGACAAAGCCGAACTGGCGGAGGCTCCGGTTAAGCGCTTCGAGCTCCTCGTCGCCGATCCGCCGCGGATTGGCCGGATCCGGATGGAGGCGGTCGATCGGGACCTCCTCGACGGTGAGGGAGGGGAGGGCGATCGTCATCGGGTCCGGACCTTCGGCGAATGTGGAGACCGGCTTGCCGGGGTCGATAGGATTCGTGCCATGAGCGAGCGGTCTCGGGAGTCACGGCGTGCCGAGGAACACCGCCACGAGCTGAACCGGCGCCTGCGGGCGACGTTCGTCGAGGGCGCCGAGGAGCGCTCTCGCGAGGCGCACGGCCGCGGGCTCACCGACGAGGAGCTGCGCCGGATCATGCGGCGGTACCCTGGTGACCTGCCCGAGCGGTAGGGGTCATCGGTCGAGCGCCTGTGCGGTCGGGGAGTGCCGAGGCGGAACCCCGAGCTCCTCGGCACTGAAGAACGCCGCCGCGTCCGGGTTCGACGGCCGTCGGTCATATCGGCGCTTGGGATCGGCGTCGAACTGCGGTCGATCGGTTTCCGAGTAGGTCAGGCCGGGCAACGCGTCATTGGTCGCCCGGGGTGGGGGAGGAGCGCAGTGCGGGATCGGATCTGCGGAGTCCGAGTCGAAGGCCTCGGGCTCGGTGGTCCGCAGGTAGCCGAGCAGGTTCGTCGCTGTGCCGGTCTCGATGAACAGCGCTCGGACCCGGTCGAGCAGCCCCGCTCCGTGGACCCGGTAGCAGGCGGCGATGAGGTTGCGCTTGGCGGACCGGCGGACCGGATCCCGGGTGATCGCCTCGTACCCGAGCACCAGGTCCTGGAGGGTGGACTCGTCGGGTGACGGGTAGCGGAACGGGGGACCAGCGGCGACCCGAGCCCGGGTCTCGGCGGCTGTCCAACGTCTCGTAGCACGGGTGTCTTCCTCCAAGGAATCGGTGCTACTGCTACGTGCTACGCGCTCGTAGCTACGTGCGCGTGCGTAGCTACGTGGGTCCGGGGCGGTCATCCCACCGCCGCCTTTACCCGGTAGCGAGACGGTGGCAGCTCGATGATTCGCCGGCGGATGGTGTAGTTCAAACCTTCACGGTTGCCCGTGTGGTTTCGCCGGCACCACGGATCGGGCCTGCGCCTGTCGGGGGCGGGAGGCGGAGCGATACCAGCGCCGGGTCTCGGGACCGCTGCGTGATCGGATCGACCTGTGGGTGACGATGCCACGCGTCGCGCCGCTGGCGCTCGTCGGCGGACGGGAGCCGGAGGGCTCGGAGGCCGTCGCGGCGCGGGTTGTGGCGGCCAGGACCGTGGCGCTGGAGCGCCCGCCGGGGTTGTTGAACGGTCGCCTCACCGGCCGCCTGCTACGAGCCGCCTGTGGCCTGTCCGGGTCGAGCGAGCGACGGGTCGTCCAGCTCGCCGAACTCGAGCGAGCCAGCGGGCGAGGCACGGAACGGCTCCTGCGTGTTGCCAGGACCATCGCGGACCTGGCCGGCGACGCGATCGTCTCCGAGGCGCACCTCGACGAGGCGGCCTGGTTCCGCCCGTCCGACCAGCGCCTGGCCGACGCTGAGGCGTCGTGATGCTGGGCGTTGGATCTACCGGTCCCACCGCGGCCGACGCGACGACGGTACCGGAAGGGACCCGTGGCCCCGGCGTCGTGAAGGACCCTTCGGAACGCGATGCGTGGGCGGTCCTGACCTGCGTCGATGGCCTCGGACCAGTAGGCATGGCGGCGCTCCTGCGGCGATACGGATCGGGCGTGGCCATCCTCCGCGAGGCGTCGGGGCCGGGAGGGGCCGGGAAGCTGGCCGCTCCGTCGACCGAGGACGACGTCGCCGGCACCGGCTCGTCGCGCCGCCCCGTGCTCCCGTCCGTTGCGGACGCGATCGTGGTCGCCGCCCAGCGGGCCCACCTGACGCTGGAGCGCATCCAGGCGCTCGGGCTCCACGTGGTGACCGTCGCAGACACGGCCTATCCCGTTCGCCTGGCGGCGATCGCAATGCCGCCGCACGTCCTGTTCGTCCTCGGCGATCCGGCCGCACTCGAGGCCCGTGCCGCCGTCGCGGTCGTCGGCACGCGGAAGGCGACGAATGCCGGTCGCGCGATCGCCGCCCGGCTCGCGGCCAGTCTCGTGTCGGTGGGGGCCACGGTCGTCTCGGGCCTGGCCACCGGCATCGACGGCGCCGCCCATGCAGCGACGATCCACGCGGGTGGCACCACGATCGCGGTCATCGGCTCCGGTCATGCCCAACTCCACCCGCGGATCCACGAGCGTCTTGCCGCGTCGATCGCCCGGTCCGGTGGGGCGGTGGTCTCCGAGCTCGCACCAGACGTCCGACCCACCCACGGCACCTTTCCGCGTCGCAACCGCGTGATCAGCGGGCTCTCCGATGCCACCGTCGTGGTCGAGGCGCCGGCGCGGAGCGGTGCGCTCATCACGGCATCCTGGGCACTCGAGCAGGGTCGCGACTGCTTCCTCGTTCCCGGACCGATCGGGGCGCCGGCCTCGGCGGGTTGCCTCTCCTTTCTCCGTGAGTACGCGGAGGCCGGAGCCCGGATCGTGGCCGGCATCCCGCAGCTCATCGACGACCTGGGCCTCGCCGACCACCTGGTCGAGCCCGGCGTGGCCCCCGGGGTGGCGGCGACGCTCGCCGACGTCGGCCAGGCGGCCGCCCGGATCGGACGCGAGCTCGTCCACGGCCGAGCCACCGTCGACGAGCTCGTCGCCGCGACGGGTTGGCCCGTGGCGAGTGTGCTGGCGGCCCTGACCCTGCTCGAACGCCGAGGCCTCGCGCTGGGCGTCCACGGTCGGTTCCGCCCGGCCGGGTCGCTCGCCGGTGCCGATCCGAAGCCCGCGCGGGTGCGTCGACCGAGTGCGTGACGGGTCCACCGTGCCGTTCGGCACGGTTGCCGGGCCGAGAGAACCGATGCTACCCTGTGGCCAGCCCGACCTCCCAAGGTCGACCCCGGGACCCGCCCTCGATGCTGTCCCCAGAAGCAACGAGCCAGGAGCGTCGTCTATTGCACAAGGCCGCCGTCGCGCTGCTGGCCGTCCCGATCCTCTCCGCCGTCTACGTTGGCGCGCTGGTTCGCCGTTCGGTCGTCTCGCGTATCGGGCTGGCGATCGCCGTCGTCGTGCTGCTCGGCGTGGGCGTGATCGGCGCAGGGCTTCCGGCGTCGACCTCGGCCAGGCCGCCGTCGCCGATCGTTCCGCTGACGCGGGCGGCCTTCCAGACGACCGTCGTGACCGGTCACGACCTGACGGCCCCGGTCGCCATCTCGTTCACGACGCCCATGGACCCGGGCTCCGTCGCCTCGGCGGTGACCGTCGACCCGCCGACACCGGTCCAGCTCGCCTGGGATGCAGCCGGGCGCACGCTGACGATCTCGCCGCAGGCCCACTGGTCGCCCGGCGCGTACTACACCGTATCCGTGCAAGCCGGCGCCCTGGCCGGCACGGGCCAGCCGCTGGCCCAACCGGCCCGTGCCGCCTTCCTGACCCGCGCTGCGATCACCAGCAGCGTGGCGCCGACGGATCCCATCGGCGGCCGGGTGTCGGTCGACTCGGGCTTCAGCGTCACGTTTGCCCGGCCTGTCGATCCGGCGACCGTCGCCACCGCGATCAAGGTCGATCCGCCGGTCGCGGGTTCGCTGAAGGTCGCCGGCGCGCCACGAGGCCCGGTGCAGTACACCTTCCAACCGGTGCAACCGCTGGCGGCCGGCAAGACCTATCGCCTGACCGTCGCTGGGGTGATCGATCAGGACGGCGTCGCACTGGCGCCCGTGTCGATGGCGATCAAGACCACCAACCCGCCGGCTGTCGTCCGCTTCCGGCCGCAGGAATCGGCCTCCAACACCCCGCGAGACGCGGCCATCTCGGTCCGCTTCACGGAAGCGATGGACCGGAGCACGACGGCCAGGGCGTTCTCGGTCAGGATCGCCGGCAAGGCCGTCAAGGGGAGCGTCAGCTGGGCCGAGTCGAGCACGGTGCTGGTCTTCAAGCCCGCGACGGCGCTGCCGTACGGCGCGGCGGTCGTCGCCAAGGTCGACATCACGGCCAAGAGCGCGACCGGCGCCCCGATGGCCCGGTCGACGCGGGCGATCTTCAAGACGACGCCAAAGCCAGCTGCCCCGGCCCGAACGACGATCATCAAGCCCAAGGCCACCTCGACGATCGGAGGCGGGGGCGGCGCGGTCGGCGGCGGCAGCTGGGGCGCCGTCGAGAGCTACTACCTGCGACTCATGAACTGCACACGGACCGGTGGCTGGGTCACCTCGGGCGGCGCGTGCAGCAGCCCCGGCGGTCGACACGTGGCCCCGCTCGTGATCGACAGCCGGATCAGCAGCCGTGTCACGCGGCCGTATGCCAGGCTCCTCGCGACCAACGGGGCGTGCAGCCACTTCATCGGCGGCAATCCGGGCAATCGCCTTGCCCGAGCCGGTTTCACCAGCTACCGCTGGGCCGAGAACATCGGCTGCCGGTCGGGAAGTCCCAGCTCCGCGGTCCTCGGCTCGCACCTGTTCTTCCAGAGCGAGCGGCCGTACTCGGGTGGCCACTACGTCAACCTGATGAACTCGGCCTATGACCGGGTCGGGATCGGCGTCTGGGTCTCGAACGGCCAGGTCCGCCTGGTGGTCGACTTCTACCACCCCTGACCGGACCATCGGTGGGCTGGACGGGGCGCCCCCGGCCGTCCAGCATCGGTCCGTGATCCGAAACGCCGTGCTCCACATCATGAACGAGCAGCCGATGCTGGCCGACCTGTTCGAGGCACCGACCCCGAGCGACGTGGGGCTGCGCTGTACGAACCTGCGGACGATGAACCTCAAACGGCCCGTCTTCATCGACGATTCGGCCTCGGTCTTCTTCTTCCCGTACCGCAATATCAGGTTCGTCGAGATTCCGGCCGGCGCGATCTCCGGCAGCGATCCGGGCTCGGCAATCGAGCTCAGCGATGGCGGTTCGGACCGCGACGGGCGACCGTCGGCGACTCCGCCGCCGGACGAACCGGAGCCCGATCTGGAGATCGACGAGGACTTCCTGCGCCGGATTCGCGAGGTCTAGTCCCGCTCTCACCCGGGTAAGGGTTCGCCAAGGACCCGGTGCTACACTCCCGGCCGTGCCAAAGAACCTCGTCATCGTCGAGTCCCCGGCCAAGGCCCGGACCATCGAGCGCTACCTGGGTGACGACTATCGCGTCCTCGCCTCGTACGGTCACGTCCGCGACCTGCCGGAGAACCCAGGCAAGGGCAAGTTCGGCGTGGACGTCGATCACGACTTCGCCCCCGAGTACGTGATCTCGACCGACCGACGCAAGCAGGTCGCCGACATCGAGAAGGCGGCCAAGGGTGCCGACGCCATCTTCCTCGCCACCGACCTCGATCGCGAAGGCGAGGCCATCGCCTGGCACGTGGCCGAGGCGACGCACATGGCGCCCGCCAAGACCCGCCGCGTCACCTTCAGCGAGATCACCGAATCGGCGATCCGCGAGGCGTTCGCCAACCCCCGCCAGATCGACCAGCACCTCGTCGACGCCCAGCAGGCACGGCGGATCGTGGACCGCCTGGTTGGCTACACGCTGAGCCCGTTGCTGTCGCGCAAGGTGCGGGGTGGTCTCTCCGCCGGGCGCGTCCAGTCGGTGGCCGTCCGGCTCGTGGTCGAGCGGGAGCGCGAAATCGAGGCGTTCAGCCCGCGCGAGTACTGGACGATCCAGGCCATCCTCGCCACGCCGACCGACGATCGGTTTGCGGCCGAGGTCGTCCGCATCGATGGCTCGGCCATCGACGTGCCGGACGCGGAGGCGGCCGCGCGTCACGAAGCGGCGATCCGCAACCTCCACCCGATCGTCACCAAGCTCGGGACCCGTGGCCAGAAACGGTCGCCGGCGCCGCCGTTCACGACCTCCACGCTCCAGCAGGAGGCGAGCCGACGCCTCGGCTATAGCCCGAAGCGGACGATGTCGATCGCACAGCGGCTGTACGAAGGCGCCGACACGCCCGATGGTCACGTGGGGCTGATCACCTACATGCGGACCGACTCGACGGCCATCGCCGGCATCGCGATGGGTGAGGCGCGCGAGGTGATCGACGCTCGATACGGTCCGAAGTACACGATGCCCAAGGGCCGCGTCTACAAGACCAAGTCGAAGGGTGCCCAGGAGGCCCACGAATCGATCCGGCCGACCAGCTTCCGTCGCGACCCCGATTCGCTCGAGCATTCGCTCAAGCCCGAGGAGCTGCGCCTCTATCGCCTGATCTGGCAACGCGCGCTGGCGTCACAGATGGCGGCCAAGGAGCTGGAGACCACCACGATCGACCTGGCCGACGGCGCCTACGAGCTGCGCGCATCGGCGACCAGGGTCCTGTTCGACGGCTTCGCCCGCGTCTACACGGAGGGTCGCGACGACGACGGCGCCGACGACGAGGAGACCGGACAGCTGCCGACCCTCGCCGCAGGCGATCGGACCACGGTCGCGGAGGTCAGGCCAACCCAGCACTTCACCGAACCGCCGCCGCGCTTCACCGAGGCAACCCTGATCAAGGCACTCGAGGAGCACGGGATCGGGCGCCCGTCCACCTATGCCGCGACGATCTCGACGATCACGGATCGCGGCTACGTCCGTGTCGAGGAGCGCCGCCTCCGTCCGGAGCCAGTGGCCGGGATCGTCACGGATCTCCTGGTCGAGCATTTCGGCGACTACGTGGACGTCGCATTCACGGCACGCATGGAGGAAGAGCTCGACGAGGTGTCTCGTGGCGAGCGTGCGTGGGTGCCGTTGCTGCGAGCGTTCTACGGCCCGTTACGCGACCGGGTCGACGAGAAGCGACGCGAGCTCCCGCAAGGACTTCACCACCGAGGCTACCGACGAGGTCTGCTCCGAAGGTCATCCGATGGTCATCCGGCTTGGCCGTAACGGCCGGTTCCTGGCCTGCTCGCTCTACCCGGAGCACAAGGAGAGCCGGCCGCTGCCAGGCGAGGAGCCGCCACCCCAGGCCGGCACGGGCGAGGTCTGCCCCAAGTGCGGGGAGGGCACCCTGGTCGGCAGGAGCGGTCGCTTCGGCCCGTTCGTCGGCTGCTCGCGCTATCCGGAATGCGACTACATCAAGCGGGAAGGCCCGCCGCCACCGGACCCGCTCGCCTTCGAGGTGACCTGCCCGAAGAACCGCGACGGCCATCTCGTGCCTCGCCGCGCCCGACGGACGGGCAACGTGTTCTGGGGCTGCTCGAGCTATCCGCGCTGCGACTACACCACGAACTACGAACCGCTCGGCGGCCTCCACGACGCCGACGACGGTCCGCTGGCCCGCAAGGACGCGGCCGCGATCTGCCTGGTCTGCGGCTCGACCAGCGAGACCGACGCGGCCGACGTCGTGCCCGGTGCCCGCTATTCGGGCGGGCCGGCGAATCCGGAGACGTTGGCGCGTCCCGCTCGTGCACGGCGCGGTGGTGCGGCGCCGGCGACCGCTCGCGCCGGAGGCCGGACTCGGGGCGGAGCGCGCACCGGCGGTCGGAGCGGAAAGCGGCGATCGGCCTCGACCGAGCCGGCCGCCGACGCGTGAGCCGGGAGCCGGCCGAACCCGCGACCGATCCGGCCCTCGAGCGCTTCCTCCGCTCACTTGCCGCGCGCGACGCGTCGCCGCACACGCAGCGTGCGTACGAGACGGCGGTCGGCACGTATCTGTCTTGGCTAGCCGCGCGCGGTTGCGACTGGCGCCACCCATCGCGTGCCGACCTCCGGGCCTACCTGGCGGTGCTCGGCGAGGGCCACGCCAGGACGACGGTCGCCCAGCGACTCGCGGCGATCCGGGCCTTCCATCGCTGGGCAACCCGCAACGACCTCGCGCCCGGTGATCCGTGGGGATCGATCGCCACGCCCAGGCTCCCACGCCGGTTGCCACGCGTCCTCGAGATCGAGCAGGTCGGCCGGCTGCTCGCTGTGGTGGAGGCCGACGTCGCCGCCCCTGCCGTCGGCGACCCGGCCCGCGCGGCGCTGCGGTTCGCGCTCGCGATGCGCGATCGGGCGCTGGTCGAGACGGCCTACGCGGCCGGTCTCCGGATCAGCGAGCTGGCGGCGGCGGAGCTCGGGGCGCTCGACCTGCGGCGCGGCGAGATCCGAGTCCTCGGCAAGGGTCGCAAGGAGCGGATCGGCCTCCTCGGGCGCCCGGCCCGCGCCGCCCTGGCCGACTATCTCGCGGATGGCCGGCCGTTGCTTCTCGAGCGCCGGACGGACGACCGGCCACCCCCGACACAGGTCTTCCTGAACCACCATGGCGAGCCCCTCGGGGTTCGCGGTCTTCGGTACCGGCTCGATCGGCTGTGCGGCCGGGCGGGCCTGCCGGTCGGCGTCTCTCCTCACACGCTCCGCCATTCGTTCGCGACGCACCTGCTCGACGGAGGCGCGGACCTTCGGGTCGTGCAGGAATTGCTCGGCCACGAGAACCTGGCGACCACCCAGATCTACACGCACGTCTCGCCGGGCCGACTCCAGAGCGCCTACCGGGAGGCGCACCCGAGGGCGCGTCGCGTCTCCGCGCCGTGACGGCCGCCGGCGGCCTCGCCCGGGCGGGTGTGATCGTGTCCGGCGCCTTCCTGGTCTCGCGCGTCCTGGGATGGGTTCGGCTGGTGGTCTTCGCGCAGCTGTTCGACGCGGCCGAGCTCGACCCGTTCTTCGCGGCCTTCCGCATCCCCGACCTGATCTTCCAGCTCGTCGCGGCCGGAGCCCTATCGTCGGCCCTCATCCCGATCGTCGCGAGCCTGCTCGAGCGGGACGAGGAGGCGCACGCCTGGCGCGTGGTCTCCACGGTCATCAACCTGATGCTGATCGCGCTGGCGACGCTCGCCGCGATCCTGTTCGTGCTGGCGCCGGCGGTCATGCGCGTCATCGCGCCGGGGTTCGAGGGCGCGCAGCTCGATCAGACGATCGTCCTGACCCGGATCATGTTGCTCAGCCCGATCTTCCTGGCGATGGGGGCCGTGGCCACCAGCGTCCTCAATGCCGGCGGCCGGTTCGCCGCGTCGGCGATCGCGCCAAGCGTCTACAACCTGGCGATCATCGGCGGGGCGCTGTTCCTGGCCCCGACCTTCGGCGTGCCCGGTCTGGCCGTCGGCGTCGTCGGCGGGTCGGTGGGCCACCTGCTCGTCCAGCTCCAGCCGCTGAGGCGGCTCGGCTTTCACTACGAACCGAGGATCGACCGGGACGATCCTGAGGCGAGACGGGCGCTGCTGCTGATGGCGCCCCGGGCGTTCGGGCTCGGCGCGGGCCAGGTCACGTTCATCGTCGTCACGGCGCTCGCGTCCACGGTCTCGCTGGGCGCCGTGACCGACTTCAACTACGCGTTCATCCTGCTGCAGATCCCGATCGGCGTGATCGGCGTGCCGCTCGGCATCGTGCTGCTGCCGTCGCTGTCACGCGATGCCGCCGTCGGTCGGGAGGCCGAGTTCGCCGGGCTGCTGACGCGCGCGTTGCGGTTGCTGCTGTTTGCGATGATTCCGATTGCCGCGCTGACCGCGGTCCTGCGCCGGGAGCTGGTCGACCTCCTGTTCGGCGGGGGCCGACTGGGCCCGACCGACCTCGAGCTCATCGCGACCACCTTGCTCTGGTTCCTGACCGGCCTCGCGGCGCATGCGCTGATCGCCGTGCTCGCCCGGGCGTTCTATGCCCGGCAGGACACGCTCACGCCCGTCCTCGCGGCGATCGCCGCCGTGGCCGTCAACACCACCCTGGCCGTCCTCCTCGTCGGGCCGCTCGGCTTGAGCGGGATCGCACTGGCGATCGCGGTGGCGGCGTGGCTGGAGGCGATCGCCCTGATCGTGGTCCTGCGTGCCCGTTTGCCCCACCTGCGCCTGGGAGGACTGGGCCGGGTGACGATCGAGGCCCTCGCCGGGTCGCTCGTGGCCGGCATGATCGCGATCGGCGTCGTGGTCCTCGCCGAGCAGCTGCTGGGTGTCGCGCCCTCGCGGCTTGCACTGATCGGCGAGAGCGTGGTGGTCACGCTCGCCTTCGGACTGGCCTTCGTCGCCGTCTCGCTCGTCTTGCGGATCCCCGAGCTGGCGTCTATCGTCGAGGTCATGGTCGACGTCATCCGACGCCCGTTTCGGACGTGACGACCGCGGATCCGGAGGCGTGGGACCAGTTCGTCGAGGCGAGTGATCCGGGCTCCTATCTGCAGCTCAGCGCGTGGGCAGGGGTCAAGGCCGTGAACGGCTGGTCCGCCCATCGCGTCCTGGTCCCGTCGGGAACGGGACAGGTCGGGGCGCAGATCCTGGTCCGCCGCCCGCGCCCGATGCCCTGGGCGTTCGCCTATGCCCCGCGGGGGCCGGTGGCCGGCGCCTGGGCGGCCGCGAGCGTCGCCGAATTCAGCGCGGGGGTCCGGGAGGCGCTGCCCGCGGCCGCCGGGCGAGTCTCGCACTTGCGGGTGGACCCGGAGATCGAGGCCGACGGTCCGCACGACGAAGGCGGAAGGCTCCGCGAGGCGTTCCGCGCAGCGGGCTGGCGGCCTGCGCCGCCGATCCAGCCGGCGGCCACCCGGATCGTGGACCTGCGAGCCGACGAGGCCAGCCTGTGGGGCGACCTGCGCAAGAAGTGGCGCCAGTACGTCAACAAGGCGCGGAGCGCCGGGATCGAGGTGGTCGACGGCGGTGCGGGGCGGTTGCCGGAGTTCTACCGGATCTACCGCGAGACCGCGGCCCGAGCCGGCTTCCTGATCCGGACCGAAGCTGCGTACCGCGACGTGTGGGACGCCTTCGCGCCTGCCGGACGGGCCCGGCTGCTGTTCGCCCAGCTGCCCGACGGCGAGCCCGTGGCGACGCTCTTCCTGCTCCGCTGCGGGCCTCGCGTCGTGGAGCCGTACGGCGGGATGACCGTGACCGGCGGCGACACGCGGGCCAACTACCTGCTCAAGTGGGAGGCGATCCGCAGCTCGCAGGCCGCGGGAGCCGCGACCTATGACCTGTGGGGCCTGGCGACCGGCGGGATCGCCCACTTCAAGACGGGGTTCGGCGGTCGCGAGGTGCGCTACGTCGGCGCCTGGGACCTCGTCCTCGACCCGCTCGGCCGCGCCGCCTATGGCGCCGCACAACGCGGCCGCGTGTGGTGGGCGCGTCGCCGGCACGGCCTCGTGGCGAGTGGCAGCGCCGCCGCCTACGGACCGGCCGATTGAACGCGCGAGACGCTCGCCCCGACGAGCTGGCCGGCTGGGACGCGCTGACCGTGGAGGCGGCCGGCGGCCACGTCTACCAGTCGAGGGCGTGGGCCGAGCACCGGCGGGCCTCGGGCTGGTCGCCGCGCTTCCTCGTGACCGACGATGGTGGGCGGGTCTTGGCGCTCACCCGCCACTGGCGGTGGGTCGCCGGCAGCGGCGCGTATCTCCCGCGCGGGCCGGTCCCGGCCGGGATGGGCGCGACGCCAGCCGCCCTCGCCGATCGTCAGATCGCGGTGAGCGAGGCGCTGGCGCGTGACGGCGTGGACGTGGTGGCGGCGGACCCCGAGGTGCCGGCCACTGTGGGCGCCTATCGCAGCGCGATCGTGGCGGCCGGTTTCCGCCCGATCGAGGAGCTCCAGCCGTCGCGGCACCGGGTGACCCTGCCCCTGAAGGAATTCGGGGCAGCCGGCGCCGGGAAGGGCGATGCGGCCGGCGAGGCCGCCACCTTCGAGGCGATCGCCAAGTCCACCCGTCAGCGAGTCCGGGCTGCCGAACGCGACGGCCTGGTCGTCGTGCGCCACGATGCCCAGCCTCGGGCGGACGGGGCAGGGGAGGGGTTCGTCGACCCGGTCGAGCCCGCGACCGCCGCCCTCGACCGGTTCTACGGTCTCCTTCTGGAGACGGGCGAGCGCCGACATTTCACCTTCGGGCCGCGGCCGGCGTTCGTGGCCTGGTGGCAAGCCGCCCTGGCGGCCGGCCATCTCGTCTACCTCGAGGCACGTGTCGCCGCGTCGCGGGCCGGCGCGGACGAGCCGCTCGCCGGGCTGATCGTCTACCGCCACGGCGGCCGCCTGTCCACGGTTCACTCGGCCGACCACGCCGCATCGAGAGCGGCGCACCCCGGTGCCCTTCACCTGCTCCGCTGGCGGGCGATCCAGCTGGCGATCCGCGAAGGCTGCATCGAGATGGATCTCGGAGGCGTCGATATCGCCGGATCGCGCGGTGAGCCCCGCGAGGGCGACCCGCTCTACGGCCTGTACCAGCACAAGCGAGCGTTTGGCGGACGCTGGCTCGAGCTGACCGGCGCCCACGAACGGATCTTCGACCCGCGCGGCTATGCGCTCGGGCGGTTGGCCGGTCGCGTCTCCGCTGTCCTGCACCGATGACCGAGCGGACGCTGGCCGAGCTGCTCCGCGCCGCCGAGCCGTCGGCTGCCCGGCCGCTGGCGAGCCTGATCGAGCGGCTCACGGCCGATGGCACCATCCGCGGAGCCCGGCTCGACCGCCGGGCGATCGGGCCGGCAGCCCTGGCCGCGGTGGCCGTCCGCGGCGTGACCCAGGATTCTCGGAGCGTGAGCGGCGGGAGTCTCTTCGTCGCGATCGCCGGCCAGCACGTGGACGGTCACGACTTCGTGGCGGCGGCCGCGGCGCAGGGTGCCGCCGCAGCCGTCGTGGAACGTCCCGTGACCGACGTCGCGCTGCCTCAGCTCGTCGTCGCCAGCAGCCCGGCCGCCCTCGCCCGGTCGGCCGCCTGGTGGTACGGCGACCCGAGCCGGGAGCTCGCCGTCATCGGCGTGACCGGCACGGACGGGAAGACCACGACCTCGTTCCTCGCGGTCGCGGCCCTCGAGGCCGCCGGCATCAAGACCGGCATGGTTAGCACCGCCGTGGCCAGGATCGGCGGCGTCGACGAGCCGAACGAGGCGCACGCCACGACCCCGGAGGCACCCGCGCTCCAGTCGGCGCTCCGCGCGATGGCCGGCGCCGGCGATCGCGCCGCGGTGGTCGAGACGACCTCGCACGGACTCGCCCTCCACCGCGTCGACGAGATCGCCTATGACGTGGCGATCCTGACCAACCTGACCCACGAGCACCTCGAGCTCCACGGCAGCTGGGAGGCCTACCGCGACGCGAAGCTGTCGCTCTTCGAACGCCTGGGCGGACGACGTCCGGCCAAGGAACACGCACTGGTCTGGCCGCGGGCCGGGATCGTCAACCTGGACGACCCATCGGCGGGCGCGTTCATCGGCGTGACCCAGGAGGCGGGCGCGCGGGTCGTGACCTACGGCACGGATCCGGGGGCCGACGTCCGAGCCAGTCGCGTCGAGGAGGACGCCCGTGGCCTGCGCGTCGCGTATGTCGCTCCCTCGGGTGCGGCGACCCTCGAGCTGCGATTGGCGGGTCGCTTCAATGTCCACAATGCCCTCGCGATCGTGGCGCTCGGGGAGGCCGTGGGCCTGGACGCCGCAGCCGTCCGTCGCGGGCTCGCGTCGGTGGAGCGCGTGCCGGGGCGGATGGAGCGGATCGATCTCGGCCAGCCATTCGGCGTCATCGTCGACTACGCTCATAGCCCGGCTTCGCTCACGACGGTGCTCGACCTGCTCGCACCGGTCGCGGCCTCGCGGGGCGGCGGCCTGATCGCGGTCTTCGGCTCGGCCGGCGAACGCGACAGGGCCAAGCGGCCGCTCATGGGCCGCAGTGCCGGGGAACGCTGCCGGCTCGTCGTGATCACCGACGAGGACCCGCGTGGCGAAGACCGCGAGGCGATCCTGGACGCGATCGCACGGGGCGCCGAGGCCGCCGGACGGCGACGCGGCCACGACCTCCTGCTCATCGCCGACCGTCCGGCGGCGATCGAGGCTGCGTTCGAGCGGGCCCGCCCGGGCGACGTCGTCCTCCTCGCCGGGAAGGGCCACGAGGCCTCGATCATCGGCCCCGATGGTCCGGTCCCGTACGACGAGCGAACGACCGCTCTCGAGGCCCTGGGCCGGCTCGGTTTCGGCGGCGGCGGCGGCTGAGCCTTCGAGGGTGCCCGCCGGTCGTCTTCCTCGGCATGGCATTCCTCGGGGCGACCGCCTGGGTCGCCGGCCGGCCGCTGGCCGTGCCCGGCCGTTCGCGCCGTACCCACTGGTATCCTGACCGATCATGGCTACCGTTCCTCCACGCACGAAGACGCCGACGGCGGAGCGCACCGCAAAGCGCGGACCGCGCCGGCCGGCGCTCGTGGCGACGTCCGGGTCATCCGAGAAGCCGGATCTCGAGGCGCTGCGGCGCCAGCTCTACGCCGCCATCCTGGCCGAGCACCCGGGTGCTGATCTCGAAGGCGTCGGCAAGGCGTTCGACCTAGCGGTGGTCGCCCACGAGGGTCAGCCGCGGGCAACGGGCGAGCCGTACGTCACCCACCCGATCGCGACAGCGCAGATGCTGGCGGAGCTCGGGCTCGATCCCGTCGCAATCCAGGCGGCGTTGCTCCACGACGTGCCCGAGGACACCGAGTACAGCCTGACCGATGTCGAAGAGCGCTTCGGTTCCGAGGTCGCCCAGCTCGTCGACGGCGTCACCAAACTGTCGAAGTTCAGCACCCACAGCCACGAGCAGCAGCAGGCCGAGAACATCCGGAAGATGCTCCTGGCGATGGCCCAGGACATCCGCGTCGTGCTGATCAAGCTGGCCGACCGGCTCCACAACATGCGCACCCTGTACGGGCTGCCGGCCGAGAAGCAGTTCCGCATCGCTCGCCAGACCATGGAGATCTACGCGCCGCTGGCCGAGCGGCTTGGGATCTGGCAGATGAAGTGGGAGCTCGAGGATCTGGCGTTCAAGACCCTCGAGCCCGAGCGCTTCCGGGAGCTGGCCAAGCTGCTCGACACGCGGCGGGTTGGTCGCGAGAGCTACATCGACCGGGCGATCGCCGAGCTGCGCCCAAGGCTCGAGGCGGCGGGCATCGACGTCGACCTCCAGGGGCGCCCCAAGCACATCTACAGCATCTGGAAAAAGATGGAGCGCAAGAGCGCCGAGTTCGGCGAGATCTACGACGTGTACGCCATCCGGATCCTGGTCGACGACGTGCGCGACTGCTACGCGGCACTGGGAATCGTCCATTCGCTGTGGCGGCCGATCCCCGGCCAGTTCGACGACTACATCGCGGTCCCCAAGAACAACCTGTACCAGTCACTCCACACCGCCGTGATCGCGCTCGACGGCAAGCCGCTCGAGATCCAGATCCGGACGCACCAGATGCACCAGGTCAGCGAGGTCGGAATCGCCGCCCACTGGCGCTACAAGGAAGGGACCAAGTCCGATCGCGAATACGACGCCAAGCTCGCCTGGCTGCGGCAGCTGCTCGACTGGCAGCGCGACGTGTCGGACGCGACCGAGTTCGTCGAGGGGATCAAGCTCGACATCTTCCAGGACCAGGTCTTCGTGTTCACCCCGAAGGGCGACATCAAGGACCTGCCCGCGGGTGCCACGCCGCTCGACTTCGCGTACCGCATCCACACGGACGTCGGCCACCGGACGATCGGCGCCAAGGTCAACAACCGGCTGGTCCCGCTCGACTACCGCCTCAAGAACGGCGACATCGTGGAGGTCGTCACGACCAAGGGCGAGCACGGCCCGTCGCGCGACTGGATGAACGTCGTCCGGACGAGCCACGCCCGCGAGAAGATCCGCCAATGGTTCAAGCGCAAGGACCGCGACGAGAACATCGTCCACGGGAAGGAATCGCTCGATCGCGAGCTTCGCCGCCTGGCGCGAACGTCGATCGCCGCGATCGGCGCGGACCGGATCGCCGAGGTGGCCAAGCACTACAACTACGAAGCGCTCGATGACTTCTACGCGGCCGTCGGCTATGGCGCCGTCAGCGCCCAGTCGGTGGTCATGCGCCTCGGCGTCGTGGATGACACCCAGGACACGCTGCCGACCGTCGCGCCGGCCCCGCACGTGCCACGGACCGGCGGTGTCCGGGTCAAGGGCGTTGGTGACTTGCTCGTTCGCTTCGCCAAGTGCTGCCACCCGATCCCGGGCGATCCGATCGTCGGCTTCATCACCCGCGGCAAGGGCGTGACCGTGCACCTCCAGTCCTGTCCGACAGTGGTCAACGAACGCGAGGTGAGCCGGCTGATCGAGGTCGAGTGGGAAGCCGCGCCGACCCAGACGTATCCGATCGCCATCCGGGTGGAGGCGTACGACCGGACGGGACTGCTCAGCGACATCAGCCAGGTCGTCGCCGAGAACAAGGTCAACATCCTTGCGGCGCAAGTGGCCGTCACCTCGGACCACACCGCGGTGGTCACGGCCACGCTCCAGGTCGCATCGGTCTCACAGCTGGCCAAGGTCATGAGCCGGATCGAGACGCTCAAGGACGTCATCACCGTGCAGCGCGACCTCGGCTGAGCCCGGCCGAGGATGCCCACCTACCGAGCCCCACGCGGCACCCGGGACCTGCTGCCCACGGAGACGCCGACCTGGACGCGGCTCGAGCGGCTGGCCTCGGAGCTCGCCACCCGCTACGGCTACCGGCGGATCGAGACGCCACTCTTCGAACAATCGGAGGTCTTCGAGCGGGGGATCGGCGAGGTCACCGACGTCGTCGAGAAGGAGCTCTTCCGGATTGCGCCGCGGACGGACGAGGCGGAATCCTGGGCGCTTCGGCCCGAGCCGACCGCCGGGATCGTGCGCGCCTACGTCCAGCACGGCATGCAGACCTGGCCGCAGCCGGTGAAGGTGACCCAGATCGGGCCGATGTTCCGCTACGATCGCCCGCAGGCCGGACGCTATCGCCAGTTCTGGCAGTTCGACGTGGAGGCGATCGGGGATCCGGGTCCGGCGGTCGATGCCGAGATCGTCGAGCTCGGGACACGCTTCTACCGTGACGCCGGACTTGCGGGCGTCGAGGTCCTGCTCAATTCGATCGGGGATGGCGCCTGCCGTCCGGCGTACGTGGCCGAGTTGACCGAGTATTTCGAGACGCACCGCGCGGCCCTTCCGGCGCTGGAACGGGCCAGATTGGAGCGGAACCCGCTGCGCCTGCTCGACTCGAAGGACCCGGCCATGGCGGCGCTGAACGCCAAGGCGCCGCGGATCACCGACAGGCTCTGCGAACCCTGCGCGGAGCACTTCGCGGCTGTCCGCGCCCACCTCGACGCGCTCGGCATCGCGTACCGGCTCGAAGCCGGGCTCGTCCGCGGCCTCGACTACTACACGCGCACGGCGTTCGAGTTCTATATCGCCGGCCGGGAGGGCCAGCAGCAGGCCCTCGGCGGAGGTGGCCGCTACGACGGGCTCGTCGAGCTGCTCGGCGGCCGGTCGACGCCTGCGATCGGCTTCGGTATCGGGTTGGACCGTCTTGTCCTGGCGCTGACTGCGTCATCGGTCGCGGACCCCTCCGAGGACGCCCCAGCCGCGGTGGTCGTGGGGGCCGATCCTGACGACACCGTCACCCGGCTGCGAATCGCCACCGAGCTCCGCGCGGCGGGACTGACCGCCCGCGCCGAGCTCGGACGTCGCAAGCTCGGCAAGCAGCTCGAGGCCGCCGCACGCGACGGCGCGCATTTCGCCGTCATCGTCGGCGACGAGCTGATCGAAGGCGACGTCGGCCTGCGGGACCTGCCGGCGGGGACCCAGAAGGTCGTTCCGATCGTCGAGCTTGCCCGCGAGATCGAGCGCGCCCACGGTGCTCATCGCCACGGCGCCGCTGACGGCTGATGGCTGATGGGCGATCGCTGGGCGGGTGGCGATGACTACGAGCGCTGCGTGGGCCGGTGGAGCCGGCAGGTCGCGGCACGCGCCACGCTCCCGATCGAGCCGGACGGTTCGATCGCGCTGGTGGCCCGCGCCTGGGCCGTGCGCGGGCGCGTTCGTGAGCGACCGCAATGAGTGAGTGGATCTACTTCATCCACCCGCCTCGGGATGACTTCGCGGCGACGATGACCGAGGAGGAGAAGGCCGTCTGGTCGGTCCACTTCGAGCGGTTCGAGCGCCTGTTGGCGGAGGGCACGATCATCCTTGTCGGTCCGACGCTCGGAACGGTCAACACCGGCATCGCGATCTTCGAGGCGCCGGACGAGGCGTCGGCGCGAACCCTGATGCATGAGGATCCGGTGATCGCCGGTGGCTTCGCGCACGGCGAATTGCGCCCATTCCGGGTCTCGCTGCTCCGCGGTCGCGACGGCTGACCGCCTCAACACCGGGGGGTTGACAAGGCTGTCTGCGTCTGTATTATGCCATCAGGTTAATTAACCGACCGGAGAAATGCAGACACAACCTGATCAACTCAGCACGACATTCGCGGCCCTGGCCGATCCCACTCGCCGGGCCATCCTGGCACGACTCGCCAACGGGGAGGCGACGGTCTCGGAGCTGGCTGCTCCGTTCGACCTGAGCCTCCCGGCGATCTCGAAGCACCTCAAGGTTCTCCAGCGCGCCGGGCTAATCGAGCAGGGGCGCCAGGCGCAGTGGCGGCCGTGCCGCCTCAAGCCGGAGCGATTGCGCGACGTGGCCGACTGGATCGGCCAATACCGCCGGCACTGGGAGGAGAGCTTCGAGCGACTCGACGACTACCTGCGTGAACTGCAGAAGACGGAGCAGCACGATGACGCTGGAATCGATGGACCCGAAAGGGCGTGAAGGAGCAGGACCCATGACGGTGCAGCAGCTGGGCAACGAGCGGACGACGGCGTACGCGGATGGCGAGGAGCTCGTCATCGAGCGGATCTTTGACGCCCCTCGGGATCTCGTCTGGAAGATCATGACCGATCCGGAGCGAGTGACGAACTGGTGGGGGCCCCATGGCTACACGACCACGGTCGTCGAGATGGACGTTCGCCCCGGCGGCCGGTGGCGCTGGATCAACCACACGACAGGCGGTGAGGATGCCCCGTTCAAGGGCGAGTACCTCGAGGTCGTGCCGCCGGAGCGGATCGTCCAGACGCAGATCTTCGACGTCCCGGGGTTCGACGACCGAGCGGCGATCAACACGATGACCCTCGAGGACCTGGGCACGCGCACCAGGCTCGTCGCGCGCAGCCGGTTCCCGTCGGTGGAGGACCTGCAGGGTGCGCTGGCGACCGGCATGATCGGCGGCGCGCTCCAGACGTACGACCGCCTGGCCGACGAGATCGCCAAGGGCTGAGGCAGGCAGGGTCACGGAATCGAATGGCCCGCCGGTTTCGACCGGCGGGCCGGTTCGTCGCACCATCCGGGACTGAAGGGCCGTCCGTCAGCGAAGCGCGACCGCGTCGGCAACCTCATCCAGCGTTCCGACCACGGCCGCGGCACCGGCGCCGGTGAGTGCCGCCGCATCGATGGCCGATCCCGCGGTGACACCGATCGCGATCATGCCGGCGGCCACCGCCGAGACCATGTCCCAGGTCGAGTCGCCGATGTACCAGCAAGTCGCCGGGTCCACCCGAAGCCGGCGTGCCGCGTAGAGAAGCAGGTCCGGCTCCGGCTTGGCGTGCTTGACGTGGCTGGCGTCGACGATCGCGGGCGCATGGGCAAGTCCCAGCGCCGCGACCGATGTCGCGACCTGGGCCGCCCGGCTCGAGGTGGCGATCGCCCACTTGATGCCGCCGTGCTCGAGGGCGGCCACGACGCGAGCCACCCCGGGCAACGGGGTCGGCGCCGCGTTGAGGCGTGCGTAGATCTCCCCGGACCGACGGTCGATGGCCTCGGCGCGGTCGTCGTCGATCTGGTCGCCATGGAGGGCGGCGACCTCCCTGGCCAGCCGCCGACCGTCCAGGCCGATCAGCGGCGACAAGCGGTCGCGGCCGACCGGTAGGTCGACCTCGTGAAAGGTTCGCTCCCAGGCGTCGATGCGGAGCGCGACGGTGTCGACGAGTGTGCCGTCGAGGTCGAACAGGACGGCCCCGGGCGCGGGCAATCGGTCGATGGGTCGCGTCATCCGTCGATCATGCCTTGCGGCACGGTCGGATGACGCGGCCTCACCCGCCGGTTGGCGGGTGAGGCCAGAACCGATCGGCGATCAGCCGGCGTGCGCGCGTCGACGGACGGCGACGTACGCGGCAGCAAGGGCGGCGAGGGCAACGACGGCAAGGGCCGCCAGGCCCAGGCCCGCGTCGCCCGTGCCCGCCGGAGCACCAACGGGCTGGGTGTTGGTGGGTGGCGGTGTGACGTTGCTGGTCGGCACCGGCGCGGCCGCAACCGTGACCGATCCGGTCATCCCGACGATGTCGTGGAGGACGCAGATGTACTTGTAGGTCCCGGCCTTGGTGAACTTGAGCGAATAGGAGTGGGGCGCCGGGATGGGTGGACCGACGTACAGCCCGGAGCTGACCCAACCGGTGCCGTTGTAGGTGGCCCCGCCCGACGGTGCCATCGCCGACGGATCCTGCGGCTCAGGCCCGAACGAGACCGAATGCGGCTCGCCGTTGGTGTCCCCATTCGTCCATTCGACGGTGTCGCCGACCTGAACGTCCAGGGTCGATGAGATGAAGCGAAGGATCGAGATGCTGCCACTGCCGACGCCGGCAGCCAGGTGGTACGTGGTCGACCCGTCGCTGTTGGTCGTGGTCGTGGGCGAGAAGCTGGCCTCGAGCGCATGTCCGGTCGCGATGTCGGCCGCCTCGGCCGCCTGGTTGGCCGCGGTGACCGCGGCCTGATCCTGTGGATAGGCCGTGCCGGCCGCGGCGACCGTGACGGTGCCCTGCATGCCTGGATGGATCAGGCAGTGGAACGCATAGGTGCCTGCCGTCGGGAAGGTCAGCGCATAGGTGTCCTGGCCGGGTGCCGGGAACTTGATGCCGGAGCTCGTGAACGCCGATCCGTCGAAGGTCGCGCCACCCGCCGGCGCCTGTGCCGCCGGATCCTCGGGCGCGGGCGGTGTCTGCGCCGCCGTCAGGAACGAGATCGTGTGGGCGTTGCCGGCGACCTTCCAGGTGATCGTGTCACCAGCGTCGACGGTGATGGCGGCCGGGTAGAACTTCAGGGCGGCGACACCCGTCGCGTCGCCCGTTCCGGCATCGACGTTCCATGACTGCGGACCGGCTGCCGCAACGGACCCGGCCGACCCGAGCAAGCCGAGCAGCAAGCCCGCACTGGCCAGGGCGGCAACTCGCCGGCGTAGACGAACAGGACTCACGGGTACTCTCCTCGTTGGGACGATGGCCACCGTGACGGCGGTGGCGAACGCTTGGGGCGTTGACGCGTGACGTTCGCACACTCCGGTGCACGTGTCCAGACGGTTGTGCGGGGTGAACCCGCCGGGCCGCCCAAGGCTCTACGATACGGCGGCCATGACCGACCCGACGCCGAGTCTCGCCACGCCCTACCGCACCCACACGTGCGGCCAGTTGCGCGCGGGAGATGCCGGCACCGAAGCACGCCTCGCCGGCTGGGTCCACCGCCGGCGCGACCATGGGCAGCTGATCTTCCTCGACCTGCGCGACCGCCACGGAATCACCCAGGTCGTGATCGACCAGGCGGACGCCCCGGCCGCTCACGCGGAGGCCAGCCGCGCTCGACCGGAGTTCGTGGTGTCCGTCCTCGGCGAGGTCGCGCCACGCCTGGCCGGGACGGTGAACGCCAAGCTTCCGACCGGAGACATCGAGTTGCGGGCGACCGACCTGGCGATCCTCGCAGAATCGAAGACGCCGCCGTTCTACATCAACGACCCCGAGGCGCCGGTCGACGAGAGCCTGCGGCTCAGGTACCGCTACCTCGACATTCGTCGGGAGCCGATGCAGCAGCGATTGCTGCTGCGCAGCCGGATGGTCCAGGCGATCCGCGAGGTTCACCATGCCAACGGCTTCGTGGAGGTCGAGACGCCCACGCTGATCAAGAGCACCCCCGAAGGGGCGCGCGACTTCATCGTCCCGAGCCGCCTCCAGCCCGGCACGGTCTACGCCCTGCCACAGAGCCCGCAGCAGCTCAAGCAGCTGCTGATGGTCGCGGGGATCGATCGCTACTTCCAGATCGCCCGCTGCTACCGGGACGAGGACCTGCGCGGTGACCGCCAGCCCGAGTTCACGCAGCTCGACCTCGAGATGAGCTTCGTGGACGAGGCGACGGTCATGGCCTTCGTCGAGTCGGTCGCGATCGAGGTCTCGCGGGCGACCGTGCCCGAGCGACCCCTGCAGGGGTCGCCATTCCCGATTCTCACGTTCGAGGAGGCCCTCGAGCGCTACGGGTCGGACAAGCCGGACATTCGCTTCGCGATGGAGCTGGTCGACCTGGCGCCCGCGCTCGTCGGGCCGGATGGGACTCCCGGCTCCGGGTTCAGCGTCTTCGACTCCGCCCTGGGGGGCGGTGGCCGGGTCAAGGCGATCGTGGTGCCCGGGATGGCCGCCATCACCCGGCGCGAGATCGACGAGTTGACGGAACGCGCGCGCCGATTCGGCGCAAAGGGCCTGGCCTACCTCGGTCTCGGGCCCGCTGGTGAGATGCGAGGGCCGGTGGCCAAGTTCCTGTCCGACGATACGAAGCGTGGCGTCGTCGAGCGGACAGGGGCGACCGAGGGCGACCTGATCCTGATCGTCGCCGACACCGCCGCCGTCACGGCCGACGTGCTCGGCCGCCTCCGCGTGGAGCTCGGCGAGCGGCTCCACCTCGCCGACCCGAACGTGCTGGCCTACGTCTGGATCCATCGCTTCCCGATGTACCAGTGGGATGCCGAGATCGGACGCTGGGATGCCACCCACAACCCGTTCAGCGGCGTGCTGCCCGAGGACGAGGCACTCCTGGTCACCAACTCGGGCGATCCCGCGCGGCCGGCGCCGGACGACCCGGCCGGCCGGGCGCGTGCGCTCCAGTACGACCTGGCCCTCAACGGCTGGGAGCTGGGCGGCGGCTCGATCCGGATCCATCGCCGGGACCTGCTCGAGCGGTCGTTCCTCCTGCAGGGTCACTCGCTCGAGGCGATGCAGGAGAAGTTCGGGGCGGTCCTCGATGCCTTCGAGTACGGGGCCCCGCCCCATGGCGGAATCGCGCTCGGGATCGACCGCTGGGCGGCCCTCCTGGCGGAGCAGACGAACATCCGCGAGGTGATGGCCTTCCCCAAGACCCAGTCGGGCAGCGACCTGATGCTCGAGGCGCCGTCAGTGCCCGACGAGAGCCAGTTCGCCGAGCTCGGCCTGCGCTTCGTGGGCCTCCCGGAGAAGCGTCCCTGATCCTCAGCGCGCTCGACTGGTTCGCGGAGCGGCCGAGGCTGGCGGCCCTGCTCGGGGCGGCCTGCATCTCGTTCTCCGGCATCTTCTATCGCTACGCCGAGGTCTCGCCCTCGACCGGCACCGTCTTCCGGGCGCTGTTCGGCCTGCCCCTGCTCGCGCTGGTCGCGTTCTCCGAGCGGCGGCGCTTCGGGGCGCTGCCGTGGTCGACGGTTCGACTGGCGGCGATCGCCGGGGTCTTCTTTGCCGGCGACCTGCTGTTCTGGCACCACGCGATCGAGGCCGTCGGAGCCGGCCTGGCGACCGTGCTCGGCAACCTCCAGGTGATCGTCGTCGGGTTCGTGGCCTGGCTGCTGCTCGGCGAGCGTCCATCACGGGCGACCCTCCTGGCGCTGCCGGTCGTCCTGCTGGGCGTCATCCTGATCTCCGGGGCCATCGGCGGCAGGCCGTATGGGGCTGACCCCGGCCTCGGCGTGATCCTGGGCCTCGCCACGGCGCTGTGCTACGCAGGCTACCTGCTGGTGATCCGGCGGGGCGGCCGGGACGCTCGCCGGCCGGCCGGCCCGGTCACCGTGGCCACCCTCTTCGTCGTGATCGCCGCCGGGATCGCGGGCACGGCGTACGGCGATCTCGACCTGCTGCCGGCCCCGCACAGCCTGGCCTGGCTGGCGATCCTCGGCGTCACATCGCAGTCCGCCGGCTACCTGTTCATCTCGATCTCGCTGCCGCGCCTGCCGGCCGTCGTGACCAGCATCATCCTGCTCTCGCAGCCGGTGATGACCATGATCTTCTCGATCATCCTGCTTGGCGAGGCGCCTTCACCGGCGCAGTTCCTCGGCGTCGGCCTGGTGATCGGCGGCATTGCGGCGGCGACCGTGCCAATCGCTCGCATCCGAGACGGGATCACGGCGGGCCGCGCCCGCCGTGCGGTGGAGACCGACTAGGGTCGTCCCGACCGTGACCCGTACGAAAGGTCCCTAGGCCGGTCGACCGGCGACTGTCATCTTCAGGCGAGCATGCCTCTCGTTGACCGCCGAGCCCGATCGTCCGACCCTGACTCGCCAGACGGCAGGGACCGGGCCGCCAGGGCCGTTGAGCTTCGCCGCGTCCTGCGAATCGGCTCGATCCTCGTGGGCGTGATCCTGCTCATCGCCGGATTCGTCGTCGCCGCCCGCTACCCGGATCGCTCGGCGGCATTCCTGCTGCTCTGGACGGCAGGGGCCGCGGGCAGCTTCGTGCTGTTCGCCGTCGCCAATCGCGTGCCGCAGCGGCTGGTGGTTCCGTCGACCGTCGTGCTGGCGATCATCCCGGCGATGGTGCTCCTGGGCACGGCCCTCGAGCCGGGCGCGCTCCTGATGGTGAACAGCGGTTTCACGATGCTCCCCGTTGCGGTGCCGCTGTTCCTGGCGTGGACCCGCCCGGTTCGGACCGGCTGGCTCCTGGCCTACGCTGCGATCGTCGCGGGGATCACGATCATCACCGGCTTTGGCCATCTCGAGACGGTCCAGCGAATCGATCTCGCGACCGACGCGGCGATCGGTGCGTTCATCGGTTGGATCGGCGGCGAGCTGCTCGAGCGGATGCGCTCGCGGACGCGCGACCAGGAGGCCGAGCTGCGACGGCTGAACCGCGAGCTCCAAGTCCGCGCCACGACCGACGCATTGACCGGGCTGGCGAACCGACGGCAGCTCGACACGGACCTCCAGATCCTGAGCACGGCGCGTCTCGGTGGGGCCGGCTCCTGCGCGTTCATCATGCTCGACCTCGATCGTTTCAAGCGCCTCAACGACGAGCTCGGCCACGCCGCAGGCGACGAGGCGCTTCGAGTGGTGTCCGCCGAGCTCCGGAGGGTGATCCGCCGGCGGGACACCATCTACCGCTACGGTGGCGAGGAGTTCCTGGTGGTGATGCCCGATTCGTCGCTGGACGTCGCCGCCGCCGCAGCGGAGCGGATCCGCGAGGCGGTCGCTGACCTGCGCGTCCGCGCCGGAGCCGATTCCGCGAAGACCCTGACGATCAGCGGCGGGGTGGCCTTCTCGCTGTCGGCCCGCGAGCACTGGGAAGCCGTGCTGGCGGCCGCCGACTCGGCGCTGTACGAAGCCAAGGCTGCCGGTCGCGACCGGATCGTGGTCGCTCCCGCGGTCGTCCACGAGCTCCCGGCGGGGATCACTCGAGACCGCCGGGCGCCCGTTGGAGTACGCCACGAAGACACGCAGGTGGACGGACCCATCGACCGGGCGGGTTGAGCCGCGACAACCTCGTGTTACGGCTCGGGCAGACCGGCCTCCGCGGCGACGTCGGCGCCCCACTCGTGGCTGTGCGCGGCGAGCGGCTCGGGTGGTCCCTCGTAGGTGGGGAGATCTTCGGGGGCGGTGTCCACGTCGTGGATCACGCCAGGATCACCCACCTCGACGACGCGTGCCGGGACGGCCGCCACGAGCTCATGGATCACGTCGAGCGGCATCCGGTCTGGCGCGATGGCGCGCAGGGCGGGCAGGTGCGCAAGCGGGACGAGGACCGGCCATCCCGGCTCGCCCTGCCAGCTCGGAAGGAGGACCGTGCCGGGATCGGGCCCGTGGGCTTCGATCAACGAGGTGATCGTCTCGGGACCCACCCACGTCATCCGCGCCGGCCAGAGGAGGACTGCCGTCGTCTCACGGACCTCGTCGACCGCCAGCTCCGCTCCCCGGATCATCTGGCCAACCGGTCCGGCCTCCGTGGGCGCCGGCGAGCCGTAGACCGCCTCGGATCCCCCGAGCGCCGCCGCCACGGCGCCGTCCGGATCGGGCGAGAGCACCATGACCGGCAAGGCGCCGCCCGACCAGGCCAGATCGGCGAGTCGTCGGACTCGAGGCTGACCCCTGGTGTCGGCCAGCGCGCCCTCGGCGCTGGCGGACAGGATGACGGCGGCAACGGTCATCGCCGGAGTGTAGCGGCCTGCCAACGGGAGCCGTGCCTCGTTCCGTGGCACAATCGACGGTCCCCGTCACCTGGAGATCGTTCGCACGTGCCCCACGCCGCAACCGACACGGCCATCCGCGCCGACCTTCGCAACGTCGCCATCGTCGCCCACGTCGACCACGGCAAGACCACGCTCGTCGACGCGATGCTGCGCCAGACCGGCGCGTTCCGATCGAACCAGGCCCTCGTCGATCGGGTGCTGGACTCGGGCGATCTCGAGCGCGAGAAGGGGATCACGATCCTGGCCAAGCAGACGACCGTCGACTACGCGGGCGTCCGGCTCAACATCGTCGACACGCCCGGACACGCCGACTTCGGTGGCGAAGTGGAGCGTTCCCTGTTGATGGTCGACTCGGTCCTGCTGCTGGTGGACGCTGCGGAAGGACCGCTGCCGCAAACCCGCTACGTGCTGCAGAAGGCGATGGCGCGCAGGCTGCCGGTGGTCCTCGCCCTGAACAAGATCGATCGCGGTGATGCCCGACCGGCCGAGGTGCTCGACGAGGTCTACGAGCTGTTCATGGATCTCGGTGCGGACGCGCACCAGATCGAGTTCCCGATCGTCTACACGAACGCGAAGGCCGGGACGGCCACCCGTGACCTGTCCAGCCCGGGCACGGACCTGCGACCGTTGCTGGACCTCCTCGTGGAGGTGACGCCGCCGGTCACCTACACGCCCGGCCACCCGCTGCAGCTCCTGGTGACCAACCTGTCGGCCAACGACTACGTCGGCCGGATGGCGGTGGGCCGAATCTGGAACGGTGAGATCCGGACTGGACAGCGCATCGTGGTCGTCCGGGAGGCGCCCGACGACACCGCCGGCGCGATCGAGCCCGGCCGCACGGTGACCCTGAGCGGCACCGTGACCAGCCTGCAGACCGCCCACGGCATCGACCGGGTCGACATCGAGGCCGCCGGCCCGGGCGACATCGTGAGCGTGGCCGGCCTGCCCGAGGTCACGATCGGCGACACCCTGACCGATCCCGCCGACCCCCGGCCGCTCCCGAGGCTCGACGTCGACGCCCCGACGTTGCGGATGACGTTCGGGGTGAACACCTCCCCGCTCGCCGGCCGCGAGGGCAAGTTCGTGACCAGCCGGCAGATCAAGGCGCGCCTCGAGAAGGAGGTGCTCGGCAACGTGTCGATCGAAGTCCGCCCGTCGGAGTCGAGCGAAGCGTTCGAAGTCCGGGGTCGCGGCGAGCTCCAGCTGGCCGTGCTGATCGAACAGATGCGCCGCGAGGGTTTCGAGCTGACAGCGTCGCGACCCGAGGTCCTCTTGCGCGACGTCGGCGGTGAGATCCAGGAGCCGTACGAGCGGATCACGATCGACATCCCGCCCGAGTACATCGGCGAGATCCAGACGGCGCTTGCCGACCGCAAGGGTCGGCTCGAACAGCTCTCGACCGACGCGGATGGCCGCGTCCGCCTGGAGTACGTCCTCCCGGTCCGAGGCCTGATCGGCTATCGCGGCCAGCTCCTGACCGACACGCGCGGCACGGCGCTGCTCCACCAGATCGGGGAGGGTTATGGCCCGTGGGCCGGCGAGGTGACCCACCGGACCAGCGGGGTCCTGGTCTCGGATCGGGTCGGGACGTCGAATGCCTACGGCCTGTTCAACCTGGAACAGCGCGCGGACCTGTTCATCGGTGCCGGTGTCGAGGTCTACGAGGGGATGATCGTCGGCGAGAACAGCCGATCCGGCGACATGGACGTCAACCCGACCAAGGAGAAGAAGCTCAGCAACATCCGGACGCACGCCCACGACGAGTCGCTGCGGCTCACGCCGGCAAGGCCGATGACCCTTGAGAGCGCACTCGAATTCATCGCCGCGGACGAGCTCGTCGAGGTGACGCCGCAGTCGATCCGGCTGCGCAAGCGCTCGCTGTCGCAGCACGATCGTCGCCGCGAGATCGGGCGCGCCGAGGACCTCCGCCGTTCATCGGAGCGCGAGGGAATCGCCGCCGGTTGATGCTGCCTCCGGCGCCCGGTTGGGCTACAGGGCGAGGCGTCGGATTCGCGGGTCGAGGCGCTCGGTTGGGGGCGTCGCCGGCTCCGCCGCGGTGATGTCCTGGATCGCACGGGTGGTGGCGCCGGGCGTCCGAGAGCGATCGAGACGGTCGAGCGCGAACCGGGGCGCATCACCTTCCTGGACGCCCTGTGGCCAGTCGCTCCGACCGTGGGCCGGGAAGAGGCCGCCGAAGTCCATGGGTGCGCCGTCGTTCAGCGCCACGACCGTCACGACGACCAGCCCGAAGCCGCAGAGGACTGCAGTGAGGACGATCGGGGCGGGCATGGCCAGATCGTAGCGCGGCCGTCCAGGACGGCAGCGACGAGGGCCAAGGGCGATGCGGCGATCAGCAGGATGAGCAGGGTAGCCATGGGGGTGCGCTCCTTTCGACGTTGCCGTCAAGGTGCAGCTCGCGACGACGAGCCGACATCAGCGCACGTCGTGTCCGGCCATGGACGCTTGTCGGCTCGCCGGAGGACCCGGCGTACAATCGCGCGCATGCCGATCTACCTCGATCACGCCGCCACGACTCCGCTGCGGCGCGAGGCACTCGACGCGATGCTGCCGTTCCTGACCGAGCAGTTCGGGAACCCGAGCTCCGCCCACAGCTTCGGCCGGGCGGCCCGCGCCGCGCTCGACGAGGCGCACGAGCGGGTCGCTCGGTGCCTGAAGGCCGACGGCCGCGAGATCGTCTTCACGTCCGGTGGAACGGAGGCCAACAACCTCGCGCTCAAGGGTGCCGCATGGGCCGGCAAGGCTCGTGGCCACCGAATCGTGACCTCGTCCGTGGAGCATCACGCGGTCGGTCACACGCTGCGCTACCTGGAGAAGTTCGGATTCGAGGTCGTCGAGCTGCCGGTCGACCGCTACGGCCGCATCGATCCCGCCGAGCTCGATGCGGCGATCAACGACCGGACGATCCTGGTCTCGATCATGCTCGCCAACAACGAGGTGGGCACGATCCAGCCGATCGCCGAGATCGCGGCGGCCGTTCGAACACACAAGGACGTCCTGCTCCACGTCGACGCGGTCCAGGCCGCGCCATATCTGGAGCTCGACGTCGAGCGGCTCGGCGCGGACCTGATGTCACTCGGCGCGCACAAGTTCGAGGGGCCCAAGGGCGTCGGCGTCCTGTACGTCCGCCACGGAACCCATATCCTCGCCCAGCAGCAGGGCGGCACCCAGGAACGGCACCGTCGGGCCGGCACGGAGAACGTGGCCGGCGCCGTGGGTCTCGCGACGGCCTACGAGCTGGCCTGCACCGAGCGCTCCGAGACGGTCGCCCGGCTCCGCCGCCAGCGCGACCGCCTGGCGAAGGCGATCCTCGCCACGCCAGGGACCGAGTTGACCGGCCACCCCAAGCAGCGACTGCCCGGCCTCTTTTCGATGGTCGCGCGCGAGACAGACGGCGTATCGGTCGCGATGTCGCTCGATCTGGAGGGGATCGCCAGCTCGGTTGGGTCTGCCTGCACGACCGGCTCGACCGAGGTCAGCCACGTCCTGACGGCGATGGGGTATCCGGAGGAGGAGGCACGCGGCGCGCTCCGGCTGTCGCTGGGTCGGACCACCACTGACGAGGAGATCGCCGAGGCCTGTGCGATCGTCCCGGGTGTCGTCGCCTCGATGCGGCTGGGCACGCTGGCGGTGGCCGCCGACCCGCTCGGGCAGGGCCTGCCGGCGTGAGCCGGATCCTCGTCGCGATGTCGGGCGGGGTGGACTCGTCGGTCGCGGCGGCGCTGCTCCACCGCCAGGGTCACGAGGTGGTCGGCGTCTGGATGCGCCTTCACGACGTGGCCGACACGTACTCGGAGTTCAAGAAGAGCTGCTGCTCGCTCGACGCGGCCGATGACGCGCGACGGGTGGCCGCCCAGCTCGAGGTCCCGTTTTACGTCATGAACCTCGAGCGGGAATTCGATGACGGGGTGCTGCAGCCCTTCCTGGATGCCTACCTCGACGGGCGGACACCGTCACCCTGCGTGGACTGCAACACCTACGTGAAGTTCGGGGCGTTGCTCGGCCGGGCCCGTCACCTCTACGACTGCGAGGCCGTGGCGACCGGCCATTACGCGCGACGCGACGTCGGGCCAGGTGGTCGGGCACGCCTCCTGAAGGCGCGCGACGCCGAGAAGGACCAGACCTACTTCCTGTACGGCCTTCGCCAGGACCAGCTGGAGCATGCCCGCTTCCCGCTCGGCGAGCTGACCAAGCCCGAGGTCCGTGAGATCGCCCGCTCGCTCGGCCTGGCCACCGCCGACAAGCCCGAGAGCCAGGAGATCTGCTTCGTGCCGGGCGGCGACTACCGGGACGCCCTTCGCGAGCGCGCCGGCTGGCAGCCAGCGTCAGGGCCGATGATCGACCAGGACGGCATGACGGTCGGCGAGCATGCCGGCGTCGCGGCCTACACGATCGGGCAGCGGCAAGGGTTGGGGGTCGCCCTCGGCGAGCCCCGCTACGTCAGCCGGATCGATCCGCTCACGAACACCATCACGCTCGGGCGACGCCAGGACCTCGAGACGACCGAGATCGAGCTCGAGCGAGCGAGCTTCATTGCCGGTGGGCCACCCCGGGGCACGAACCCCTTCCGGGCCGAGGTCAGGATCCGCCACCGGACGACGCCGATCGCCGCCACGGTCAGGCCGGCGCGGGCTCGGGCGACCGAGGGCGACGACCGGCCCGGATCGCGGTGGCTGATCGAGACCGACACGCCGGTCTGGGCGGCGGCGCCGGGCCAGGCCGCCGTCCTGTACGACGGCGAGGTGGTGCTCGGAGGGGGTCGCATCGCTCGACCGCGGGCGCTCGGGGAGGCGGCTCGGGTCGAACGCGACCTCGTCAGCGTCGGCGCGTGAGCCTCGACCCGTCGATCATCCTGGCCGTCCTGCTCGGCGTATTCCACGCGTCGCTGTACGTGCTGATCCGCGGCAGCGCCGGAGGTCGGCTGCCGATCATCATCGTCGCCGCGATCCTGGGGGCGTGGGCGGGCGACGCCCTGGGTGATCGCCTTGGGATCGACCTGTGGTCGATCGGCGACTTCCGGCTTGTCGCGGCTTCGATCGTGGCCTGGGTCGGGATCGGCATCTCCGCCACCGTCGCCGTTCTTGGCCCCACGGGGAGGGGAGCGTGAGCCCAACCGAGCCAGCTGATCGCTCCGTGGCCAGCTTCCTCCGCGGATTGACGATCGGGGCCCTGATCGGCGCGATCATCGCCGGCTCGTCGCTCTGGTCCCGGCGTCGGCGACGCCGAACACGGGGCGGCGCGTAGGCGAGGGACCGCCTCAGGCCGCCGCGTTGGCCAGCAACACGACGGCCAGCGCGATCGCCGCGGGAGTCGCCTGCACCAGCAGGATCCGGCGGTTGACCGTGGCCGCCCCGTAGAGACCGGCGACGATCACGCAGGCCAGGAAGAAGATCCGCACCTGGAACCCGACCGGATCGCCGGCCACGGCGCCCCACAGCAGCCCCGCCGCGAGGAAGCCGTTGTACAGGCCCTGGTTGGCGGCCAACGGTGCCGATCGCTCGGCGAACGCCTCGTCGGTGCCGAATGCCCTGCGGCCACGGGGAGTGCGCCAGAGGAACATCTCGAGCACGAGGATGTAGCCGTGCAGCAGGGCGACCAGCACCACGAGGACGGTTGCGAGTGCCGCCACGCGCGCACCTCCAGATTCTGGATCCGCTGGAACGCGTTCCTTGTCCGCTCGTCGGCGTCCTCGATGTCGAGCGATGCTAGCAGCCGCTGAAGGCCGCCGGGACCCTCGGGGTCGTGGGCTCGGGTCCCCGGTTGAGTACCATTGCGAGCGATGCCACCTCCCGTGCAGATCCCGGATTCGCGGATCGTGGCGTTGCCCGCCGCTGAGATCCGTCGCCGGTTCGTCGAGTTCTTCGCCGAGCGCGGCCATGCCGTGGTGCCCAGCGCCAGCCTCGTCCCGGCCGGTGACGCCACGTTGCTCTTCACCAACTCGGGCATGGTCCAGTTCAAGGACGTCCTGATCGGCGCGGAGACTCGCTCCTACACGCGGGCCGTCGACTACCAGCGCTGCCTGCGCGTCGCCGGCAAGCACAACGACTTCGAGGAGGTCGGCCGCACGCCGCGCCATCACACCCTGTTCGAGATGCTCGGTAACTGGAGCTTTGGCGACTACTTCAAGCGCGAGGCGATCCAGTGGGCTTGGGACTTCCTGACCCGCGACCTGGGGATCCCCGGTGACCGGCTGGCGGCGACCACCTACACCGACGACGAGGTGGCCTGGAACATCTGGCGCGACGAGATCGGCCTGCCGCCCGAGCGCATGGCGAAATGGGGCGACGTCGACGCCGGCGACGACCACAACTTCTGGCGGATGGCCGACACCGGGCCGTGCGGGCCGTGCAGTGAGATCCACTTCGACCGTGGCACCCAGTTCTCCGAAGGCCCCGAGTGCGTGCCCGACCACAGCGAGCACTGCCCGCGCTGGCTCGAGATCTGGAACCTCGTGTTCATGGAGTTCGACCAGCGCCCCGACGGGCGCGTCCCGCTGCCCTTCACCAGCGTCGACACCGGGATGGGCCTCGAGCGGCTGGCCAGCGTCCTCCAGCAGGTTCCCACCAACTACGACACGGACCTGTTCACCCCGATCCACGCCCGGATGCGGGAGCTGATCGGCCACGACCCGGAGGCGTTCGAGGCCGAACGATTCAGCTACCAGGTGATCGCCGATCACTCACGGGCGGTCACCTTCCTCATCGCCGACGACGTGCTGCCGTCCAACGAGGGGCGCGGCTACGTCCTGCGCCGCATCCTGCGCCGCGCAGCGAGGCATGGTCGGCTTCTTGGCCGGAATGACCCGTTCCTTGCCGACGCCGCCGCCGTAGTCATCGACATCATGCGCGGGGCCTACCCGCATCTTGAACTGCGGCGGGAACAGATCCTGAGCGTCATCGCGCACGAAGAAGCCCAGTTTGCGAGGACTCTGGAGAGGGGCCTCCACCTACTCAACTTCGAGCTCGATGACGAACTGCAGGCACGCACCCCAGGTCGCGCGTTCATGAAGGGTGCCGCTGTCGTCGGGCAGAGGGTCGAGGATCTTGCTCCAGATGCACCAACCTACCGCGGTGATCTCGCGTTCCGACTCTTCGACACGTATGGGTTTCCAATCGACCTGACCGAAGAACTAGCCGCGGAGCGCGGATTCCGCGTAGACCGCGCGGGCTATGACGCAGCCCTTGAGGAGCAGCGAAACCGGAGCCGGTCGGGCAAGAAGGCCGAGCTCGCGAAGCACGCCGAGCTTGCCGGGTTGTACGGCGCGATCCAGGCCCACCACGGCGACACCCGGTTCCTCGGCTACGAGGCCACGACGGCCGACGGGCGCGTCATCGCGATCCTGCGCGACGGGATGGAATTCGAGGAGCTGACCGGTCATGGCGAGGCGGAGATCGTCCTCGACCAGACCCCCTTCTACGGCGAAGGTGGCGGCCAGGTCGGCGACCGCGGGCTGCTCCGGGAGCCGGGCGGGGGCAGCGAGCTGTTCACGGTCACCGATACGCAGAAGCCGGTCGGTGGGCTGATCGTCCACCGGGGCCGGCTCCATGGGCGCCTGCGCGTTGGCGAGCCGGTCGAGGCGGTGGTGGATGCCGAGCGTCGCGCCCACACGATGCGCAACCACACCGGCACGCACCTGCTCCATCGTGCCCTGCGGAACGTGGTCGGGGAGCGAGCGCGCCAGGCCGGGTCGCTGGTGACGCCCGAGTACCTGCGCTTCGACTTCCCGTTCGATCGCGGCCTCTCGGACGACGAGCTGCGGGCCATCGAGGACGAGGTCCACCGCATCATCCGCCACGACCGGCCCGTCTCCGTCGCATTCATGAGCATGGGCGAGGCGATCGAGGGTGGCGCGGACGCGTTCTTCGACGAGAAGTACGGCGAGACCGTCAGGACCATCCGGGTCCAGGACTACAGCTTCGAGCTGTGCGGCGGCACCCACTGCCGCGCCAGCGGCCAGATCGGCGGCTTCCTGATCACCGGCGAGCGGAGCATCGGCTCGGGGATGCGCCGGATCGAGGCCGTCACCGGCGCCGCTGCCGACGCACTCGTCCGGGAACGGTTCGCGCTCCTGGAGCGGGCCGCCGCGGTTGCCGGCGCCCAAACGCCCGACGTGCTACCCGACCGAATCGCGACGATCCAGGGCGAGCTGCAGGAGACACGGCGCCGGCTCAAGGCGGGCGCCGCTGGCCCGGGGATCCCGAAGCCCGGCGAGCTCGCGGCGAGTGCCGGCGAAGTCGTGCCGGGCGTCCGGCTCGTCGCGGCGGCCGTGCCCTATGACTCGATGGAGGCGCTCAAGGGCGCCGCCCGGGACGTGAGCGGAGTGCTGGGCTCCGGCATCGTCGCTCTTGCCCTCGACGCCCCCGAGCCACAGCTGTTCGTCACGGTCTCGGAGGACCTGGTGGCCCGAGGAATCTCCGCCGGTGAGCTGGTCACCGCCGCGATGCCCTCGATCGATGGCCGCGGTGGCGGCCGGCCGGCGATGGCGCAGGGCCGCGGCACGCGGCGCGAGGGACTCGGCGCGGCCCTGGCCGCGATCCGGGCGCGTCTCGAGACCGGAGCCTGATGGCCTTCTGGCGGCGGATCTGGCAGCGTGACGGCGAGGAGGCCCTCGCCGCCTGCACCGCGCTCGACGTTGGGACCGAGTTCGCCAAGGCGCTCGTCTTCGACATCGACGGTGCCGGCCACGGGACGGTTCGGGGCGTCGGTCGCAAGCGCCAGGGCCTGTCGCACATGCAGTCCGGGACCGTCGCCGACATCGCGGCGGTCGTCGACAACTGCGCGGTCGCCCTCCAGGAAGCCGAGGAAATGGCCGGCTTTCGCCCGACCCAGGTCGTCATCGGGATCGCCGGGGAGCTGGTCAAGGGCTTCACCACGACCCACTCGCAGGAACGCAAGAAGCCCGACCAGCCGATCACGGAAGCCGAGCTCCAGAAGCTGATCGACATCGTCCAGCGCGAGGCGCTGCTGGAGGCGGAGCGGGCGATCACCTGGGAGACCGGCCTGCCGCACGTGGACGTCCGGCTGGTCCACGCCGCCGTCACCGGGGCCTCGATCGACGGGTACACCCTGACCAATCCGGTCGGCTTTCAGGGCCGCCATGTCAAGATCGGCATCTTCAATGCGTTCGCACCCCTCGTTCATCTCGGAGCGCTGCAGAGCGTGGCCTCGCAGCTCGACCTCGAGCTCCTCGAGATCGTGGCCGAGCCGTACGCCGTGGCGCGCGTGCTCGGCAGCGACCATATCCGCCAGGCGGGGGCGCTGTTCGTGGACGTCGGCGGCGGCACGACCGATGTTGCCCTCGTCCGCAAGGGCGGGATCGAGGGGACGCGGATGTTCGCGCTCGGCGGCCGGGCCTTCACGAAGAGCCTGGCCGATCGGCTCGACCTGCCCTTTCCCCGGGCTGAATCGCTCAAGGTCGATTACGCGCGCGGCCTGGCCGTGGAGCAGGCGGACGCCGTGGCCCGAGTCATCGCCGACGACGTCCGTGTGTGGGCAGCCGGCGTGGAGCTGGTGATGGAGGAGCTCTCGGCGGGTGACCTGCTGCCCGGACGCATCTTCCTGTGCGGCGGCGGCTCGCGGCTGCCGGAGATCCGCGCGGCGCTGGCGGCGGAGCCGTTCTGGCAACGGCTGCCGTTTGCCAGGCCCCCGGAGATCACGATCATGGCGCCCGACCAGATTGACACGATTACTGACGCCACCGATCTCCTCGTCGACCAGCAGGACGTGACGCCGCTGGGACTCGCCTACCAGGCGATCGAGCTGCAGACGAGCGAGGACGTGCTCGATGCCGCGCTCCGACGGGTCCTCCGAGCGATGAAGGTCTGAGCCGATGGCCGGCGGGATCATCTACCTCGACATCGACGACGAGATCACCTCGGCCGCGGCTCGCGTGCGCTCGAACGATGCGCGACGGGTCGCCCTGGTGCTGCCCTTCGGTTCGCGGGTGGCGACCTCGAGGATCAACTTCCGGTTGCTGTCGCGGGACGCGCTGATCAACGAGAAGCAGCTTGCCGTGGTTGCCGCCGATCCCGCGACGCGTGCGCTGGCGGCATCGGCCGGGTTGCCGGTCTTCAGCTCGGTCGGCGAGTACGAGTCGTCATTTGCCGGCCTGGAGGCCGAGCCCGAGGAACAGGAAGGTTCGACGGGAGTGGTCGCTGTGGCGGCACCGTCGCGTGGTGCCAGGCCGGCACCGACGATCGTCCCGACCGCGAGTCCCGTCGACGCGGCAGCCCTGCGCGGCGAGACCGTGCCGATCCGCGTTCCGCGTCCGCGGTCGGCCATGACCGACCGCTCGCCGGCTCCGGCGGGTCCACCCGCTCCGCCGACGTCGCCGTCGGCCGGGCCAGGTCGACGAGGCGGATCGCGGCTCCCGCTGGTCGTGGCGCTGGCCGTGCTGGCGCTCGTCGTGCTCGTCGGTGGCGTTGGCGCCTACGTCCTGCTCCCGTCGGCGACGATCCTGGTCACGCCGCGACCCGAGGCGCTGCCGCCGCTGACGCTCACCGTCAAGGCCGACCCGTCGGCGACAGCGCCGGACGCCGGTACGCTCGTGGTGCCCGCCATTCAGGTGCCACTCAAGGTGACGGTCACCGACACCTTCCAGGCAACCGGCAAGCGGGTCGAGGAGGCCACGGCAACCGGCCAGGTCCGCTTCTCCAACCTCGACTTCCTGCGCACCAACACCGTGCCCGGTGGCAGCATCGTCAGCACCAACGCGTGCGTCCGCTTCCGCACGAACTCGACGATCACCGTTCCGAAGGCGGACCTCGTCGGGCTGACGGTCTTTCCCGGCCGGGCCTCGGTCGGCGTGACGGCCGTCGACCCCGGCGTCGCCGCCAACGTCGAACCGAACACGATCGTCATCGTGCCCAAGGGCGAGGATCCGCAGGCCCTCAAGGTCGTCAACCCCGATGCGACGAGCGGCGGGAAGCACGATGAGTTCCCCAAGGTGGCGCAGGCCGACGTGGACGCCGCGCTCAAGAAGCTGTCGACCGCGCTCGACGCGGCGTTCCAGGCCCGACTCGACGATCCCTCGATCGCCGCGCCCGGCGCCACGGTCTTCCGTGAGACCGCGGTGCTCGGCGACTTCACCCCGGACGTCGACCCGGCAACGCTCGTCGGCCAGGAGATCACCGCCTTCCAGCTCGGATTGAGCGCAACGGGTACGGTGATCGCCGTGGACTCGAGCCCGATCTCGTCGATTGCCGAGCAAGCGTTCCGCTCGACCGTGAGCGCCGACCACCAGCTCGTGGCCGGTTCGATCAAGGTCAGCGTTGGGGCCGCGACGGTCGCCGGGCAGGTCGTCAGCTTCCCGGTGACCGCGACGGGGCAGCAGATCGCGAAGCTCGATCCGGCCGCGCTCAAGCAGCTCGTGATGGGCAAGTCGCTCTCGGACGCCCGCGCCGCGCTCGCCGCCTACGGCGACGCGACCGTGACGGCCTGGCCGGACTGGGTCGGCACAGTCCCCACGATCGACAGCCGGGTGAGCGTCTCCGTCCAGGGCTCGGTGCCGGTCGAAACACCCGACTCATCGGTCTCCCCATCGTGACGAGGCTGCTCGGAATCGATCTTGGCGAGCGGCGCGTCGGCCTGGCCCTGGCCGACCGTGATGGATCGGCGGCCCGCCCGCTCGCGACGATCCGCCGGGCCGCGAGTCTCGACGCCGACGCAGCCGCGATCCAGACGGTCGTCAGCCGCTACGACGTGGACGAGCTGGTGGTCGGCCTCCCGCTCGAGGCGGCCGGTGGCGAGGGCCAGCAGTCGTCCCTGACGCGAGCCTGGGCCGCCGCCGTTGCCGAGCGCCTGGACCTGCCGGTCACCCTCCGCGACGAGCGGCTCACGAGCCATCTGGCCGAGACCCGCCTCGGTCCCATGAAGCGCGGCCGGTCGGGCGGGCCGCCGAGCAAGACCCAGCGCGACGCGTATCGTGCCCGGGTGGACCGCGAGGCGGCCTCGATCATCCTGCAGGACGAGCTCGACGCGCGCGCCGTCGCGGTCCCGAAGGCCAGGCCATGACCATCCGATCCGGCCGCAAGCCGCGCGATCGCCGCGAGCAGCAGGCTCGACCCTACGATCCGGACGCCTACGCCACCGAGACGTCGCGTGACGAGGATCGGCTGCTCCGTCCCCTCGGCGATCGAGGCGGGTCGGGCCGCGGCGGGTTCACCGGCCTGTTGAAGTTCGCGGCATTCGCGCTCGTGCTCGCGGCGATCGTCCTGACCGTGGCCCTTACGGCGCTTCGGCCGGCCATCAACAGCCTCGTGCTGAGTCTCGCCGAGGGCAACCCGGCGGCACTCCAGCTGCCCTTCGTCAAGGACATCGTCCGCGAGGACCTCGGAGCGGCGCTGACCACACCGGTGTCCTCGGATACCACCCAGGTCGAGTTCCTCGTCGAGCCGGGCGACACGGCGAGTTCGATCGCCGATCGCCTGCAATCGCAGGGACTGCTCGGCGACAGCCGGGCGTTCGTGTTCATCGCCATCGACCGGCAGCTGACCGGCGCCCTGCAACAGGGGACATTCGTCCTCCGGCGGAATCTGACGCCCGACCAGCTGGTCAGTGCCCTGCTCAATCCGCCGGTCGTGAAGTACGTGGACATCGAGCTGCGGACCGGTCTCCGCCTGGAGCAACTGACCGCGAAGCTCGAGACCTTGACGGACCTGGAGATGGACCCGGAGGCGTTCTACAACCTCGTCAAGTCGCCCCCGGCCAGCCTGATCGACGACTACCCGTGGCTCAAGGCGGCCCTCGCCGATGCTCCCGTGGGCGCCTCGCTCGAGGGGTTCCTGTGGCCGTCGAGCTACCGGGTGCTGCCGGACACGACACCCGAGGAGCTCGTCCGGCTGATGCTCGACAAGTTCATCGCGAATGTCGGCGAGGAGCGCCTGGCCGTCCCGGCAGGGCGCGGCATGACCTTCTACCAGGTCCTCGTCCTGGCCTCGATCGTGGAGCGCGAGGCGCAACTCGACGAAGAGAAGCCGCTGATCGCCGGCGTCTACGCCAACCGGCTCAACCCCAAGAAGTGGCCGCGCGACGTGCTCGAGGCGGATCCGACGGTGATCTACGCCCACGACACCGCGGAGCTGGCGAAGCTGCCCGTTCCCGACTGGCAGCAGTACCTCTTCTGGGGACCGATTGGCGGCGGGCTCGCCGACTTCCCGCTCCCGGCCGATGTCGCGAGCTACAACACCTACAGCCACAAGGGCCTTCCCCCGGGACCCCTGTGCACGCCGACGATCGCGTCGATCGATGCGGCAATCGAACCCGACACCGGGACGGGCTATCTCTACTTCGTGGCGAAGGGTGACGGCAGCGGCAGCTCGGCGTTCGCCAAGACGTTCAAGGAGCACCAGGCCAACATCGCGAAGTACCTCAAGCCGTGATACGTGCTGACGGCTCGCGTGGCTGGCCGGCGCCGGCCGACTTCCCGGCACCGCCCGGCCAGGCGGAACGCCTGGCATGGGAGGTGGCGGACCGCGAGGCACGTCCCAGACGGGTTGGGCGGCTGCGAGGCCGCTTCGCTGACGCCGGCGTGGATGCGTACTTCGGCGTCCGGCGGGAGCACATGCGCTACCTGACGGGCTTCACGCTTGCCGACGGCGAGGAGAAGGTCGCCGGCCATTCGGGCCAATTCCTCGTCACCGGCGACGAGGTCGTGGTCCTGGCCGACTCCCGGTACACGATCCAGGCAGGTCGCGAAGCCCCGGACGCGCGCATCTTCAGCGCGTACAACGACCTGCCCACGCGCTGGCCCGAGCTCCTCTCCTCGACCGGGGTGCGCCGGGTCGCGGTCGAGGCCGGCTTCGTGTCGCAGGCCACCTGGAGCAGGCTCGCCGCCGCGGTCCCCGAGGTGGAGCTCATCCCGGTCGAGGGCTGGGTCGAGGCGGACCGCGGGATCAAGGAGCCGGCCGAGCTCGAGCGGGTGGCGGCCGCCTGCGCCGTCGCCGACCGAGCCCTGGCCACAATGCTCCCCGAGATCCGGCCGGGGGTCACCGAATCCGAGATCGCCCTCCGGCTCGAATGGCTCATGCGGACCAGTGGCGCCGAGGCGCTGGCCTTCGACGTCGCCTGCCTGTCGGGCCCGGAGGCGGCGTTGCCGCACGGGTCGCCGGGCGACCGTCCCGTCCGGGACTGCAGCGTATTGCTGTTCGATTTCGGGGCGCAGGTCGCAGGCTATCGAAGCGACATGACGCGGACGCTGTTCGTGGGGGAACCGTCCGAGCGCGACCTCGAGGTCTATGGACTCGTCTCCCGGGCGCAGGCGGCGGCGATCGAGCGCCTGGTCGCGGCGGTCGGTGCAGGCGAGTGGCCGCTGCCAAGTGGCCGCGCCATCGACGCGGCGGCCCGGGACGTGATCGAGGCGGCGGGCCACGGCGATCACTTCGGCCACGGAACGGGGCACGGCATCGGCCTGGCAACGCACGAGTCGCCGTCGCTGGGCCGGTTCGCCCCGGATACGCCCCTGCCCAGCCCGACGGTCTTCTCGGTCGAGCCGGGTGTCTACCTCGAGGGCGAGATGGGCGTCCGGATCGAGGATCTCGTGACGCTCGACGCCGCTGCGCGTCGCGTGGAGCGCCTCACCCGCTTCCCGCGCGAGGTGCTCGTCGTCGGGTAACCCGGGCGCAGTCGGGCGCGTACGGCGACCATGCCGGTTGGCACTCGATCGGCGATGGCGAACGGCTATCGTTCGATCGGTCACCAAGTCGGGAGGTGCTCATGTTCGCCATACCCCGCCGCGTGGGGATCGCCATCGGTTCGCTCGTGGCTGCCTGCCTGGTCGTGGGGCTGGTCGGCGGAATCATCCTCTCGCTGTTCGGCCTCAACACGACGACCACCGCTGGCTCGGCGCAGTTCACGGGCGGCGTCGTCTTCACCCTGGTCGCCATCGTCCTCGGCGGCCTGATCTACCGAGACATCATCCGGCGCGATCGGCGACGCTGAGCCTCCAGTCCTGACGAGCCGAGGCCTCGCCGGTCGTCGGCTACAATCGCGATCCGACCCCACGATGGACGTCCCGGCGTACGCGTGTCACGAGACCGACCGGTCGCCGTCACCCAGGAGCCCACCCGCATGATCAGCACCGGCGAACTCAAGAAGGGCGTCGCCATCGAGCTCGACGGCGAGCTCTGGCAGATCCTCGACTACCACCACATCAAGATGGGCCGCGGCTCGGCACAGGTCCGGATCACGCTCCGCAACATCAAGCGCGGCCAGACCGTGGAGCGATCGTTCCAGGCTGGCGCCAAGTGGCCGCGCGCCTCGATGGAGAAGCGCCCCGTCCAGTTCCTCTATCGCGACGACACGGACTATCACTTCATGGACACCGACACGTACGACCAGTTCGTCCTGAGCGCCGAGCAGCTCGGCGAGGCCGCGCCATACCTCAAAGACGGGATGACCCTGGACCGGACCAGCTACCAGGGCGAGACGATCGGCGTCGAGCTGCCCGTCACCGTCGACCTGGCGGTGGTCGACACCGAGCCCGGGTTCGCCGGCGACACGCAGTCGGGCGCCCGCAAGCCCGCCACGCTCGAGACCGGGCTCGTCGTGCAGGTCCCGATCTTCGTGGGGCCCGGGGACACCATCCGGATCGACACCCGGACCGGGGAATACCAGACGCGCGTCTGAGGCGCGGACGATGCCTCGCGACGAGCCGCCGGACTGGGCGCTGCCGAGCTGGGACTCGCTCCCGACCGAGCCCGCCGCGACACCGCAGGCGTCGCCCAGCGGACCCGTCACGCCCGCCGGCCCCGTGACGGCTGCAACGCTGGGCGCGTTCGGCGTCCGGATCCTCGGCGTCAGCGAGGTCACCCGCGCGATCCGCGGTGCCGTTCGCGCCGATGCCCGGTTGGCCGACCTGTGGGTCGAAGGCGAGATCGGTCGGGTCACGGTCTCGTCGGCGGGCCATGCCTACTTCGCCCTGAAGGACGAGCGCAACCAGCTCCAGTGCGTCTGGTTCCGCGACGACCGCCTGCGCTCCGCCTTCGAGGCTCAAGCCGGGCTCCGTGTCGTGGCCCACGGCCGGATCGACCTGTTCGAGCCGCAGGGCGCGCTCCAGCTGTACGTGGACTCGATCCAGCCGTCCGGTCTAGGCGACCTCACCCTGCGGTTCGAGGCACTGAAGGCGCGGCTGGCCGGCGAAGGCCTGTTCGACGTCGCGCGGAAACGGCGCCTGCCGGAGCGACCCGCGACGATCGCGGTCGTGACCAGCCCGAGCGGGGCGGTCTGGAAGGACATCTGCCACGTCCTGGGCCGGCGCTGGCCGCTGAGTCGGGTCGTCCTGGTCGCCGCCCAGGTCCAGGGCGATGGCGCGCCGGCCAGCCTGGTCGCCGCGCTGCGCAAGGTCGAGCGCTACGCGGCCGAGCGAACCGCCGCGGGGCATCCCGACGAAGCTCCCGCCGTGACGATCCTGGCCCGCGGGGGCGGCTCGCTCGAGGACCTGTGGGCATTCAATGACGAGATCGTGGTCCGGGCCGTGGTGGCACACATGCTGCCCGTGGTCTGCGGGGTGGGGCATGAGGCCGATGTGACGCTGGCCGACTTCGCGGCCGACGTCCGTGCCCCGACGCCGTCCGCGGCTGCAGAGATCGTGGTCCCCGATCGCCTGGAGGCGCTGGGCGGCGTCCGCGCCATGGGCCGACGGCTGGATGGATCGGCCTCGGCGACCGTTCGATCCGTCTCCCGGGAGGTGGCGGCCGAGCGCCGTGCCCTCGACCGGCTCGGCCCGGGAGCCCAGCTGGCGGCCGCACGCGAGCGCGCGGGGCTGCTCCTCGATCGGGCCACGCGCGCCATCAACGACCGCATCGTCGTCGAGCGGCAGACGGCCGCCCGGCTCGGTCCACGACTCGACTCGGTCCTGCCGGGCCGGCTCGCCCGGGCTCGGGCCCAGCTCGAACGGCACGAGCGGATCGACGGGTTGGTCGGCCGACGCGTCGCCGGGGCACGAGCCTCTCTCGACAGCGCCATCGCCGCGCTCGTCGTGCTGGGACCGCAGGCGACGCTCGAGCGCGGCTACGCGATCGTGTGGCGGGCCCCGGATGGCCGCATCGTGCGCGATCCCGTCGAGGCCCCGCCGGGGACGCGGCTGACCGTCCGGGTCGCCCGCGGCGACATCCCGGCCACGGCCGATCCGCATGCCTGAGGTGATCGTGTTCCTCGGCCTGGTCGCGATCGTGGCGGTCGTGGCGATCCGGCTTGGTATGCTCGTCGCCCCGCGCCTCGACCGGATGACCGAACCGCACGATGAGGACGATGGTGGCGACACCGACTGATCCCGCGATCGACGCCCTGAGCTTCGACGACGCCCTGGCCGAGCTCCAGCGGACCGTCGCCGAGCTCGAGGCCGGCGGGCAGCCGCTCGAGGGGGCGATCGCGCTGTACGAGCGCGGCGTCGCCCTGCAGGCCCGCTGCGAGAAGCTGCTCGGGGATGCGGAGCTGCGCGTCCAGCAGCTCGTGGCGCGCGCCGGTGGCGCGATCGAGACCCGCGACGTCCGACCCGAGGACGCGACCGACGAGGCGGCGCCCGGGAGCTAGGCGATCTCGGTCGCGTCGCCCGCCGTTGGCGTTCCCGGCGGCACGCTGCCTCCAGCCAGCTCGGCCCGAAAAACGAGCGACCTGCAGGGATCAGGTTTACACTCTGCGCTGCCGAGCGTACCGACGCATCCCGGCGGCCACCGAGCATCACACGTGGACCGATCCAGACGTCAGCGCGACCGAACCCGGCGGTCTCCAGCCGGCCGATCCAGGAGCCTTTCCCGCGTGCCGATCCTTCCGACGATCCAGGGGCCAGCCGACCTGCGCGGTCTGAACGAGGTCCAGCTGGCGCAGCTGGCACTGGAGATCCGGGAGACGATCATCCGAACCGTGGCACATACCGGTGGCCACCTTGGATCCTCGCTCGGCGTCGTGGAGTTGACGATCGCCCTGCACCGGCTGCTCGAGTCACCTCGGGACCGAATCGTCTGGGACACGGGTCACCAGGCCTACCCGCACAAGCTGCTGACCGGTCGCCTCGAGGCGTTCGGCACGCTCCGCCAGCTCGAAGGCGTGGGCGGGTTTCCGCGGCGGTCGGAATCGCCCCATGACGTGTTCGATGGCGGCCATGCCGGCACCGGCCTGTCGATCGCCGAGGGTCTCGCGGAAGCGCGCGACCTGCGCCATGGTCTCGAGCGGATCGCGGTCGTGGTCGGTGACGCGGCGTTGATGAGCGGGCTGTCGCTCGAGGCACTCAACGACATTGGCCACCGCCAGACCCAGATGCTCATCGTCGTCAACGACAACGAGATGTCGATCAGCCCGACGGTCGGCGCGTTCTCCAAGTACCTGTCGCAGATCAAGCTGTCGGGTGCCTGGCGCCAGGGCAAGAGCGCCTACGACCGGAACGTGGAACGGATCCCGATCATCGGCGGGACCGTCCTCGAGCTCAGCAAGCGCGTCCGCCGGATGGTCGTCCAGTTCGCCCAGCCCGGCCAGCTGTTCGAGGACCTCGGCATCACCTACATCGGCGCCGTCCCGGGCCACGACCTGCACGCGCTCCTCGCCACCCTGGATCGCGCCCTCGACCTGCCCGGGCCGACGATCGTCCACGTCCGGACGCAGAAGGGCCGGGGGTTCCGTCCCGCCGAGACGGACCAGGTCGGCTTCCACGGCGCCGCGCTCCCACCGATGACCATGACCCCGGGCGTGGACGCCTACAACGGGACCAAGGCGGCGATGCCAACGGAGTCCATGTCGGACGACGCGGCGCCGCCGGCGCGGATCGTCGCCTCGCCGGCAAAGCTGCCGAACTACACCGCCGTCTTCGCCGCCGAGCTGGTCGAGCTGGCCAGGCACGACCGGCGGATCGTGGCGATCACGGCGGGCATGCCGACCGGCACCGGGATGGCCAGGTTCCAGGCCAACTTCCCGGACCGGTTCTTCGACGTCGGGATCGCCGAGCAGCACTCCGTGACGCTGGCGACCGGCCTGGCCATGGGTGGGATGCGGCCGGTCGTGGCGCTCTACTCCACGTTCCTCCAGCGCGCGTTCGACCAGACCGTTCACGACGTCTGCCAGAATGACCAGCCGGTCGTCATCGCCGTCGACCGGGCGGGACTGGTCGGCGAGGACGGGACCAGCCACCAGGGGATGTTCACCCTGACGGCCCAGCGCCAGCTGCCGAACCTCGTCGTCGCGTCACCCAAGGACGAGCAGGAACTCCGATCGCTCCTGCACACCGCGCTCGGCCAGGATCATCCGTTCGCGCTGCACTATCCGCGCGACGCCGGCTTTGGGCTGGCACCCGTCACACCGGCACCCATCCCGGTCGGGCGCGGCGAGGTCCTGCGCGAGGGTCGCGACCTGCTGTTCGTCGCCTTCGGCCCGATCGTGGCCCGGGCCGTCGAGGCGGCCACGGCCCTGGAAGGGGAGGGTTGGTCGGTGGGGGTCATCAATGCCCGGTTTGCCAGGCCCCTGGACCGTCAGCTGATCCTCGATCAGGCCCGCGGCAAGCGGCTGGTCGTGACGTTCGAGGAGAGCGTGGTCACGGGCGGGTTTGGCAGTGGCGTTCTGGACCTGCTGGAGGAGGCGAGACTGGCCGATCCCGCGTACCGCGACGTCGCGCTCCGCATCGTCGGGATTCCCGGGGACCGGTTTGTCGATCATGGGTCGGTCTCTGATCTTCGACGCGTGCTCCGGCTGGACGCGCCTGGGCTCGCGGAACAGGTGCGCGAAACGCTCACGGCACTCCGGGCGACGCCCGGTCGCTCAGAGGTGCCGGCCGGCTGACGCCGGATCGGCCCGAGGTCGCAGCGGGCTGACGCGGGACGTGCCGCCAGGCATTCCTGTGGTCTAGCCGTTTCTGCGTGCGCCTTCGGCCCAGACTCGCGACTGACAGTCGACGCCAGGTCGTGGAGAGCTGACCGACGCGCCGCCCGGACGGCGCTTGGCCAGTTTCCGCGAGCACTAGTCGCGTTTACTCGACAAGCGTCGCCTGGGTAGGACGCTACGTTGGTGGCGTCGCCTGGCAGTCGCACCTTGGCGGCGCATCCGGTCCGCCCGCCCCGCCCCGCGCGACCCGCCCGATCCGGTCGGACAAGGGAGCCACGAGCCTAACGACGCAGCTCGACCCCGCGCGGCGGAAACCGCATGAGGTGCGCCCCGCCTCGCTCGACCTGGGACCAGATGATGCCCGGACCGGGCCAGGGCGCCGTTGGCGAGGTGAGGGCGTCGTGAATGTCCGCCGTCCGGGCTGGGTAGGCGGCACCGAGCGTCGCGGCAAAGACACGGGCGAGCTCGCGTGTCGCTATCGTCGACCGCAGGATGAGCAACCGTGAGACGACGACGGGCTGCTCCAGACCGGGTTGGGTCGCGCTCCCGAGGCGGTGCGCGAGGGCATCGGCCTTCTCGGACGCCCAGCGGATCTGTTGCTCCAGCCGCCGGACCTCCGACTGTGCCTCCGCGGCGACGGTGACCGAGCTCAAGCGGTCCGTGAGGACGACGTCGATGACGCCCCGGGCGGGCTGATTGACTGGGACCTCGAGGTCAACCCTCCAGCGAGGGTCCAGACACCGGATACACGCCTCGACCATCGCCGCCTGGAACCGGTCTTGAAGTCGTGGTCCGGAACCCGCGAAGTAGCGAATGCTCAGATCGGCTCCCAGCGCCACCCCGAGTGCTGTCAGTACCTCCAGGCTTGGGTGGGCTTGACCGGCTTCGATCCTGGCGATATGGGAGCGATGCACACCGACCACAGCTGCAAGAGCGCTCAGCGAGACGCCCGCTTCGCTGCGCAGTCGCCGCACCTCCTCCCCGATCCAAAGGTGCACCTGCCGCATCCGCCTCGCCGTCTCGCGAGTCACCGATGTCCGGGAAACGGTCATCACGCGGATGAAAGCAGGTCGCCCTTATCGATGGCTTTGCTGGCGGCGGGCGTCGACGATGGAACAGGGCGCCGCGCCACCCGAAATTGCCGCGACGGCCAGCAGCGAGGACTCCGCCAGCGCGAATGGCCGGTCCCGCCAGGTCACGGTCGGAGCCTTCACTGGATCAGGTGAGCCCGGGTGCAGGCCACTGTGCCACGATAGACGGGTGAGCCCAGCATCCGCCGCCAGGTCTCCTCGAATCAGACTGGATCAGCTGCTGGTCGAGCGCGGCCTGGCCGAGTCGCGCACACGAGCCCAGGCGCTGGTCCTGGCCGGCAAGGTCGGGGTGGGGGAGGGCGACGCGGCTCGCCACGACCGCAAGCCCGGCGACCTGGTGGCAGCCGATGTTCCGATCGATGTCACTGGACCCGATCCGTATGTCAGCCGCGGCGGCCACAAGCTTGCCGCCGCGCTCGACGCTTTCGGGATCGACCCGGCCGGCTTCGTCTGCCTCGACGTCGGGTCGTCGACCGGGGGCTTCACCGACGTCCTGTTGCAGCGTGGCGCGACGCGGGTCTACGCTCTCGACGTGGGCCGCGGGCAACTGGCCGAACCGCTGCGCCGCGACCCCCGGGTCGTGTCGATGGAGCGAACGAACGCCCGGCATCTGACGGCGTCCAGCCTGCCGGAGCCGATCGCGCTGGCCACGATCGACGTCTCGTTCATCTCGCTCGATCTCGTGCTCGGGCCGGTCGCCTCGACGCTGGCGCCGGGCGGACAGATCGTCGCCCTCGTCAAGCCGCAGTTCGAGGCCGGCCGCGGCCGAACGGATCACGGCGTCGTCCGCGATCCGGCGGTCCACCGCGAGGTGCTCGAGCGGATCGTCGGAGCGGCGAGCGGGCTTCGCATCGGGACGCGCGCCGTGATCCAGTCACCGCTCACCGGTCCCGAAGGCAATCGCGAGTTCCTCGCGCAGCTGGCACCCGGTCCGGGCTGCGCGGAGATCGGCGATCGGATCGCCGAGGCGACCGGCGCATGACGATCGCCCGGATCGGCTTCGCCTACAACCCGACATTCGAGGCGGCCGTCGAGCTCAGCGCTCGGGCGGCCGGGTGGTGCCAGCTGCGCGGGATCGACGAGTGGCAGGCGCCGTCGGGTGAGACCGAGGCGCTCGTTCGTCAGCTACCGTCGACCGACGCGCTCGTCGTGCTTGGCGGCGACGGCACGTTCCTGCGCGCCGCGCGGGCCGTGTCGGAGGTGGACGTGCCGCTGATCGGCGTCAACCTCGGCAAGATCGGGTTCCTGTCGAAGGCGGAGGCGGGCGAGCTCGAGGACGTCCTCGAGCGGATCGTCGCGGGCGATTACCGGATCGACGAACGGCTCGCCATCGAAGGACGGGTGCTGTCCGGCGGAGTGACCGCCGACGAGGCAACCGCCCAGCGCCATTTCGCGCTCAACG
>JBGPVC010000003.1:0-52188 GCA_041491485.1 Candidatus Limnocylindria bacterium
ATCGAGAACTGCGCACAAGCGAGGCGACCATCCAATGGCATCGATGGCCATCCACGAACTGGGACCGATGCTCACCGCGACCGAGGTCGCTGACATGCTTCACCTGCATGTCAACACGGTGAAGCGGCTCGGGGATCGCGGCGAGCTGCCGTTCTACCGGGTCTGCAAGCGCGGCGATCGCCGGTTCCGGCTCGACGACGTGATGAAGTTCCTGACCCAGAACCGCTGATCCCGTACTCCAGCGGCTGAGCGCCCGCCCTTTGGGGGGACGGGCGCTCTCTGCTGCCCGGCGTCGGTCGGTCGCGGGCGGCACTGGCTGGGGCGGTCGTCGTGGTCATCTATGCGCGCACCGTACGGGCTGACGGTACGTCAGGGTCGAAAAGCGGCGCTCAGTCGCGCGGGATGCCCGCCAGCGACTCCCCGAAGATCTCGACGGCCTCGGCGATCTCGGCCGCATCCACGTTGATCGGCGGGATCCAGCGGACCACCTGGTGGCTGTAGCCACACGTCAGCACGAGCAGCCCCGCATCGGCGCAGGCCGCGATCAACCGGTCGGGCAACGTGGAGTCGGGCTCGCGGGTCTCGCGATCGCGGACGAACTCCACCCCGACCATCAGGCCCCGACCGCGGATGTCGCCGATCCGGTCGTCCTCGGCCGCGATCGCGCCGAGGCCGGTCATCAGCTCCGCCCCGCGGACCGCGGCATTGGCCACGAGCCCTTCGTCCCGGATCGTCTCGAGTACGGCCAACCCGGCCGCGCAGGCAACCGGGTTGCCACCGTAGGTCGAGCCGTGGGCGCCGCGACCCCAGGCCTCCTGGAGCTCGCGGCTGGAGATGATCGCCGACAGGGGCAGGCCGTTGGCGATCGCCTTCGCCATGCACACCACGTCCGGCACGATCCCGGCGTGCTCGAACGCCCACATCTGGCCCGTCCGGCCAAACCCCGTCTGGACCTCGTCGAGGATCAGCAGGATCCCGTGCCGATCGCAGAAGTCTCGCAAGCCGCGGAGGAATTCGGGCGGGGCAGGCGTGTAGCCGCCCTCGCCCTGGATCGGCTCGATCAGCATGGCCGCGACGGACGAGGGCGGGATCTCGGTCGAGGTCAGCCGGTGCAGCTCGGCGAGCGCCATCTCGGTTGCCTTCGCGTCGTCGCCACCGAAATCGCGATAGGCAGACGGGAACCCGGTCAGGTAGACGCCGGGCAGCACGGGCTCGTAGCCGGCCCGGTAATTGAGCGACGAGCTCGTGACCGACATCGCCCCAAACGTTCGCCCGTGGAAGCCGTGGCGGAAGGCGATGATCCCGGGCCGGCCGGTGACCCGCCGCGCCAGCTTCAGCGCCGCCTCGATGGTCTCGGAGCCGGAGTTCAGGAACATGACCGAATCGAGCGGATCCGGGAAGGTCTCGTCCAGCGCTGCCGCCAGGCGCGAGACCGGCTCGGCGAAGCCCATCGCCGAGACCGGTCCGATCAGCCGGTCGACCTGGGCGTGAATGGCGGCCGTCACCCGCGGATGGGCATGCCCCAGGGCGGTCACGGCAATGCCGTTGGCGAAGTCCAGGTAGGCCTTGCCCGAGGTGTCGTACAGGCGGTGCCCGATGCCGTGGCTCCAGGTCCGCTCGAAGTAGCGACCGAGCACGGGGGTGAGGCTGGCGGCCGTGGGCGTGGCGAGATCGATCGTGGTGTCTGTCGACATGGTGACGGCTCCTGATGGCGCGGCCCAGCGAGTATACGGGGCGCCCGATGACGACCGTGGCGAGCCTCCGCGCCGGCCCCTCCCTGCTACGCTCAGCACCATGGTCGACTTCACCCTGACCGACGAAAACCGCCTCGTCCAGCAGGCGGCACGGGCGTTCGCCGACGCGGAGATCGTGCCGTTCATCCGCGAGTGGGATGAGAAGGGCGAAGTCCACCGCGAACTGTTCGAGAAGATGGGCGAGCAGGGATTCCTTGGGGCGCCGATCCCCGAGGCGTACGGCGGCTCAGGCATGGACTACGTCAGCTTCGCCATCCTGTGCGAGGAACTGGAGCGTGCCGACACCGCGTTCCGAGTCGTGCAGAGCGTCCACGTCGGCCTGAACTCGCTGGCGCTGCTGCAATGGGCGACGGAGGAGCAGCGTCAGCGATGGCTCGTGCCCCAGGCCCGCGGCGAGCGTCTCGCCACGTTCGCGCTGACCGAGCCCGGTGTCGGGACCGACGCCGGCAACCTGGCCACCACGGCCCGGCGCGACGGCGACGTCTACCGTCTCAACGGTCAGAAGATCTGGATCTCGCTGGCGGACCTTGCGGACCATTTCCTGGTCTTCGCGTCCGTCGACCGATCGAAGAAGCACAAGGGCGTCACGGCATTCCTGCTCGAGCGCGGGATGGCCGGGCTGACCACCGGCTCGCTCCACGGCAAGCTCGGGATCCGGGCCGGCAACACCGGACTGATCAACCTCGACGACGTCCCGGTTCCGGTCGAGAACCGGATCGGCGAGGAGGGCGAGGGCTTCCTGATCGCCATGAGCGCCATCGACCAGGGACGCTTCACCGTGGCGGCCGGCGCGGTAGGCCTGGCCCAGGCCTGTCTCGACGCCAGCGTCAAGTACGCCCACGAGCGGCAGACCTTCGGCCTGGAGATCGGCGAGCACCAGCTGGTGAAGCAGATGATCGCGCGGATGGCGGCCGGGACGGAGACCGGCCGGCTCCTTGTCTGGCGCGCGGCCTGGTTGAAGAACCAGGGAGTGCGCAACACGCGGGAGACGAGCCTGGCGAAGTGGCACGCCACCGAGCATGCGGTCCAGAGCGCTCTCGATGCGATCCAGATCCACGGCGCCAACGGCTACTCGAACGAGTTTCCCGTCGAGCGCTACCTGCGCAACTCGAAGGCCGCCGTGATCTACGAGGGTACGAGCCAGCTCCACACGCTCATCCAGGCGGACTACGCGCTGGGCTACCGCGAGGATCGCCCGTTGCGCTGTGAGCCCTGGCCGGCGCAGGGCTGGCAGCGACCCGGTACGTGACGGTCAACCGGCCGGACGAGGATCGGTGGCCGGAGAACGATCTCGCCATTCTCGCCGCGCTCGCCGAGACCTTCGTTCCCGGTGACGCCGACCACCGGGCACGATTGGCGAGCGAGGCGCTGACCGCCTCGGCCGACCCGGCGCAGGTGCGGCAGCTCCGGCTTGCCCTCCGGCTGATGGATTCGGGGGCGGCGAACCTGCTGCTCACGGGGCGGCCGAGGTCGTTCACCTCGATGTCGACCGCCGACCGGGAGCGGTATCTGCTGGGCTGGGCCACGGCCCGTCTCGGCATGCGACGTTCGGCGTTCGCGGCATTTCGCAGGCTGCTCACGTTCCTCGCCTACGCCGAGCCCGGCCTCGACGGTCCGAACCTCCGTCTCTCCCGGATGGGCTACCGGCCCGACGATCCGCCGGTGACCCAAGAACCGCCGGCGATCCGGCCCCTCGTGCTGCCGGCGACCTCGGGGAGTCGGACGACCGAAGCGGCGATCGTGCTCGAATCCGACGCGGTGATCGTGGGTGCGGGAGCGGGTGGCGGGGTGCTCGCGGCCGCGCTGACGGCAGCGGGCCGATCGGTGGTCGTCGTGGAGGCCGGCCCCTTCGTCGACGAGTCGGTCATGCCCCGCGACGAGCTGAGCGCGTTCGATCGGCTCTACCTCAATCACGGGCTGCTCACGACGTGGGATGGCTCGGTGACCATGCTGGCCGGCAGCGGGGTCGGGGGCGGAACGCTGGTCAACTGGATGACCTGCATTCCGGCCACGGCATCGGTGCGCGACGAGTGGGAGCGTGACCACGGCATCGAGGACCTGACCGGCGCGACCTGGACGAATGACATCGCGACGCTCGACGCGGAGCTCGAAGTGGCGGAGCCGACCCAGATCCCACCGAAGGATGCGGTCATCCTGCGCGGAGCCCGAGCGCTCGGCTGGGACGCGGATCCCACGCGCCGGAATGCGTCGGCCTGTGGCGACTGCGGGAGCTGCCCGTTCGGCTGCCGCCGGGGGACGAAACGATCGGGTATGCGCGCCCACCTCGGGCAGGCGGCGGCGGGCGGCGCGCGGGTGATCGCCGACGCCCGGGTGACGCGGGTGCTCGTCGAAGGAGGCCGTGCGGTGGGCGTCGAAGCCGAAGTCGCCGCCGGCGGCGATGGCTCGACGCGATCGTTGGTCGTTCGTGCATCGACGGTCATCGTCGCGGCCGGTGCGCTTCGAACACCCGCGGTCCTGCAACGCTCCGGCGTCGAGCATCCGGCGATTGGGCGCCACCTGCGGCTCCATCCCGTCGCCGTCGTCGCCGGCCGGTACGACGAACCGATCGAGATGTGGCGCGGGACGATGCAGGCCGCGCGCTCGCTCCAGTTCGTCGAGCCAGAGGCGGATCGGAACGGTTACGTGATCGAGGCGGCGCCCGGGCATCCGGGCCTCCTCGCCCTGGCCCTCCCGTGGGAGGGAAGCGTGGCGCATGCCGACCTGATGGACGGAGCCGCACGCCTGTCTCCGCTCATCGCGATCACTCGCGACGGGGGTGAGGGCCGGACGACCATCACGCCGTCCGGTCGGGTCCGGATCGACTATCGCCTGGACGAGCGCGGCATCGCCACACTGCGCCACGGCCTGGTATCCATGACCCGCCTGGCACGGGCGGCCGGCGCGACGGAGGTGCTGGCCGCGGGCATGCCCCCGGCGTGGTACCGGTCGGCCGATGGAGCCGGGGACGCCCCGGCTGCGGTCGCGCGGTTCGAGGCGGCGCTCGCCGCCTTCGACTTCGGCCCGAACCGCGGCGCGGTCTTCTCGGCGCACCAGATGGGCTCGGTCCGCATGGGCGCCGACCGGCGAACGCACCCGTGCGACCCGTGGGGCCGCGTGCGGGCGAGGGACCGGGGCGACGGCGTCATCCACGGCCTGTACGTCGGCGACGGCTCGCTCTTCCCGACGGGGCTCGGCGTGAACCCGATGATCACGATCATGGCCCTCGCCCGGCGCGTGGCTCGAACGGTCCTGGCCGACACCTGAGGCCGGATCCACCCGACGACGGGCACGGAGCCGACGGCTCTAGCGGGTCGGCGCCGGTACCGTCGGGGCGCCCGCCGCGGCGGCCGGCTCGGAGGCGACCGTCCCGCGCGGGGCCCGCATCCGCCCGCGCGAGGTGACGATCAGGGCGACGGCGAAGACGATCACCGCGCCCGCCACGAGCGTTCGGGGATCCACCGGCTCGTTCCGGACGGCGGCGCCCAGGACCACCGCCACCACCGGGTTGACGTAGGCGTACGTCGCGATCAGTGGCAGCGGCGCCACGCGCAGGAGCCAGCCGTAGGCGGTGAACGCGACGAGGCTGCCGACCACGGTGAGATAGGCCAGCGCGCCGAACGAGGCCGGCGTCACGGCATCGATGCGGAACCCGGACAGCTCGCCGCTCACCACGCTCATGGCCGCCAGGACGATCCCGCCGCAGAGCATCTGGACGCCGGTCGCCAGCAGCGGCAGCCTCGGCAGCTGCGCGCGGTGGGATGCGAACAGCGAGCCGCTGGCCCACGAGATCGGCGAGGCGATGATCGCCGCGAGCCCGAGCCCGTCGAGCGCCCCTGATCCGCCGAGTGCCGACGGCCCGATCAGGATGGCGACCCCGCCGAACCCGGCGATGATGCCGACGACGGCGAGCCGCGGCAACCGCTCGCCAAGGAAGACCCGACCCAGGATGGCGACCCACACGGGCATCATCGCGATCAGCAACGCCGTGATCCCGGACGGCACGGTCTGCTCGCCGAATGCCACCATGCCCATCCCGCCACCGAGCAGCAGGGCGCCCACGATCGCACTGTCGCGCCACTCGCGTGCCGACGGGAGCGCCAGCGAGCGCCCTTCGCGGGCCGCCGACCATGTCAGCAGGACCACCCCGGCGATGAGGAATCGCGTCGCCGCCATGAGGAACGGCGGAATCGTATCGATCGCGATCGCGATGCCGAGGTAGGTCGAGCCCCAGACGACGTACAGGATCAGCAGGCCGATCCAGATCGGGGGCCGCGGCGACGCGGCGGGAGCAACGGTTGGCATAGAGGGATGGTCCAAGATCGGAGTGTACGCGGCCGGCAGTCGCCGCGTCCAGCGGTTCAGGCCGCGATCACGCCGCGATCGCTCCCGACGCCGGCCGGCAGGCACGGCAGGGCCGGTAGCCGGCACCGGCGGCAGCCTCGAGCGAGCGGAACGGCACCCGGTGCGGGGCCGTGATCCGTCTGGCATGGCGGCAGGTCGGCAGGCAGACGATGTGGGTCGTATCCGAGCCCAGGTAGCGCATGCCGGATCGGGCGGCCGACTCCATGGCGTCTGGGTCGAGGCCCTCGGCGGCCAGGATCGTCCGCTTGTTGGCCGGACCGCCAAGCGAATACTGGCCGATCGATCCATCGGTCCGCACCACGCGGTGGCAGGGCACGATCAGCGGCACCGGGTTGTGCCCCAGGGCCGTCCCCACCGCACGGACCGCCTTCGGGCGCCCGATCTCGGCCGCGATCCAACCATACGGCCGGACCTCGCCGCGCGGGATCTCCAGCGCCTTCTGCCAGACGTCCCGCTCGAAGTCGGTGTGGCCGCGAAGGTCGAGATCGATCCGGACCTGCCGGTCGCCACCAAGGCGACGGGCGATCGCGCGCCCCAGGTCCTCCGGCAGCTCGCCGGCCCGCACCGCGCGACGGCCGGTCCGGGCCAGGTGCTGGGCTTCGAAGGTGGCGTCATCGGGCGCGGACTCGACAGCGGAGACGCCAAGTCCGTTCCAGGCCACCACGAGCGGCCCGATCGGGGCCTCGAAGCGAGCGTAGCGGTCGATCATCCCAACCTCCACCAGGACGCCTTCCGCCAGGGTCGGCGGGGCGGCGGTCAGCAGGTCTGCCATGGCGGTCTCCAGGTCCTTGTCGCTGAGGGTCATGCGGTCATCTCCTCGCGCTCGCGCCGCTGGGCAGCTTCGAACGCCGTGCGCAGCAGGGCCAGGCCCCGGTGGACCTGGGCCTTGACGGTTCCTTCGGGTCGATCGAGGGCGGTCGCGACCTCGGGATAGCTCAGGCCGTCGACGTGCCGAAGCACGACGGCCGTTCGATAGACGGGCGGCAGGGTCATCAGCAGGGCGGCCCACGACTCGCGAGAATCACGGCGCACGGCCGTGGCCGCGGGCTCGGCAGCGTCGTCGGCACGTGGCTCGTGGGTGCCCAGCTCGGTGGCATCCAGTGACAGGGCCGGCCGGGCGAGCGCGACCCGGGCGGCCCGCCTGGCCAGCCGCGATCGGCACAGGTTGAGCACGATCGTCGCCAGCCACGGACGAAGGCGCAGCTCGCGGATCCGTTCGGGTTCGTAGGAAGCGAGTGCTCGGTGGGCCCGGACGAAGGCGTCCTGGGCGGCCTCTTCGGCATCGCGACGATCGCCGAGCAGCCGAAGGGCGATCGAGTAGAGTCGATCCTGGTGGGCCAGCACGAGCGCCTCGAACGAACCGTCGAGGTCTCGCGCCAGGGCGGCGATGAGCGTGCTGTCGGTATCCATCGTCATCCAGAACCACGGGTGCCGGTGAACCGTTGCGCGCCAGCGAACCGTAGCGCGCCGGTGCGTCAACGGTACCGGGCCAGGGGCGTGGAGGAGCGGCATGGGCCGAACGGCAGCGGGCCGACGGCCCGCGGCATGGCCCACGGCCATGCGACAATCCGGCCAGGATGCAGCTCGACGATCGATTCGACGAACTCGTCGACAGCCTGGCCGGCTTCCACCGGACCTGGCTGGTCTACATCGGGATGGAGCTGGGCCTGTTCAGCCGGCTCCGCGTGGCGGGCCCTCACGGCCTGACCGCAGCCGAGCTCGCCGCGGCCAGCGGTTGCCGCGCCGCACCGATCGAGGCGTGGGCGTCGGCGGCCGACGCGCAGGGCCTGGTGGAGCTGCAGGACGGCCGGATGGTGCTGGACGAGGAGACGGCCGTCGTCCTGCTCGATGACGCCCGCCCGGAATTCCTCGGCGGCCAGTTCGTCCACGCGGTGATCGCGTCGCTCGACTGGGCGGGCATGCTCGAGTTCTTCCGCACCGGTCAGCCGATGCGCGAGCGTCCCGACCGCTATCGCGTCTCGATCGAGAGACTCACGGTCCAGGACGTGGCCGTCTTCTTCCAGGAGGCACTTGCGGAGCTGCCGCAGCTCGTGGCGGACCTGACGAGGGGCGGTCGCGTCGTCGACATCCATTGCGGCGGCGGGCGCTGGCTGATCGCCATGGCCAGGCGTTTCGCGGCGATCGAGCTGGTCGGACTGGAGTTCGAGCCCGATTCAGTCGCGAGGGCCCGGGCCAACGTCGAGGCTGCGGCGCTCGCCGGCAGGATCGAAATCCGGCAGGGCCACGTCGATCAGGTGGGCGCCGCGGGCGAGTTCGGCCTGACCTATTTCCAGTACGCCCTGCACCAGCTCCCCGACCCGGCGGGTGCCTTGCGGGCGGCGTGGGTAGCCACGGGCCCGGGCGGCCGGCTGGTCGTGCTCGACTGGGCGCTGCCGTCGAGCCTGGACGAGTCCCGGACGCGCCAGGGCGAGCTGATCGCAGGGGTCCAGCTCGACGAGCTGTACCAGGGTACGGCGCTGGCGACGCGCGAGCGGCTCGCCGGCTGGTTCGTCGAGGCCGGGATCCCGGCGCCGATGACGATCGACCTGGCGTCCGGCGCGTCGCTCTTCGTGGCCGACCGCTCGTAGTTCCGGGCCGCCGGGCTAAGGGCGCCGGCCGGCTGGACTGCCGGCCGGCCGACGACGATGGGTCCGGTCAGCTGACCGTGATCGTGCCGTGCATGCTCGAGTGGATCTTGCAGTGGAACGCGTACGTGCCCGCGGCGGTAAACATCAGGCCGTCCGACGAGCCAGGGCTGATCGTGCCGGTGGAGCACGAACCGTCGTCGAGCGTCGCGGTGTGCGGAGCGGAGTCATTGTTGGTGAACGTGACGATCTGGCCGACCTTGGCCTGGATCTGCCCTGACCCGAAGGAGAAGCCCTTGATCGACACGGGGACCTGACCTGCGTCGGCGCTCTGACTGCAGGCCGCGCCGCCGCCGGCCGCTGGCGCGCTGGCCGCCGTCGAGGCCTCGGCCGTGGGAGCGGCTGCCGACGGGGCGGTGGTGAGCTCGCGTGGCGAACACGCGGCGAGGAGCATGACGGCGCCGACGACAAGGCCGGCAAGGGCTCGATGGTGCATGGAATGACCTCCTACGGTTGGGCAATGATGGTGTCAGGGCAGAGTACGCATGGCTCGCCGCGCCGGTTTTGTCGCCGCTATCGTGTGCGAGGCATGACGACCATCGATGCGGCCACGATGCGCCGCCTGACCCTCCATGAGGCTCGCGTCCACGCCACGCCCGCGCGAGACGTTCGTGACCTCGGCGATGCGATCCTGCTGCACGACCCGATCGACCCCGAACCATTCTGGAACCGGCTGGCGGCCGTTCGCTGGCCGGCCGATTCCATCGCCTTCGATCGGCGGCTGACCGAGATCCTGGTGCTGTTCGCGTCGCTAGGGCGCCAGCCGCACATCTGGCCGTCGCCGCTCCACGACACGCCGGCCGACCTGGTCGAGCGGCTCGGAGCCAACGGGTTCCGGGACACCGGCGAAGGCTGCGTGATGGTCCTGTCGGATCCGCGCCCGGCCGAAGCGGCGGTCGCCCGCCCGCTGCCCTCCGGGATCGCGATCGAGCGGGTGTCGGGGATTCGGGGACGGGCCGCCGACGAGGCAGCGAAGGCAATCGTTGAGGTCCTGGTCGACGCCTTCGACGTCGGTGGCGACGGGCGACTGGGCGTGACGGCCGAGACGATCACCTCGCTGGCCCGTGACACGTTCACCCATTACCTGGCTCGCTGGGACGGCCGGCCGGCCGCGGTCGCTCGCCGAGCGACGTTCGACGGGATCAGCTACCTGTCGTCGATCGGCACCGCGGCCTGGGCACTAGGCCGGGGCTTCGGGCGCCTCGTGACGGCGATCGCTTCGAGTGACGCCGCCGCTGCCGGCAGCGAATGGACGCATCTTGGGGTCTTCGCCGACAACCGCGATGCGATCCGGCTCTACCGTGACCTCGGATTTGTGGTGGTCGGCGAGCCGTGCCCCGATCTCCTGTTGATCTGACAGTGGCCGGCAGCACGACGGCCGAGCGGGTGGCCGTAGCCTGGCGCGACGCTGTCAGCGATGCCGCCACGATGCGGACCGCGAACGCGCGACCAGTGGCCGTCGGATGGGCAACCGTCGAGCTCGATCGCGCGACTACCGAGCTCGCCGGCGCGCTCGGTCTCGGTGGTGCCAAGGTGTTCCGCCCGGCGCCGCGCAGCGCCGTCCTCGGCGGGGCGTGCCGGGTCGCCCGGGGCGTGCTACCGGACGAGGGGTCGCTCGTCGTGCTCGAGCCGGATGCGGAAGGACGGCTGGCCGGCTCGCTCGCACGCCTGGGCGAAGGCCCGGTGGGGGTGTGGCTCGCCGTGGATGACGCTGCGGCCGCGCTCCAGGCGCTGCGCCAGGATGGGTTCGCCGTCTCGGCCGAGCGGGACGGGCCGTTCGGCGCCGAACGGCTCATCGTCGGCGGCCTGGCGGAGGGCGTGGGGCGGCAGCGGCTCCTGGTCGTTCGCGCGCCGGGTACCATCCGTTCATGAGCGATCCATCGGCCATGACCTTCCGCCTGGCCGGCGCCGCCGACGCGCCGGCAATCGCGGCGCTGTTCTCGGAGGAGGGGTACCCGGCCGGCCCGAGCGACATCAAGGCGCGGCTCGCCCGCTTCGCATCGTCCACTTCGCGCGTGGTGATCGCCGAGCACGAGGGCGCGATCCTTGGGTTCGTCGCCGTGCACGCCCTCCCGCGGTTCGAGCACGGCGACTGGATCCTGCGGGTGCTGGCCCTGGTCGTCGACGCCGGAGCGCGCGAGCGGGGCGTCGGACGAGCCCTGATGGCCGAGGCTGAACGGATCGGTCGGGAGGTCGGTGCCACCTTCGTGGAGGTGACCGCCGGCCACCATCGTCCCGAGGCACGCCACCTGTACGAGTCGCTCGGCTACGACTCCGCGGTGACGGCCTACCTGCGCAAGAAGCTCTGACCGAGCTGACCGAGCCGACCGGACCGCGCCGGCCGACCGGACCGCGCCGCCCGACCGAGCCGGTCGCTCCCGCCGGCTTCCCGCGACTCCGGCTCCGCGACCGTGCCAGCAAGCTGATCGAGCTGCCCTGGGAAGTGCCGCTGGCAGGGTGGCCGGCATCCTCGCTCAGCTTCCGCGACTTGCCGGTCGGGCCATCGCGTCATCTCGTCCGGTTTCTCGTGGTCGACGGGCAGACGTTCGCCCTCAAGGAGGAGCCGCTCGGCGTCGCCACCGACGAGTTCGTCGTCCTGCGCCACCTCGAGGAGGCAGGCCTGCCGGCGGTCCTGGCTGTCGGGCTGGCGGCCGTGCCCGAACGGGACAGCGCCATCCTGATCACCGAGTACCTCGCCTATTCGATCCAGTATCGGCGCCTGCTGATGCGCTTTCCGCTCGGTCCCGGCCCGTACCGTGATCGGCTGCTGGACGCGATGGCGTCGTTGCTGGTGGATCTCCACCGTGCCGGGGTCTACTGGGGCGACTGCTCCCTGGCCAACACCCTGTTCCGGCGAGACGGCGACAAGATCCAGGCCTACCTGGTCGATGCGGAGACGAGCGAGATCCATCCGTCGCTGTCCGACGGCCAGCGCGCCTACGACCTCGACATCCTGGTCGAGAACGTCGCCTTCGGCCTGGCCGACCTGGCCGCGATGCAGGGTCGGTCGGAAGGCTTCGACGATGCGATGGCTGCCGCCGAGACCGTTCGTACACGCTACTGCGCGGTGTGGGAGGAGCTGCACCTCGAGCCGGAGCTGTCACCCGGTGATCGGCACGCCATCCGGGCACGGATCCGGCGACTCAACGAGCTGGGGTTCGCGATCGACGAGCTCGTCCTCGAGCCGACCTCGCCGAGCTCGGAGGTCGTCCGCCTGCGGGTCGCGGTCGCCAACCGGCGCTTCCATGGCCACGAGCTCCAGAAGCTGACCGGCCTGGTCGCTCTCGAGGGACAGGCGCGCTTGCTGCTGAACGACCTGCGCGAGTACCAGGGCTGGCTGGAGCATCAACGACGAAGGCCGGTGGTGATCGCGGAGGCGGCCACCCGCTGGCTCGAGGATGTCCTCCAACCGTCGCTGGCCGCGCTCGTGCCGGCGATCGGGCCCCTGCGCGACCCGCTCCAGGCGTATTGCGATGTGCTCGAGGAGAAGTGGCTGCTGTCGGAGGCCGCCGGCCACGATGTCGGATTGGAGACCGCAATGGCCGCCTACCTGGACCTCGGCGCCCCGGCACCCGAGGCCGGCGCGAGCCTGGCCGACAGCTCGATCGCCCTCGACATCGACTGGTCGGGCGGGCTCGACCAGGACGAGGTCACCTGACGTGCGCGGCGCGTCCATGGCACCATCGGGGGCGATGCAGACATCGGGGGTGGTCGCAACCTCGCCGGTCATCCGGGTGGACAGCCTGATCAAGCGCTATGGCGAGATCAAGGCCGTCGACGGCATCGATTTCGAAGTCGCCGCCGGCGAGGTGTTCGGCCTGCTCGGCCCGAACGGCGCCGGGAAGACAACCACGGTCGAGATCCTCGAGGGCCTGCGCTCGCCGGACGGCGGCCGGGCAACGGTGCTCGGCGTGGACGTCGCCTCGGGCGCCGGTTCGCTCAAGCCCCGGATCGGGGTGAGCCTCCAGACGGCGTCCCTCTACCCGAAGCTGACCGTGGTCGAGGTCATCGACCTGTTCCGAAGCTTCTACCCGCATTCCCGGCCGACCGATGAGCTGATCGGTGATCTCGAGCTCGGTGAACGACGGCACGCCCAGACACGCGAGCTGTCCGGGGGCCAGCGGCAACGCCTCGCGGTGGCCCTTGCCCTGGTCAACGACCCGGAGCTGATCTTCCTCGACGAGCCGACGACCGGCCTCGATCCGGCTGCCCGGCGGTCGCTCTGGGACCTGATCCGGAAGCTCAAGGCCGCCGGCCGGACCGTCCTCCTGACGACCCACTACATGGAGGAGGCCGAGGTCCTGTGCGACCGGCTGGCGATCATGGACCACGGCCGGATCCTCGAGATGGGCACGGTCGACGAGCTCATCTCGAAGCGCTTCAAGCAGCGGGCCGTCCACTTCGACAGCGTGGCCGCCCTGTCCGAGGCCGATCTGCACGCGCTTCCGGGCGTCAGCTCGGTCAAGCACGATGCGGACGAGACGCTGCTCTACACGAGCGACGTCGCGACGACCATCGGCGCGCTGCTCAGCCTGACCGAGGCGCGCAACGTCGATCCGCAGAACCTGGGCGTCCGCCGGGCGACCCTCGAGGACGTCTTCCTCGACCTGACCGGCCGGGCGCTTCGGGACTGAGCGAAGGACCGGCCGACCGAGCGATGAACGCGCTGCTGACGCTCACCCTCGCCAACATCCGGAGCTACGTCCGGGACCGGGCGGCGCTGTTCTGGACCCTGGCGTTCCCGCTCGTCTTCATCGTGATGTTCGGGCTCATCTTCCAGGGCGGCGGGGCTCGTCTGACCCTGGGCTGGGCCGACGCCGACAACAGCCCCGCGTCCGCCCGGCTGCGCGACGCCTTCGCCAAGCAGGCGGGCGTGACCCTCGTCGAGACGTCCCGCCAGGACGCCCTCGACCAGATGAAGATCGGCAAGGTCGACGCCGTGATCGCCGTCCCCGCGGGCTATGGCCAGGCGCTGGCCGCCGCGACGGCCGCCGGCGGTGGAGCGCCGACGTCAATCTCGATCTACACGGACCCGTCGCGGTCGGCGCTCGTCGGCGAGGTCTACCAGGCGGTCGGCAGCGTGCTCGGCGTGGTCAACCTCGGAGGCCGGCCGCCGCTGGTGGTGCCGGACGGCCAGACGTTCCAGACCGAGAACCTCAACGCGATCAGCTACTTCGTGCCGAGCATGCTCGGCCTGTCGGTCATGCAGGTCGGGATCTTCGCCGCCATCCCGCTGGTGGGGGATCGCGAGAAGCTCATCCTCAAGCGCCTCGCGGCCACGCCCCTGCGGCGCTGGCAGCTGATCGGCAGCAACGTGCTGATGCGGCTGCTGATCGCGCTGGCCCAGACCGTGATCATCGTGGTGGTCGGCACGGCCGCGTTCGGCGTGCAGATCACCGGCAACCTGCTGGTCGTTGCCGGCTTCGTGATGCTCGGCGCGGTCACGTTCCTGTCGCTGGGCTACGTCATCGCCTCGTTCGCCAACACCGAGGACTCGGCGAACGGGATGACCAGCATGATCCAGTTCCCGATGATGTTCCTCTCGGGCGCGTTCTTCCAGATCGATCAGATGCCGCAGTTTCTGCAGGTCGTGGCCCGGGCGATCCCGCTCACGTATCTGGCCGATGCGCTGCGCCAGGTCATGGTCGGTGGCGCCGCGTTCGCCCCGCTCTGGACCTGCTTCCTGGTCCTGGCCGCGTGGCTGGTCGTCTGTTTCGCGATTGCCTCGCGCAAGTTCCGCTGGCAATAGGCATTCCTCGAACGACCACGTGCACGCGGCTCGGTTGGCGTGCGGACCCGAGTCCCGAACGGACTCGTCGTCCCGAATCTGAAGCCCAGATCTGGCCTGACAGTCCCCGGAGGCATCTCTGGCAAACGACGCGGGCGGGACGCGCGGCCGCCACCGGTCTCCTCGCTACCAGTGCTCGTCGCGGACCATCTCGCCGAGTTCACGGCGGCCACCGGGCTTCGGCGGCCGGATGAGCACCTCGGGGTCTGCCGGGTAGCCGAACGAGAGCAGGTACTCGCAGTGCTGGTCTGGCGGATAGCCCAACGAGCGGCGCGCGAGTTCGTGGTCGTAGATGGTCGCCGGGACGCTCCCGATCCCGAGCTCCCAGGCGGCGAGCATCATGTTCGCGGCCGCCTGCCCGAGATCGAACAGGATGGAGAGTGGTGCGCCGGGCGCGCGGGGATCCGGTGTGACCAGCGCGACGGCCACTGCCGCTCCGGCGAGATGCACCGCCCACGGGCCGAGCGTGGACAGCTCTCGGAGGTGCGCCCGGTCACGGCAGACGATGTAGGTCCAGCGCTGGAGGTTCTTGCTGCTGCCCGCGTGGCGACCGGCGCGCAGGATCCGGTCGAGGTGCTCGGGCGCCAGCGGCTCCGGCGAGAACGCGCGAATCGCCCGTTTGCTGGCGATGGCACGCCAGACAGCGTCGCCGTCCCATCCGCTCATCGCCGGCCGCCGCGCGCGCTCACGGTTCCCCGGCCAGGGGTGCGCCATCGGCCATCGCGTCCGTCCTGACCGGCGGGCGTGTCGCCCCCGGCAACGCGACACGGGCCAGCGTCCTGATCCCGCCGGGTGACTCGGCGATCGCCTCGAACCTGACCTCACCGTCGGGGATTCGCTCGGCGTGGGTCGCCGCCGCGATGTCGCCGGCGACGACCGGATCGAGCGGGCCGCCACAGGCCTCGGTCAGGAATCGCGCCACGGCCCGGCGATAGACCGGGTCCTCGTAGAGCCAGGAATGCTGCCCACCGGCGATCCGCAGGCTCTCGACGCGACCTGCCCCAGGATCGCTGCGCCGCGACGCCCGCGCCGCTCGTTCGAGCCGCCCCAGATGGCTGGACGGCATGACGATGTCGTTATCGCCGTGGGCCAGCAGGATCGGTCCGCGGTAGCTCGCGAAGGCGGCCGATGCACTCGTCGATCGCACGGCATGCCCTCTCGGCCGCAGGTAGACGCGGGTCGTCAGCCAGGCGAGGGGGTAGGCGATCGGGTCGGGGATCGGCAGGTGGGCAAGGCGGAAGGTCTGGCGCGTCAGGCGGTATGGATCGGATGGGCCGGACGTCGCGACGATCGCTGCGACCCGGGGGTCGGCGGCACCGGCAAGGATGGCCCCGATCGCACCCATCGAGTGGCCGGAAATTGCTCCCACGGTGATCTCCGGCCGGTCCATCAGGACGCGAAACGCCGCCGCAGCATCGAGCCCGAACTCGCCGGCACTCAGGGGCAACGCCTCCGGTGGGTTGGCGCCGTGGCCGCGAACGTCAAAGGTCAGGCAGTGGAACCCGGCGGCTCGCAGAAAGACGGCCATCGGCAGCGTCCGGTCGCGCGCCGACTCCCAGCCGTGGACGAGCACGATGCCCGGACCGGGCAGTCCATCACGGGCCGGGATGAACCAGCCGGGCAGGTCGATGCCGCCGGATGGCACGTGAACCGATTCGAACGGAAGACCGAGATCGGATGGTGTGATCCGGGGCGGGTCACGACGCGGATAGCCCGCCCGGACGCGATAGGCGAGCGCGAACCGGTAGGCGAGGCCGACCTGCACCGCAGCGACGACGGCCGCGATCCCGATCCTGCGTCCAATCCCCATCCTCGTAGGGGACGGCACCCGGCATCAGCCTGTCAAGTGGCGGGGCGTCACCGTCGCTTGCCGCGACCGCGCGTGTCGCCTCAGCGGTAATGGCCACCCGGGCGAGGGGCACGCGGAACCGCGACGTCGTCGACGTCCGGCGTGCCGGCCTCGAGGCGTGTCCAGCATGGGGCCAAGCCCGGTCGCGTCAAGGCGCGAACGGGCCTCGCGCCTGCCCTGACGAAGTGGGGCCTGGCGGCGTCCGTGCCCTACACTCAGGGCAATGGTCAAACGAGACCCACGGGACGTTCTCGGTGTCGAAAACGGCGCGTCGCCGGCGCAGATCAAGGCGGCATGGCGCCATCTCGCCCGCGCCAATCACCCGGACCTGACCGGCGACGATCCGGCGGCGTCGCGGGCCGCGACCAGGCGCATGGCCGAGATCAACGACGCGTACGCAGCCCTGACCCGGAAGCCGGGGAAGGACGGCGCACCGGCCGGCGTGAACGGCGACGAGGCGGTCTTCGAGGCGGCGCGACCGCGCCGCGGCGGCCCACCGCCACCGCGTCCGACGCGACCGGTGACCGGTCGCGTCGATATGAGCCACACGTATCGAGCGCGCAACTCGGTCCTTGGTGGTCACACTCGTCGTGCCACGCTGCCGGGGCAGCCGCCCCTCCGCACCGATCCGATCCGTCAAGAGCCGCCACGTGCATCCACCCCGACCGGGCCGCTGGTGCGCGACCGTCTCCGTCACTTCCGCCGGCCGGCGGCCCCGCCACTCCACGAGGCTGAGGCGAGGATCATCGAGTTCGGCAAGTTCCACGGTCACACGCTCGGGCAGATCGCCGACTTCGAGCCGTCCTACATCGACTGGGTGGCGGGCACGGTCAGCCACGATCCTGATCTGGTGCAGGCGGCGCGCGTGATCCAGGCCGACCTGGATCGCCGAGGTGTCGCCCGCCGCGTCCACGTGAGCGCGGAGCGTCGCGGTCGCTCCGCCTGAGGCCTCGACACGCGCGGTGCACGATGGGCGACCGGCTCGCCAGGGTCCCGGACGCGCGATCGCCCTCCGATACCGGAGGGCGATCCTGGCGCTGATGAATCCGCGATGAGTGCTGCCGTCCCGACGGTCCACCAGGCCTGTTGGCCGATGTCCAGTTACTCGGCTCGTGATCCAGGTCCGAGATCCATCGACTCGAGTCAGCCTCGAGACCGATCGTCCGTCTCTGGTTCCGTGACCGACACCCCAGGTGTCCCCCGGTTTGATCGCGGGTCGGCGTGAGAGGAACGGTACGCGCTGGCTCCGGGCCGTGGCAATGGCACCCTCGTCCCGGTCCGGACGGACTCGATGGTCGGGCGCACCCGCGCACCGAACCGGGACGCCCGTACCATATGCCCCAATGCACCGCGCACCAGCTGGAGCGTGGAGGCGGTGCGCCCGCTACGCTGACGGTCGTGTCCCGGTTCGCCCGATTCTGTGCCGCCCTGCTCGCGATCTCGCTCATGCTTGCCGGTTGTGGCGGCGGACTCGCGGCGTCGTTCGATCCGACCGGTCCGTGCACCATGGACGGTCAGGCGCCGGGCGCCTATCCGGACCTCGAGGCCCGGATTCCGGCGACCCTTCTCGACGCCAAACCGACCAAGGTCGACTCCGGCCGGCATTGCACCGCGGAGGCGCTCGGCTCGCTCTCGGCCGCCGGTTTCAAGGAGGTCCGGTTCGCCGGCGGGACCTGGTCATTCGGGGCGGAGCGGGCGGCCGCGCTCGCCGTCTTCACCGCGCCCGGCCTCACCGCCGACGCCATGGCCGAGTTCTACCTCGCCGGAGCGAGCGCCGCCGCGCGAACGAACCTCCTCGCCGGGACGGCGGTGACCCTCGCCGGGCGGCCGGGGCATCGTCTGGACACCGAGACCGGCGACCGGATGCAGACGGTCGAGGTCTGGCCGGCAGCCGTGCCGGACACGGTCAACGTGGTCATCACCAACGACCTCCCTGACGCTCGCATCGCGGATGCCGTCGATGCCTTCGGCGGACGATGATTCCCGTGAGGGCTGCTAGAGTCGCGGCCATGACCGATCGACAGGCCAACCGGGCCGCTCGTCGACGTGCCTGGGAGACCGATCGACTCGACCCTGCCCTGCGCCGGGCACCTGAACGCCGGACGCGCTTCTCGACCATCGGTGACACCACCATCGAGCGGCTCTACGGGCCATGGTCCCTGTCAGCGGATGCCGAGGCCCAGATCGGCTTCCCGGGCGAGCCGCCGTTCACCCGCGGCATCCACCCGACCGGCTATCGCGGCCGCCTCTGGACGATGCGGATGTTCGCCGGGTTCGGCGCGGCGGAGGACACCAACACCAGGTTCCGCCAGCTGCTCGCGGCCGGCCAGACCGGCCTGTCGATCGCCTACGACATGCCGACCCTCTACGGCTACGACACGGACGACCCCGAGGCCGAAGGCGAGTTCGGGACCTGTGGCGTCGCGGTCTCGAGCCTGGCCGACATGGAGGTCCTGCTGTCGGGCCTGCCGCTCGATCGGATCTCGACGTCGATGACGATCAACTCGCCCGCCGCGCCGATCTGGGCGATGTACATCGTGGCCGCCGAGAAGGCCGGTGTGCCGCGAGCACAGCTGGAGGGCACCACCCAGAACGACATCCTCAAGGAGTTCGTTGCCCAGAAGGAGTACCTCTTCCCACCGGCGCCGTCGATGCGCCTGGTGACCGACACGATCGAGTTCGGGACGCGCGAGCTGCCGCACTGGAACACGGTCTCGATCTCTGGCTACCACATCCGTGAAGCCGGCTCCACGGCGATCCAGGAGCTCGCGTTCACGATCGCCGATGGCATGGCCTACGTCGAGGCCGCGCTCGCTCGAGGTCTGCGGATCGACGACTTCGCCCCGCGCCTCTCGTTCTTCTTCAACAGCCACAGCGACTTCTTCGAGGAGATTGCCAAGTTCCGGGCTTCGCGCCGGATCTGGCATCGGCTGATGTCGGAGCGCTACGGCGCCGAGAACGAGCGCTCGACCTGGATGCGCTTCCACACCCAGACGGCGGGCGTGTCGCTCACGCCGCAGCAGCCGCTCAACAACCTGACCCGCGTCGCGCTCCAGGCGCTGGCGGCGGTGCTCGGCGGGACACAGTCGCTGCACACCGACTCGTACGACGAAGCGCTGGCGGTCCCGACCGCCGAGGCCGCACTCCTGGCCCTCCGCCAGCAGCAGATCATCGCGGAGGAGACCGGTGTGGATGCCACCGTCGATCCGCTCGGTGGGTCGTGGTTCGTGGAGGCGCTGACCGACGAGACGGAGGCCGCCGTCCTGCGCTATCTCGATGAGATCGACCACCGGGGCGGGATGGTCGCGGCGATCACCGATGGCTATCCGCAGCGCGAGATCGCCGACGCCGCCTATCGCTACCAGCGCGAGTTCGATGCCGGTGAGCGTCGAGTCGTCGGGATCAACGCCTACGTCGACGAGGCCGAGCGGACCGCGATCCCGGTGCTCGAGATTCCACCCGGATCGCTCGAGCGGCACCTCGACCGGCTCGAGGGGACGCGCCGGGCCCGTGACGCGTCAGCCGTGGAGGCTGCGCTGCGCGGCCTGCGCGATGCGGCATCCCGCCCGGAGTCGAGCGAGACGAACCTCATGCCGCACTTCCTGCGCTGCGCCGCCGCGTACGTGACCCTCGGCGAGCAGTGCCACGTCCTGCGCGAGGTCTTCGGGGAGTACCGCGAACCCGTCGCCGTTTGACGAGCGGCTCAGACCCCGCCGGTCTCGACCGGTCCGGGCGCCGCGACCGGGTTCCCGTAGTGTCGCCACGCGGCGGCGCCCCACGCCATCCCGACGATGATCGCGACGATGCCGACGACGCCGGTGGCCTCCACGCCAGCGGTCGGGCCGAACATGACCAGGCCGATCAGGCAGATCGAGATCAGGACCATCCCGAGCGACGTGGCGACGACCGGTCGACGCTCGACGGCTACGTCGCCCAGCGGGCCTCGGGCGACCTGGCGCTCCACGCGGTCCCAACCCGTCCAGCGCGCACGACCCACGCTCAGCACCACGTAGGCGCCGATCCAGATCGCCATGTATGCGAGCTCGGCGGTCGCGACTTCTGGCAGCCGGAAGATCGCCACGACCGAGCATGCGAGCGCCACGACGAAGATCACACTGGAGACCGCGGCGTACGCGTTGGCGATCAGCGGAACCCGCAGGTTCGAGGCGATCCAGGTGCCGAGGAATGTCACGGCCAGGATCCCGAGTGTCACGATCAGGCCTGGCCGCCAGGCGTCACCCGTGCCGAGCAACCGGTCGTGTCCCGGCACGAACAGCAACACGACACTGGCCAGGACGACGATCGTTCCGGCCAGCTCGACCAGCGCGACGCCGGCGCGCGTTCGGGATCCTCCGGGCCACGCGAGATACGCCTGCGGCAGGGCTGCGGCCAGGTACAGGGCGCTGATCGGCACGACCCCCTGGAGCACGCCCAGCCCGATGCTGCCGGCAGTGGTCGCGACCCAGCCCGGCTGGGTCGGGGCGAGGCCGGGCAGGTCAATCGTTACGCTGTCGAGCCATGTCGTGCTGAACGTCCGGACGGCGTCGATCAGTCCGCGAACGACCGGCAGGTCCGCTGGGAACCATCGTGCGATGGCGCCACCAATGTCGACCAATCGACCCGGCTCGAAACGCAATGCCAGCGCGACCGTCGTGACCCCGAGGACGACGACCACATGGCGCCACAACGCCAGGAGGACGACCCGCTGCCGGTGCCGACGAACGCGCGGCTCGGCGGCCAGTCCAGGCGAGGGGCTCGGTATCGCGTCGGGTCGGTAGAACCTGGAGGTCTCGCCCCAGCCACTCGGGACGTCGATCTCCTGCATCACCCGGATGGTGAACTCCTCGTCGTTGTCGAAGTAGCCACCGTGGTCGTCGAGAACGCTCCGGCGGTTCCAGACTTCATCCGACCGAATCCGTGGGTGGGGCTCCATCGGTGGAATCGTCTGGTCTGTCTTGGGAGGACCGGCCGGAGCGGGGTCGTTGCTCGCGTAGAAGTCCTGCCAGCGCAGCGCAGGCTGGGCGTTGACGAGGTTCGCTCGCAGGCGGTCCCACATGCCACCGTGGTCGCCGGTCAGCTGGAGGGCCAGGTTCCAGCCCTCCCCGAACGTGATGAGCTTGTCGACCTGGACCTGCTCGACGAGCGCCGGGTCCGTGAGCGTCAGGTAGCTCACCATGACCCCGCCTGAATGCGCAACCACGACCACGCGGTCGCAAGTGTCGCGAAGGCGGAGGACGGCATCCGCCAGCCCGGCCCGGATGTTCGCCGATTGCGCCGGGTCGTACAGCAGGATGCGCGCGTCGCCGAACCAGCCGACGAGGAATTCATCGAACGTCCGCAGGATCGCGGCGTCCTTCAGGGACTGGATCGGGATGACGCCGATGATCCCCCGCACGAGGGCGTACCCCGCGAGGATGATCGCGGCGAGGATCGTGGTGAAGGGGACGAGGAACGCCCGTGCGAGGAACAGCCAACGGTTGCCTGCGGCGCGGTTGGCCAGGATCGCGTCGACGATCCTTCCTGCCGCGCCGCCGGGGCCCAGCCAGGACGTCATCGTCGAGAGGCTCGGAGGTGAGACCTTCGATGCCCACCACGCCTCGGTCATGACCCATTCCGTTGCCCGGTATGTCGCATCCGGGAACGCCGTCGCCGGCACGCGTACGGTCACCGTGGGGAGTGGGCTCTCCAGGTCGATGGCCGCTTCGATGACCGGATCATCGGGTTCGTCGGGGGTCGCGCCGGGAAGCGATCGGTCGGCGGGATTCGGATTCGGCCAGCGCCACCAATCGGTCAGGATCTCGATGATCGGCGCCGACCACTGGAGCAGGGTCTCGCCGGCCTTCTGCGATCCGATGCCGTGGACGAAGACGATCCCGACCCTGTCCTCGCTCGCGAAGTCGGGGCGCACGGATCGACGGCGGCCGGGGTCCGACAACCTCGACGGGAAGGGACCAAGCGATTTCTTGGTGGGTGGCATCCTCGGGCGATGGTGCCACATGCCTGACTCATCGGCGTCTCCGATTTCGCGGCGCGGCTCCGGCTACCATGGGCGCATGTACCTCGACTCGCTGGAGTTCCTCGAGGAGGAGCGCGAGGCCTGGGCCCCGTTCGAGGCGTTGGCCGGGCTGACCGACGACCAGTTATCGATCCCCGTCGCCGCGGCGCACGGGTGGTCGGGCCGGCAGCTGATGGCGCACCTCGTGGCCTGGCAGGAGGTCGCCCTGTCGGTCGCCACCGAGCTGGCGGTCAACGAGACCAGCCCGGCAAAGGCCCGATCCGACGCCGACTGGGAGTCGCGTGGCGGCGAGGTGATCAACGCCGAGGTCGATGCCCGCTGGGCGGCGCGGCCGCTGGACGAGCTGCGGTCAAGGTTCCGGACGCTGCCCGGCGAGCTTCGCGGCTACCTGACGGTCGTTCCGGAGACTCGCTGGCTCAAGCACGCCGATCATCTGCGGTTCTTCCAGGAGGAGACGACCGAGCACTACGAGGAGCACCGAGCCGACCTGGAGGCGGTGCTGGCCGCGACACGCGGTTGACCCTGCGCGAGCTGCTGGAGTCCGCGGCATCCGACCTGGACGATGTGGCTGCCGCCCAGTCGCCCGGTGGCGGCATCACCTGGTCGCGTACAACGGCAATCTTCACGGTGCTTGGCGCTGAGGGCGCCTCGGCCGAGTTCCTCCTGGATCCTGCGATCGCAGCGGCGGCGGTCCGCACGCCGGATGCCGCGCCGTCACCGCGCGGCACCGGCTGGGTGCTGTTCCGCCCGGCCGCGCTCGATGCGCACGCCGTCGATCGGGCGATGGCCTGGTTCGTCTCCGCCTACCGCCGAGCAAAGAAGCGGTAGCGTGCGCCGGCAGTGCCCGGGACGCTGGTCGGACCCTTCTGTCCGGTTCGTGCGCAAGACGCAAGCTTTCAACCGAGGTGTTGCGTCGGATGCACGAACGGTCGCCGGTGCCGTTAGCCACGTCGGTTCGTTGCGTGTCAGGCACGCGCAACGCGCGACAGGACCCCGCGGTGTCACGTCCTTGCGGAAGGCGCAATTCCACCGCAGATCAGGAGGCGACCCGGCTCGTCGGCCGACCACGCGTGCATTCCATGCAACGGCACCGTGGCCCGGGCATCGCTCCGGCGCCGCGTATCAGGGCGGAATCGAAACGACCCCGGTCGATGACCGGGGTCGTGTGTTGCCGTGAGGTGCCCGCTGGTCAGTCGGCGGCGACTGGCGCGAACTCCGCGAGGCCGAAGGACTGCTCGAGCTGCTCGAGCGGGCGGAAGCCCACGACGCCCTGCGGCTGCTTGCCGGGTCGGAAGAAGGCAATGACGGGGATGCTCAGGATGTTGAAGGCCTGCGACAGTCCGGGGTTGGCATCGACGTCGACCTTGACGACATCGACCGCACCGTCGTACTTGGCGGCCAGCTTCTCCATCTCGGGGGCGACCATCTTGCACGGGCCGCACCAGGCAGCCCAGAAGTCCACCACGACCGGGCGCTCCGACTTGAGGACGAGCTCCTCGAAATTCGCGTCGGTCGCGACCCTGATCTCCGCCATGGGATCCGTTTCCCTTTCCTTGCGCCCTAGCGGGCGATGTCCTGGATGAGTCGATACGCCTCGAGGACGCGCGGGTCGGTGAGGCGGTAGAAGACGGTGCTGCCTTCGCGCCGGGTCGTCACGAGGCCGGCACTCCGAAGCACCGCGAGATGCTGGCTCATGTTCGGCACGTGGCATCCGACCTGCGTGCTCAGATCGCCCACGGACAGCTCCCCGGACGCCAGGGACTCGAGCACGCACAGGCGCTTCGGGTCCGAGAAGGCTCGAGCCACGGCCGCATAGCGCAGCCGTTCCGGCTCGGCGGAGACCGCCGGTTGGTCGATCAACTGATCCAACATCAAGAAGGACCATATCATCGCTTGCGCAAGCACGCAAGTCGACTCGAGCCCTGCGTGCGATACTCCGGCGCATGTCTCCGGAGCCGCAGTCGGACCACATCGTCTCGATCGCCGAGATCGAGGCGGCGCGCGAGCGCCTCGTCGGGCGCGTCCATCGAACGCCGACGATGAGCTCGGCGACCGCCGCAGCCTGGGTGACGGCGGCGACCGGCGTCAGGATCGGCGACGACCGGCTCTACCTGAAGCCCGAACAACTCCAGAAGACCGGATCGTTCAAGCCGCGCGGCATGACCAACCGGATCGCGACCTTGCCCCTGGCCGCGAGGGAACGGGGCGTGATCACTCTGTCCGCCGGCAACGCCGGCCAGGCCTACGCGTGGGCCGGTCGCACGGCCGGCGTCGCGGTGACCGTGACCATGCCGGCGGGCGCCGTCCGCTCGAAGGTCGACGCCTGCCTCGGCTATGGCGCCCGGGTCGTCCTGCATGGCGCCCACGTCGGCGAGACCCTCGCGGAGCTGGAGCGGATCCGCGACGCGGAAGGGCTCGAGTTCGTTCACCCATTCGACGACCCGGCCGTCATCGCCGGCCACGGTTCGATCGGGCTGGAGCTGCTCGAGGACCTTCCCGAGCTCGACGTCGTGGTGGTCGGCGTGGGTGGTGGCGGGCTCATCTCCGGCATCGCCGCCGCGCTCAAGGAACGACGCCCGGGCGTCCGCGTCTACGGGGTCGAACCCGAGCGCTCAAACGCGGTCAGCCTGGCCATCGAGACCGGGGAGATCGTCCGGATCCATCCCGAGAGCGTGGCCGACGGCCTCGGCGCCCCGTTCGCCGGGGTCTGGACGATGGCCATGGCCCGGCGCTATCTCGATGACATCGTCCTGCTCGACGACCCGACCATCCTGGCGGGCATGCGCTTTGCGGTCGAGCGCCTCAAGCAGGTCCTCGAACCGGCCGGGTCGGCCGCGCTGGCGGCGGTGCTCGCCGGGCGGGTCCCGATCCGCGACGGCGAGCGGGTCGCGGTCGTCCTGTCGGGTGGCAACGTCGAGGTCGGCCGGATCGGCGAGCTGCTGGCCGCGGCCGGCACGCTCCCGGGAGCCGGCTGAGCTCATCCTCAGTCGAGGCCGAGCTCCTCGAGCCGGCTGTCGTCGATGCCCAGGTGGTGGGCGAGCTCATGGATGACGGTGGCCCAGACCTCGTCGGCGAGCTCGTCGGGATCGGCGAAGTCCGCCTCGAGCGGTAGCCGGAACAGGGTGATCCGGTTCGGGACGGGCGCCCAGTCGGCGCCCCATTCGGTGCGCGGGACGCCTTCGTACAGCCCGTACAGCGTCTCGTCGGGCTCGATCTCATTCTCGCGGAGCTGCTCGGGCGACGGCTCGTCGGCGATCACGATTGCGACTTCGTCGAGTGCCGCGGCGAACGGCTGGGGGATCGAGGCCAGTGCGTGATCGACCAGCACCTCGAACGGGCGATGGTGGCTGGATCGGCGGGCGCGCTGGGCGCCCCGGCGGCGCTTGGCCATGGCGATCGTATCCTAGGGTGATGGAGACGGTGCCGCCGCCGGATCTGGCTGCCGAGCCGGATGGGTTCGTCGTCGAGATTGGTGCGGGCGAGCGGATCCATTTCCTGGACTGGGGCGGCCCGGTCGGCGCCACCGGCGTGCTGGCCATCCACGGGCTCTCCAACACGGCATGGTCGTGGGCGCCCGTCGCTCGCCGGCTGCGAACCGTTCGCCGCGTCGTGGCCATGGACCTGCGTGGTCACGGCCTGTCCGACGCGCCGACCGACGGATACGATCCGAACACCCTTGGAGGCGATGGCGAGGCCGTGGCCGAGGGTTCCGGACTGCTGGCGGAGCCAGGCGACCGGGTCGTCGTCGCGGGCCACGGGTTCGGGGCGATCGTGGCGGCCTGGAGCGCGGCCGCGCTCGAGTCCCGCTGCGCCGGCGTCGTCCTCGTCGATGGCGGCTGGGAGTCCCTGGAGACCGCCAGTGGGATGGAGGTCGACGAGTTCCTGCGGGGCCTCGACGAGCCGCCCGAGGTGATGCGCTCCCTGGGCGCCTTCCTCGCCGACCGGCGGGCGTTCGATCCGGCCAGCTGGGACGCCGATCAGGAACGCGCGGCACGGGCGACGGTGGTGGAGACTCACGCCGGCCATGTCGTTCCATCCACGCGGCCGCACGCGACGGAGGCCTGCGTCCGGGCGATGTTCGCGTTCGAGCCCGAACCGGCGCTGGCCGCCATCGCTGCCCCGATCACGGCGATCATCGCCGCCGACGACGCGTCGGGGGCGCGAGCGGCCGCCCTCGCCAGCGCCTCGGCCGCCCGCGTCGAGTCCGGCCGCGAGCCGATCCGAGGCATGGTCATCGGGCATACCGGCCACAACCTGATGCGCTACCGTCCCGCCGAGGTCTGCGCGGCGATCCTGTCGGCGGCGCGGCCCATGGTCATGCCGAACCGATAGAGGGTCACGATGCAGGTCGTCTATTCGCCAGCGCATCTCGGCCACGACATCACGGTCGAGACCTTCATGGGCCTGCCGATCCCGGCCAACGAGGTCGCCGAGCGCGCCGAACGCATCCGGACGGCACTCGACGCTGACGGCGGCTTTCCGAGGATCGAGCCGACCGCCCATGGCGAGGCACCAATCACCGCCGTCCACGAACCGGCCCTCGTTCGCTTCCTCGAGGTCGCCTGGTCGGAGCTGCGAGCGCAGGGGCTGCCGCGGGCCTTCCTCTCCGCCGACACCTACCCGAACGTCCGGATGTTCGAGGGCATGTCCGATGCGGCCGTGGCGGCGCTGGCGAGGGAGCCGGTGCATGCGGCCGGCCGTGCCGGGTTCTGGGGCCTCGACTCGGCGGCCCCGCTGGTCGCCGGCACCTACTCCGCGGCCCGTGCCGCCGTGGACGTGGCGCTCACGGCGGTCGACCTCGTCCTCGGCGGCGCGGCGGCGGCCTACGGCCTGTGCCGGCCGCCCGGGCACCACGCCGCCCGCTCGATGTACGGCGGCTACTGCTTCTTCAACAACGCCGCAGTCGCCGCCGAAGCGATCGTCCGGGCGACCGGCGAGCGGGTGGCGATCCTCGACGTCGACTACCACCATGGCAACGGAAGCCAGCAGATCTTCTGGCGCCGTGGCGACGTTCGCTACGTCTCGATCCATGCGCACCCGGACCGCGCGTACCCCTATTTCCTGGGCCGCGCCGACGAGACCGGCGAGGGCGATGGGGCGGGGGAGAACCTCAACATCCCGTTGCGGGCCGGCGCGACCAATGAGGACTACCTGGTCGCCGTGGATCGCGCGCTGGAAGCGATCACGGCAATACCCGGATCGGTCATCGTCGTGTCGCTTGGCTTCGACAGCTACGGCCTCGACCCGATCGGTGACTTCGCCCTGACCACCGACGTCTATCACGAGGTGGGTCGCCGGGTCGCGGCGACGGGACGGCGCCTCGTCATCCTCCAGGAGGGCGGCTACCATCGGCCGTCGCTGGGAGAGAACGCCAGGGCCTGGCTCCGCGGCGCGGAAGGCCGTTCCTTCGATCCGCTGCCGGCCGGCGGGTTCGGCGAGACCGGGGCCGTCGCCGGGTGACGCCACCGACGGGGACGTGAGCATCCAGCGACGGCTGACCGACGACGCACTGGCGGCCGCGGTCGGCGAGCTCGCCGCGCGCGACGCGGACCTTGCCGGCATCGTCGCCCGCCACGGGCCACCGCCCCTCTGGGACCGGGCCCCCGGGTTTCCGACCCTCGTCCACATCGTCCTCGAGCAGCAGGTGTCGCTCGCGTCGGCACAGGCCGCGTTCGACCGGCTCGGTGCGGTCACCGACCCGCTCACGCCATCGCGGTTCCTGCAGCTCTCGGACGCCCAGCTGCTCGCGATCGGGTTCAGCCGGCAGAAGGCTCGCTACGGTCGGGCGCTCGCCGAGGCGATCGAATCCGGTGCGCTCGATCTCGAGTCGCTCGAGACGCTCGATGACGACGCCGTCCACCGAGCGCTGCAGTCCGTGCCGGGGATCGGACCCTGGACGTCGTCGGTCTACCTGTTGATGGTCCTGCTGCGACCCGACCTCTGGCCCGTCGGCGACATCGCCCTGGCCGCGTCGGTCGGCGAGGTCAAGGGGCTTGGGCGACGACCCGATCCGACGGAGATGGCCGATCTCGGCGAGGCCTGGCGGCCCTGGCGGTCGGTCGCGGCCCGCCTCTTCTGGCACGACTACCTGGCGCGCCGGGGTCGCACGGGCTAGCACTCCGGCCCGGTGGCCTGCCCGTCAGCCTTCCGGGCGGTACTCGGCCTCGGGCGGGAAGTCGCCGACGTACTCGGCGAGCCCCGGGTGCTCGAGCAGCTGGCGGACCGCCGAGACCTCGCCGATGTGGGCCCAGTAGTGGTAGGTGACGTACTGGAGCTGGCTGCCCGCAGTCGGCGGGTGCTCGCGCGGGTCGTGAGCCAATGGCCGCTGCAGGTCGGCGGTCGTCAACGCGTCGAGATACGGGTCGGCGCCCGCCACGATCCGCTCCCAGGCCGCCTGCATCCTGGCGAACGACGGTGTCGAGGCACGTCGGCCGGTCGCGAACGCGTCGAGGGCCGGTTCCACCTTGAGTCCGCGCGCACGGCGCATCCAGCAGAGTCGCTCGTGCCAGGCCATGTGCCCGACCATCCACGAGATCGAGTTCATGGGGATGAAGCGGATGCCCGCGTCCACCTCGGTCATGCCGGCCAGCCCGCGTTGCCACTCGAACCGAGCGAACCGCAGCTGGTCGACACGCGGGTGGGTCATCTGTGAAGCATAGCGATGCCTGACGTACGATCGGGGCCTACAGAGGAGCACCACCGAGTGACACGCCCTGCCGATCTGCCGCCGAACGTGCGCCGGCTGGTGGACGAGATCGAATCCGAGATGGGCGAAGGCGACGTCGACATCGATGACATCGCCGGGTCGCGCGGCGACGAGCGCGCCGGCGAGGCAGGTGGTAGCGGCCGGGTCGAAGCGGCCGTGCGCGAGATCCTCGTCGAGATCGGCGAAGACCCCGATCGACAGGGCCTCACCGGCACGCCCGGGCGGGTCCATCGGATGTACACCGAGCTGACGGCCGGCTACCACGTCGATCCAGAGCGGCTGATCAACGGGGCGATCTTCGACGTCGCCTACAGCGAGATGGTGGTGGTCAAGGACATCCCGTTCTACTCGCTGTGCGAGCACCACCTCCTGCCGTTCTTCGGGACCGCCGCGGTCGCCTACATCCCGCGAGGACGCGTGATCGGCCTCTCGAAGATCCCGCGGATCGTGGAGACCTATGCCCGCCGGCTGCAGGTCCAGGAGCGACTGACCCAGCAGATCGCCGACTTCCTCCAGGATCGACTCGCGCCGCAGGGCGTTGGCGTCGTCATGGAGGCGACCCACCTGTGCGCGGTCATGCGCGGCGTGCGCAAGCCGGGCACGATCATGACGACCTCGTCGGTGCTTGGGCTGTTCCGGACCCGCGACCGGACGCGCGCCGAGTTCTTCGCTCACCTCGAGCGCCGCGCTCCGGACGCCTGATCGTGGACCTCGGACTGCGCGACCGGGTCGTGCTGATCACCGGAGCCGGTGGTGGCGCCGGTCCCACGATCGCCCGGGCGTTCGCCGCGGAGGGCGCCAGGGTGGCCCTGCACTACAGACCGACGAAGGAACGCCAGACCCGGGCCGGCAGCGCCGCCGCGGGGATCGTGGCCGCCGGAGGCAGTGCCGTGGCCGTTGCGGCCGATCTCACATCGGCCGACCAGACCGGGGCGATGCTCGACCGGGTGACGGCGGAGCTCGGCCCCGTCGGGATTCTCGTGACCGCGACCTCGGCGTACCGTCCCGAGCGGTTCGCGGAGATCACGGACGCATCGTGGGCGTCCATCGTCGACGACCTGCTGGGCGCGACCTTCCGAGCCTGTCGCGCCGTGGTCCCAGGGATGCAGGCGGCCGGCTGGGGAAGGATCGTGAACATCGCCGCTCGATCGGGCCTCGTCGGCGTGTCGCGGGCGGCCCAGTACGGGGCGGCCAAGGCCGCGATCATCGGGCTCACGGCGTCCCTGGCCAAGGAGCTCGGCCCGAGCGGGATCCTGGTCAACGCCGTCGCGCCCACGCAGCTGTTGACGGTCAAGGACGGCGTGCCGTCCATCCCCGATGAGCGCGTGGTCGAAATGGCGAAGGGGATCCCGCTGCGGCGGATCGCGTCACCCGACGACCTGGCCTCGCTCGTCGTGTGGCTTGGCTCTGCGGCGAATACCTACGTGACCGGAGAGACGATCTCGCTCCACGGCGGCGACCAGCGCTGATCCGCCGGTCTCGCACACCTGGACGACCGGCGACGATCCTCAGCCCTGGACGTTCTCGATCGCCTTCGCGCCGCCGATGACCTTGAGGCCGAAGCGGTCCCGAGCCCCGGTCCAGCCGGGCGCCGTGACGGGCGTCCTCGCCGTCGTCGCGGTGTGGATCGCGTCGCGCGCCTTCAGCCGAGCGAACGCCTCGCGTCACGCCCGTCACCGGCGGGCCTACAATCGCGGCCATGACCGACCGCCCGATCAAGGTCCTGATCGCGAAGCCGGGACTCGACGGCCACGACCGCGGCGCGAAGGTGCTCGCGCGCGGGCTCCGCGACGAGGGCTTCGAGGTCGTCTACACCGGCCTCCGGCAGACACCCGAGATGATCGCGAGCGCGGCCCTCCAGGAGGATGTCGACGTGGTCGGCCTGTCCATCCTGTCGGGGGCCCACATGACCCTGGTCCCTCGCGTCACGAAGCTGCTGACCGAGCGCGGCATGGACGACGTGCTCGTGACCGTCGGCGGAATCATTCCGGACGACGACGTGCCCGCCCTCCGGGCGGCCGGTGTGGCCGAGATCTTCGGGCCGGGGACCACGATCGCCCAGGTCGCGACCTTCCTGCGGGCGAACGTGCGTCCCCACGACTGAATGGCGGATTCCGCCGCCCGCGCGGTCGAGCTGGTCGATGCGGCGGTCGATGGGGACCGCCGCGCGCTGGCGCGGCTTCTGACGGCGGTGGAGAATCGGTCGGCGATCGGGGAGGCCGCCCTGCGTCGGATGTATCCGATGGCCGGTCGGGCGCACCTCGTGGGGATCACGGGGCCGCCGGGGTCCGGCAAGTCCACGCTCGTGGCCGCACTGATCGGCGAGGTCCGTCGAGCCGGCCGGACGGTCGCGGTCATCGCGGTCGACCCGTCGAGCCCGATCACGGGCGGCGCGCTGCTCGGCGACCGGGTTCGGATGCAGGCGCACGCCGAGGACGATGACGTCTTCATCCGATCGATGGCCTCGCGCGGGCATGCCGGTGGCTTGGCATCCACCTCGACGTCCGCCGCCGCCGTCCTCGACGCCGCCGGCTTCGACCTGATCCTGATCGAGACGGTCGGCACGGGCCAGAGCGAGGTGGAGGTCGCGGCCGCCGCCGACACCACGGTGGTTCTCGAGGCACCCGAGATGGGCGACGAGATCCAGGCGATCAAGGCGGGGCTGCTCGAGGTCGCCGACCTCGTGGTGGTCAACAAGGGCGACAAGCCCGGCGCCCAGCGGACGGCCGCCCAGCTGAGGGCGATGCTGGTGGCCGGTGCCGGACGTGATGCCGACCCGTCGCGAGCCGGCCGTCCGCGACCCAAACGGCCCGAGGTGATGATCACGACCGCCGCGACAGGCGATGGCGTGCCCGAGCTGCTGGCGGCGCTGGATCGCTATCGCCTGGCAAGTCGTGCGAGCCAGAACGGCTCGGCGCCCGCTCGGCTGGCTCGTGCCGAGGCGCAGGTCTGGGCGGTCGTGTCCGATCGCGTGCGGGAGCGACTGCATGACGCGAGCCATCGCGCCTCGACCGCCGAGACCCTGGCTGAGGTGGCCGATCATCGCCTGGATCCGTATGCGGCCGCGGATCGGCTCCTGGCGGCCGCCGAAACCGAGGTGACGTCGTGACGGTCGAGCGGGTCTTCGTGGCGGGTGCGGGGCTGATGGGCCACGGGATCGCCCAGGTGCACGCGGCGGTGGGGATGTCGGTCGTGCTCTACGAGCCCGAGCTGGCGCGCGCCGAGGCCGGTCGCGAGCGGATCGCGGGGAGCCTGGAGCGCGCCGTCGTCAAGGGCCGGATGAGCGACGCCGAACGCGACGCGACGCTGGGACGGATCTCGCTGGCGGACGACCAGGGTGCCGTCCGTGACGTCGATCTCGTGATCGAGGCCGTCTTCGAGGACGTCGACGTCAAGACCGCCCTGTGGCGCGAGCTCGATCGACTGGCGCCGGCCCCCGCCATCTTCGCCTCCAACACGAGCTCGATCTCGATCGAACGGCTGGCCGGGGCGGTGGCACCCGCCCGGCGAGGCCGTTTCGTCGGCATGCATTTCTTCAGCCCGGTGCCGGTGATGCCGTTGATCGAGCTGATCCGCGGCCCTGGAACCGACGATGCCACGGAAGCGGCCATCCGCGAGCTGGCAACACGTCTCGGGAAGCAGGTGATCGTGTCGGCGGACCGCCCCGGCTTCATCGTCAACCGGATCCTGATGCCGTTCCTGGGCGAGGCGATGCGCGCCTACGAGCAGGGGCTCGGGACTGCCGACGACATCGACACCGGGGCGCGCATCGGGCTGAACCACCCGATGGGTCCGCTCGAGCTCGCCGACTTCATCGGGCTCGACGTCTGCCTGGGCGTCATGCGAGTGCTCGACGACGGGCTCGAGGGCGAGCAATTCGCGCCGCCGCAGGTGCTCATCGATCTCGTCGCGGCCGGAAACCTGGGTCAGAAGACGGGTCGCGGTTTCCACGCGTACCCGCGACCGGAACGGGCCGGCCGGTGAGCGCGGAGCTCAGCCAGGAAGAGCTCCTGCTCCAGTCGACGACGCGCGACTTCGCGGCGCGCGAGCTGGCTCCCACGGCGATCGAGCGCGACGAGGCCGAACGCTTCGACCGTTCGCTCTTCGCGAAGATGGGCGAGCTTGGGTTGACGGGGGCGCCGCTCCCGGAATCGGTCGGGGGCTCGGGCTTCTCGTACCTCGGCTGGACGCTGGTGATGGAGGAGCTGGGCGCGGTCGACATGTCGATGGCGGTCTCGCTGTCGGTGCACCTCCTCTCGCAGTACCCGGTGGTGACCTGGGGAACGCCCGAGCAGCAGGCACGCTGGCTGCCGGCGATGGTGACCGGCGAGGCCCTGGGTGCCTTCGCCTTGACCGAGCCGCAGGCCGGCAGCGACGCGGCGGCGATCCGGACGCATGCCGAACGGATCGGGCCAGCCGATGCTCCCCAGGGCTACAGGCTGACTGGCACGAAGATCTGGATCTCGAACGCGCCCGAGGCGGAGCGGTACCTCGTGTTCGCCACGCTCGACCCGACGGCGGGCGCGAAGGCCATCACCGCGTTCCTGGTCGAGAAGGGTATGCCCGGGTTCCGGTTCGGGGCGCACGAACGCAAGATGGGGATCCGGGCCTGCCCGGCGACCGAGCTCGTCTTCGACGGCGCGGAGGTGCCGGTCGCAAACCGGCTGGGCGGGGAAGGGGAGGGCTACCGAATCGCGCTGTCGGCGCTCGGCGAGGGCAGGATCTCCATCGCCGCCGCGTGTGTCGGGATCGCCCGGGCCGGGCTGGAGGCCGCGGCCCGCCACGTCACCGAGCGTCGTGCGTTCGGCGGGTCACTCGTCCAGCAACAGGGCGTGCGATTCATGCTCGCCGAGATGGCTCGCGAGGTCGCGGCCGCCCGTGCCGTGACCCGCGCGGCGGCGCAGGCGAAGGATCGTGGCGAGCCGCTGGCGGAGGTCTCGTCGATCGCCAAATGGACGGCGTCGGATGCTGCGATGCGCGTGGCGACCGATGCGGTCCAGCTGTTCGGCGCCAGCGGCTACTCGCGCGAGACGGGCATCGAGCGCTTGATGCGCGACGCGAAGGGCGCCCAGATCTACGAGGGGACGAACCAGATCCACCGCTTGATCGTGGCCGACGAGGTACTGCGGCGCGTCACGGGTTGACGCGGAGTCGCGGCACGGCCGGTCCGGTCGCCGCAGGACCGGGTCGCCGCACGGACGGGTCGCCGCACGGACGGGCCGCCGCACGGACGGGCCGCCGCACTCTGCCAACGGCCCACCACCCGGGCCCACGGCTTGCCGTCGGCGGATTCGGGCCGGTCAACCCATGATTTGAACTCATGAACCCTCGAATCTGGGCGCCGTCACGCTCGGGCACGAGCTGCGCCGCTTGGTCGGACCCGCCTGACGGGTGCGAGGCCACGCCGTGTGCTGCCGTCTTGAGCCGATGGCAGGAAACTCAAGGCGCTGATGGATCCAACTGGCTGGCGGAGCCATGCGCGGATCGTCCGCCCGTCGGCTGGCAGCTTCGAGCGAAGGGCCCGCGCATGGGTCGACAGCGTTCGGTGGTTCGTCCGGCTGTCTGCCACGACCAGCCAGGCCGACGTGGATGCCGGGTCCCAGCGCCGCTCGCGCGCGACTTCCTCGGCGAGACGGCGCTTTCGATCGAGCGTGCCCATCAGCTCGCTGATGTCCACGAGTTCTGTCTTCAACTCGATCACGAGCATGGATCGGGAGGCTGGATGCCAGGCCGCGATGTCGATGACGCCCCGCTCCCCGTACACGGAGAACGACACCTCGGGTTCTGTGATCCAGCCGCCGAGCTCGCCGAAGATCCGAGCTACCTCCTCGTGCATGGCCGCATGACGCGAATTGAGCAGGCGGCTCAGGTCGCCGCCCTGCCATCGGACGTACGTGTCGATCCGTGCGTCGAGGGCACCAGCCACCTTCCGTATCGCCCTGAGCGGGAGGCTCGACAGGGCGCCCCGCTCGATTCGGCCCAACGCCGAGCGCGACACGCCCGCCTTCGCCGCAAGGTCGCTTTGCCGCCAGCGCCTGCGCTGGCGAATGCTCCGGATCGCGGCACCGATCTGGTGATCGTCCATGGACGGCAGTCTTGCCAGGACCGCTCATCTGCCACGTATTTCAGCCCACCTTCCCCGGCAACGTCGGAAGCGACGGCCTCGCCCGGACGTCGCGCACGGCCGGTGTAGATTCGAGCCATGACCCAGCCTGCTTCCGGCCCAAACGGCCACGTCTACGTCGTCAGCGCCGCGCGCACGCCGATCGGCAAGTTTGGCGGGGCGCTCGCGGGCGTCCCGGCCGTCGAGCTCGGTGGCGTGGCGATCCGCGCGGCGGTGGAACGGGCAGGCCTCCCGGATGGCACGCCGATCGACGAGGTCCTGATGGGCCAGGTGCTCCAGGCCGGGGCCGGCCAGGCGCCCGCCCGCCAGGCCGCCCTGCGGGCCGGCCTCCCGGATACGACGAGCGCGACGACGATCAACCGGGTCTGCGGCTCGGGCCTCAAGGCGATCATGCTGGCCGCGGCCGAGATCCGGGCCGGCGATGCCGAGGTCGCGATCGCCGGCGGGATGGAGTCGATGAACGGCGCTCCGTACCTCCTCCCGGGCGCGCGGTTCGGCTACCGGCTGGGCAACGCCGAGCTGGTCGATGCCACCGTCCACGACGGGCTGTGGTGCGCCATCGAGGGCTGTCATATGGGCACGCACGCCGAACGCGTCGCGATCAAGGACAGCGTCAGCCGTGCCGACCAGGACGCGTTCGCGCTGGGCAGCCACCAGAAGGCCGTCGCGGCAATCGACGGCGGGCGATTTGACGCTGAGATGGCGCCGGTCACGGTCGTCGACGCCAGGGGCCGCGAGACCGTGGTGACGACCGACGAAGGACCGCGGCGCGACACCAGCCTCGAGGCGCTGGCGCGACTTCGACCGGCGTTCGAACTGCCCGGCGGTGAGGACCGTGGCGAGGCCACCGCCGGCACTGTGACCGCCGGCAACGCCCCCGGGATCACGGACGGCGCCGCCGCCACGGTCGTGGCATCCGAGCGGGCGGTGGAGCGCCTGGGGCTCAAGCCCCTTGCCCGGATCGTCGGCTACGCCCAGGCCGAGGTCGCGCCCAAGTGGCTGTTCCTGGCGCCGGTCCAGGGCGTTCGGCGCCTGCTCGACCGGATCGAGCTCCCGATCGAGGCCTTCGATCTGATCGAGATCAACGAGGCATTCGCGGCACAGACCCTGGCCGACGGGCGCGAGCTCGGGTTCGACTGGGAGAAGGTCAACGTCAACGGCGGCGCCATCGCCCTGGGACACCCGATCGGTGCCAGCGGGGCTCGGATCGTCGCCACGCTCCTCCACGAGCTGGCGCGACGCGAGGGCCGGTATGGCCTCGCGACCCTTTGCCTGGGTGGCGGCGGATCAGTCGCGATGGCGCTCGAGCGGGCCTGACGCCGTGAGGATCGCCGTCTTCGGGGCGGGTGGGATCGGGGCGTACTACGGATCCGGCCTCGCGAGCGGCGGCGCCGATGTTCACCTGGTCGCCCGCGGCGCCCATCTCGAGGCCCTGCAGCGCGACGGTCTGACGATTGAGACCCCGGAAGGGACGGTCCGCCAGCACCTCCACGCCACGGCCGATCCGATGGAGATCGGGCCCGTCGACGTCGTGCTGTTCTGCGTGAAGTCCTACGACACGGAGACCGCCGCTCCGGCACTCCGGCCGCTGCTCGAACCAGACACCGCGGTCATCTCGCTGCAGAACGGGATCGACAACGAGACGAAGATCGCCGCGGCGATCGGCTGGCAACACGTGTTGGGCGGATCTGCCTACATCTTCGCGGCGGTTCGATCGCCGGGCGTCGTGGTTGCCAGCGGTCCCCGCAGCATCGTGTTCGGCGAGTGGACCGGTGGTGATCCATCGTCCCGCGTCCAGGCGATCCTGGAGGCGGCGGCCGCAGGCGGCGTGACGGCCGCGACGACCCCAGACATCCAGGCTGCCAAGTGGGAGAAGTACGTCCTGCTCGCCGCGTTGTCGTCGGTGTCCGCGGCGACGCAGCTCCCGCTCGGCGACATCCGCCGTTCCTCGGCGGCCGTGGGGATGCTGCGCGACCTGATGACCGAGGTATGGGCGGTTGGTCGTGCATCGGGCGTGCACCTCGACGACGGGCTCGTCGACCGGCAGTTCGCGCTCGTGATGGCCCAGGGCCACGACTCGAAGGCATCCCTCCAAACCGATCTGGTCGCTGGCCGCCGGATGGAGATCGACGCGCTCCAGGGCGCCACGCTGCGGCTCGGACGCGAGCTCGGCGTTCCCACGCCGAAGATGGCCGCCGTCTACGCCATCCTCGAACCGTGGGCGATCAGGAATGCGGCCGGGGCGAACCCAGCCTGACCCGGATTACACTCCGCCACATGACCGAAGTGATCGCTCCGACCGCGGTGGAGACACCAACGTTCCGACACTTCATCGCCGGGGAGTGGTGCGACTCGACCTCCGCCGCGACGTTCGAAAGCCGCAATCCGGCCGATGCACGCGACAGCGTCGGCCGGTTCCAGCAGGGCAGCGCGGCCGACGTGGCCATGGCGGTCCGGGCCGCCGCCGCGGCGCAGCCGATGTGGCAGCGGACGCCGGCCCCCAAGCGCGGCGAGATCCTCTACGCGTTCGGGGCGCTGATGGCGCAGCACAAGGAGCGACTGGCGCGGGCAATGACCCGCGAGATGGGCAAGGTGCTCGCCGAGGCCCGAGGCGATGTCCAGGAGGGGATCGACATCGCGTTCCTGATGGCCGGCGAAGGTCGCCGGATGGCCGGGGAGACCGTCCCGTCGGAGCTGCCCGACAAGTGGGCGATGAGCATTCGCCAGCCCCTCGGGATCGCCGGGATCATCACGCCGTGGAACTTCCCGATCGCGATTCCCTGCTGGAAGATGATGCCGGCCCTGGTCACGGGCAACGCCGTGGTCTTCAAGCCGTCGTCCGACACGCCGCATTGCGCCACGCTCCTGGTCGAGCTGATGGCCGAGGCCGGGTTCCCGCCCGGCGTCGTCAACCTCGTCACCGGCAGCGGCGCGGAGGTCGGCAATGCGATCGTCGACACCCCGGACGTCGCGGTCGTGTCGTTCACCGGGAGCTCGACCACCGGCACGCAGATCGCGGAGCGGGCGGGGCGGCGGCTGAAGCGCCTGTCCCTCGAGCTTGGCGGCAAGAACGGCGTGGTCGTCCTCGCCGACGCGGACCTCGAACTGGCGACGGACGGAATCCTCTGGTCCGCCTTCGGGACGACCGGCCAACGGTGCACGGCCTGCTCGCGGGTGATCGTCGAACGGGCCGTCCTGGACCCGCTCCTCCAGCGTCTCGAAGCCCGGACGCGCGATCTGCGACTCGGCTCGGGACTCGATCGTGACGTCGACGTTGGGCCCCTGATCAACGCCGGCGCGCTCGACAAGGTGTCGTCATACGTCGAGGTTGGCCGAGCGGAAGGCGAGCTCGTCATCGGCGGCGGACGCGCCCTCGACCACCATCTTGCGCACGGCCATTTCTTCCAGCCGACGATCTTCTCGGGTGTCAAGCCGATGGATCGGATCGGCCAGGAGGAGATCTTCGGACCGGTGCTGTCGGTCATCCCGGTCGCCGACTATGGCGCGGCGGTGCTGGCCCTCAACCAGACCCGATATGGCCTCTCGTCGAGCATCTTCACCCGCGACGTGAACCAGGCCTTCCGGGCGATGCGCGACTTCGAGACCGGGATCGTCTACGTCAACGCCGGCACGACCGGCGCCGAGACCCACCTGCCGTTCGGTGGATGGAAGCAGACCGGCAACGGCCACCGCGAAGCCGGCCACGTCGCGCTCGACACCTATACCGAATGGAAGTCGATCTACGTCGACTTCAGCGGCCGGCTCCAGCGCGCCCAGATCGACAACCAGCCCGGCTGAGTCCGGCAATTCCGTTGCCGGACGACCGACCCGGGTATATGGTCAGGCGGGCGCGGGTTGCGTCCGATGGTCTGTGACTCGGCGACGGCCGAATGGCGAGAGGGAGTGAGTCATGACCGCTGAACCGGCATCCCCTGCGTCAGCATCCCCGACGCCCGCCCGACGAGGTCTCGTGTCGACCCTTGCCGATCAGTTCGGCGTTCGCCAGATGCTCGCCGAGTACCTCATCCCGGTCGAGACGAACAACATCTTCTACCTGCTGGGGGGCGTCCTCGCGATCTCGCTCGGTCTCGAGATCTTCAGCGGGTTCCTGCTGTCCCTGGTCTACACGCCCGACGCGGGCCTGGCTTACGGGATCACCCAGCATCTGCTCGCGACGCCCGGCTGGGCGCTCATCCTCAACTTCCACTTCTACAACTCCTACCTGATCTTCGGCCTGGTGATGATCCATATGGTTCGGGTGTTCATCACGGGCGGCTACCGGCGCGGGAAGGAGGGACTCTGGCTCGTCGGCGTTGGCCTGGCAGGCCTGACGTTCGTGATCTCCCTGACGGGCGAGGCGCTCCACTGGGATGAGGTCGGGTTCGGTGTCCCATGGAACGTCTCGGAGGTCCTCAACGCGGTGGGGCTGGCCGGCGCCTTCAACTACACGACGGACACCCTGCTGGCGATCCCGGCCGCGTCCGAGAAGCTGGCACAGATCTATGTCCTGCACATCTCGATCGTGCCGATCATCCTCGCGCTCTTCATCGGCTGGCACTACCTGTTGATCCGGTTCAAGGGAATCTCGATGCCGTTCTGGCTCCGCGCGAGCGGTCGGACCGCCGGGTTCGGCGAGCACATCAAGGGCTGGATCATCCTCGGCGCCGTGCTGATCGGGATCGTCGTGGTCATCTCGTTCGTGGTGCCGCGGGACGCGGGAACCGCTCCGCAGCTCATCTCGTCATCGCCGCTCTTCGGAACCGACGATGACCCGGGCGGGCTCGGATTCAAGCCGACGTATCCGATCAGCTGGACGCGCGGGATGAACATCGTTGCCGCGAATTTCGGGATCGACCCCGACATCTGGGGCACCGTCGCGGCGATCATCCTGATGGCCGTCGTGCTGCTGGTGATCCCGTTCGTCGATCGCAGCGACCACGAGCCCGGGAGCATCGCCGCCGCGTTCAACCTGCGCAAGCGTGGCTGGGCGTTCCTCGCGATGGGCGTCTTCTGGGTCCTGTTGATCGTAGGCGTCGTCCAGAGCGCGATCGCCGAGGCGGGCTGACCACAGCCTGGATCCTGTCCGGGAGGACGCGCCATCGTCACGCAACTCCACACCTGGCTCGCGTTCGCGAGCGCGCTGGTGATCGTGCTGGCGGGAGTGGAGGCTGGCTGGCGCGCGTGGCGCCGCTCGCCGCCCGGCGACGTGGCCGATCGGCTCGATGGAATCCTGTTGCTCGTGCTGGTGGTCGCGATCGCCGGCGGACTCGGTCTGCTGGCCGGCGGAGCACGCCCCCGCGAGCTGCTCCACTTCGTGTACGCAATCGTGGTGCTCAGTGCCCTGCCAATCGCCGGAGCGCTGACGAAGGAGGCGTCGCCTCGAGCAGGTGGGCTCGCCCGCGTCGCCGGTGCGATCGTCGCGCTGGTCGTGGTCGTTCGCCTGTTTGGGACCGGCTAGCGCCCATCGCTCGAACGCTCCGCCATCGACGGCCGGGGCTCAGCCGACGCCGAGGGACGTCTCGAGCCGATCGATGAACGGGATCTGTGCCGGCTTGAGCCGCCGGCGTGCCTCCCGGACGTCGAACCACTCGACGCGATCGATCTCCGGGAAGTCCTGGAAGCGACCGGACCTCGGCGGCCACTCCATCGAGAAGGTGTTGCTGGATGCCGTTTCCGGGTCGAGATCGCCCTCCACGGCCCAGGCCACCACGGTCTTGCCCGACTTCTGGGTGATCTCGCCGAGCGGCCGGTCGGCGCTGACGTCGAGTTCGGCGCCGGTTTCTTCGGCGAACTCACGACGGGCCACGTCGATCCACGCCTCGCCCGGTTCGACCTCGCCCTTCGGGATCGTCCAGTGACCGAGGTCCTTGTTCGTCCAGTACGGCCCGCCCTGGTGGGCGAGCAGGAGCTCGAGCTGGCCCGCAGTGCGGCGGTAGAGCAGGATTCCGGCGCTGACGACGCCGGCCTTCATTTGACGGACCACGATCACGAGGGTACCGCGTGGTGACGGAGATCGCGGGCCCACCGCTCTCAGGATTGCCCAAGGATTCGGGCGTATCGTGATTCCCAATCGTCAGGAGGGGACTCGATGTATCACGGCGGTTGGTATCCATTTGCCGGGGGCTGGTTGATCGGCCTGCTGGTGTTCGCGGCGTTCGTCGTGCTGATCGCCTGGGGGATCGCCTGGATCTTCCGGCGCGATTCGCGCCAGTACGGAGCACCACCGCCCCCTTCGACCATGCCGCCGATGCCACCACGGTCCGACCCGGCGCTCCAGATTCTGCGAGAGCGTTTTGCCCGCGGCGAGATCAGCGAGGCCGAATACCTTGCGGCCAGCCGAGTCCTCGGGGCACCTGAACCGCCGCACGGCTCGCCGACGGACCGTTCGCCGGGACCACCGACCCCCTGAGCGAACGCCTGGCGTCGCGCCCGTTGGGCGCCGGGTAGCGAAGCGGCGCGCTTTCGGTAAAGCTTCGTTCAGGGTCGAACCGGAGACGCCGTTCGTTGGCTAGGGTGCGGCCATGCACGTGAACGTCGCCTCCTCCACGACCGCGGCCAGGCTCGCCATGGCGGTCGCGATCGTCTCGGCGTTTGTCGGTGCCTGCGGCCCCTCGACGAATTCGGCCGCTCCCACGCCATCGACCGCGTCAGCGGCGATCTCGCCGACGTCCGCTGCGCCGCGGAATGGGTTGGGCTCCCATGGCGTCACGAGCCGGCCGGCCTCACCGCCGCTCACCGCCGCCACCGGCACGGACATCGGTCGCTTCCCGGGCGGCCTGCTGATCGCCGACCGCGGCAACGGGCGGCTCCTGGTCGTTTCCTCGACGGGCACGCCACTCTGGCGATTCCCGACGACGGGAAGCCTGCCGAGCGGTCAGGGCTTCGCCGCGGACGATGCGTTCCTAGCGCCGGACGGCAAGTCGATCGTCGCCAACGACGAGGGACACCAAGTCATCGACCGGATCGACATCGCGACGCGGAAGATCGTCTGGCAGTACGGCCATTACGGCACGCCCGGGCGAGGGCCCGGGTACCTGAACACGCCGGACGATGCCTATCCGCTGGCCAACGGTGACGTGGTGGTCGCCGACATCCGCAACTGTCGCGTGATCGAGATCGCGCCGAGCAAGCAGATCGTCCGGCAGTGGGGAAAGACCGGCGTGTGTGTCGCCTCGGCACCGAATGCGTACGCGTCGCCAAATGGCGACACGCCGCTGCCCGACGGCGGCCTCCTCATCACCGAGATCCACGGCTCGCGTGTCGTGCGGCTCTCGGCGACCGGCAAGGTCATCTTCGACATCCATGTTCCGGTTGCCTATCCGTCCGACGCGCATCTCGATGCCCAGGGCAACGTGGTTGTCGCCGACTACAGCACCATCGGGGCGGTCGTGGCCGTGACCCCGCGCGGTCATCTCCTCTGGCGTTATGCGCCCACGACCGGGAACGGACGGCTCAACCATCCGAGCCTCGCGGTCCCGATGCCCGACGGCACCGTCGTGATCAACGACGATTTCCGGGCGCGGGTCGTCGTGATCGATCCCAGGACGATGCGGATCGTCTGGCAATACGGGCGGACCGGGGTTCCCGGCCGCGGGCCGAACCAGCTCTCGGATCCGGACGGCGTCGACCCCTTGCCGGCGACCGGCCTGTAGCTCCTGACCGATACGATGGGCCGCCGTCATCTTGGTTGTCTGCTCGGCGCCGCGCTGCTCACCACCGCCGGCTGCGGCTCCGCGGTTGGTGCCGCGACCGTGCCACAGGCGCCTCAGCGACCTGCGGCCGCCGCGCTCGTCGCGCCATCCCCGACAGCGTCGGTCGGGAAGGGGTTGGTCGACGCGGGTACCCGAACGTCCAGTGGCGTCGTTGCGCCGCCGATGGCCCTGGTCGTCAGCCGCAGTTCGCTCCACCTGCCAGTACCGACCACCCGCGCCGTCGCCTTCGCGACCGATTCGAGCCTCATCATCGCGGGCGGCCTCACGTCGAGCGGGACCACGGGTCGCGTGGTCCGCATCCCGATCGACGGGCAGCCGGCCTCGACGGTCGGCCGCCTCGCGCACCCGGTCCACGACGCCGCGGGCGTCCAGCTTCTCGGGTCGATGCTGGTGCTGGGCGGTGGAGCCAGCACCCAGGACGCCTGGGTGCAGCGCGTCGTGGCCGGCGCCAGGAGCGACGTGCCCGGACAGCTCCCCGTGTCGCGTGCGGATCTCGGCGCGGTCGTCGTCGGGTCGGAGGCCATCGTCGTCGGCGGTGGCGCGTCTGGGCGAGCCGACCCACGCGTGCTGGCCACGAGCGACGGGATCCACTTCCGGGTGGTGGCGCGCTTGCCCGTTCCAGTCCGATACGCCGCCGTCGCCGCCGTCGGTAACACGGTGATCGTCGTCGGTGGCACGTCGTCGGCAGGCGACGTCGCGCTCATCCAGGCAGTCGATCTCCGGCGCGGCACGGTCGCCGTGGTGGGTCGGTTGCCGCAATCGCTGTCCCACGCGACGCCGCTGGTCATCGGCGGGGTCGTGGTGGTTGCCGGGGGCCGGCATGACGGCCGGGTGCTCGACCGCCTCCTCGAGGTCGACCCGGCGACGTTCAGCGTGCGGATCGCAGGACGTCTGCCGGGCGCCCGGTCGGATGCCGCGGGCGTCGTGGTCGACGGCGTCGGGTATCTCGTGGGTGGCGAGGCGGCCCACCCGCTGGCGGCGATCACGACCATCGCGGTCTCTTGATGGACCGCTTGGTCCGATACCGCTTTTCGCACTCCAGGACATCCATCGGATCGGTTTGAAGGAGGCCGCATGGGCGCCGTGTCGCCAACGCATCTGATCATCGTTCTCGTCGTGGCCCTGCTGATCCTCGGCCCTGGCAAGCTCCCCGAGACCGGCGAGGCGCTCGGCAAGGCGGTCCGCGAGCTTCGCCGCGCCATGGCCGACGAACCGACGGGCACGCACGGGGGCGCCGCTACTCCCGAGTCGTAGCCTCGATCAGAAGACGCCCACCGTCACCACCCCCGATGCGGGGTGGGGAGGAGACAGGTTTGGACCGCCGCGCGTTCCTGATTGCGTCCGGCCGCGTGGGCCTCGTCGCCGGCGCGGGCGCGCTCGGTTTGGCCGTGTCGCAAGCCCTCTCGCCGATGGCGCCCGCCAAGCGTCGTGCGTTGACCGCGACCCTGATCCAGCCCTCGTCCGTCCCAGGAGTTGTCAGCGCGAGGTTGGGCCCTGCCGGCAACACCATCCAGCACGCGAATGCCGTCCGGCGGGAGAATGCCCTTCGCGGTACGGACGGCTGGTTGATCGGCGGGGTGCCCGCGACGATCGAGGGGTACCTCGATCGGGCGTCGGCGGCACCCGGGGATCCGCTGTCCCTCCACGTGGATGCTCGCACGCCGTTCGACGTCGAGTGGTATCGACTTGGCTGGTATGGCGGCCTGGGTGGCCGCCTCGTGCGCGTCGATCCCGGGCTTCCGGCAACGCCCGGACAGGCCCCGCAACTCGACCTGCCGACGGGCCGGGCCGAGGCGCCCTGGCACCCATCGCTCGAGCTCCAGGTCCCATCGGACTGGCCGAGCGGCATGTACACGGCGGTCCTTCGTCCGCGCGTCGGCAACCCTGGCTATGTGCCGTTGATCGTTCGACGAGCCCCGTCCGGTCCGGCCCCGGTGCTGTTCGTCAGTGCCGCGCTGACCTGGCAGGCCTACAACACCTGGGGTGGGGCGAACCTGTACGACGCGAGCATGGCCGACTCGCCCGAGATCTCGAGCGGCCGTCGAGCGGTGCAGGTGAGCTTCGATCGCCCGTACGCCCTGCACCAGGGCGCCGGCTACCAGCAGCGTTGGGAGCTCCAGTTCGTTCACTGGCAGGAGCGCGAGGGCGCCGACGTCGACTACGCCGCGGACTTCGATCTCGAGCTCGACCCCGGGATCCTCAACGATCGCCGGCTGGTGGTGTTCGCCGGCCACCACGAGTACTGGTCGCGACCGATGCGGAATGCACTCGAAGCGGCGGTCGCCTCGGGCACGAACGTGCTCTTCCTGTCGGCGAACGAGGTTTACTGGCAGGTGCGACTGGAAGCGTCTCCGCTGGGTCCGGCCCGCCGCGTGACGTGCTACAAATCCGCCCGTCTCGATCCCGTCGCGCTGACGCAGCCCGAACTGACGACGTGCCGGTGGCGCGAGCGACCGGTCAACGATCCGGAGGCGCCACTCATCGGGCAGATGTACGGCCACATCGTGCGGCGACCGGGGGACTGGATCGCGGCCGCCACGGATCACTGGCTGTACGAGGGGACGGGGATCCGGGATGGCGATCGGCTGGTCAACCTCGTCGGGCAGGAGTACGACTCGTACTTCCCGGATCTTGGGCACCAGGGCACGGTCATCCTCGCTCGCAGCCCCATCGACGCGGCCATTCGCTCCGATCAGGTGATCGGACGCTACGCGAGCCCGGCGGTGCACACCGCGACGATGTACACGGCGAGCTCGGGGGCGACCGTGTTCGCCGCCGGGACGTTCCAGTGGTCCTGGGCGGTCGACCAGTTCGGCGATCGGTCGTATCGAGGCTACGCGACTCCGTACGATGAGCGGGTCGTTCGGATGACGCAGAACCTGTTCGACCGGCTTGGGGGTTGAGCGAGGGCGCTTCGCCGCGCCACCAACTCGGCGCGAGCCGCCGGATCGGCTGGGAGCCACCAACCGGCGCGATCCGCCGGATCGGCTGGGAGCCGCCGGCTGCGGTATCATCCCCGGGCTCGTGGGCCCGTAGCTCAATGGCAGAGCAGCTGACTCTTAATCAGCGGGTTGAAGGTTCAAGTCCTTCCGGGCTCACCAGACTTCCGCGAGCGAGACGACCCCCGGACCGGAGGGTCGCGTTCCATTCGGGGGCCGTTCGCCACCAGGCTGGGAACCGCGCTCCGTGGCGTCGACTCCGGTCGGTGGAACGCCTGGCGAGTCATCCTCGGGCCATGGCCGAGCGTACGGACCTCGGGAGCGCCGGTCACCCCGGGGGACGCCGATGTCGGCTGCTGTCCCGAGGTCCTTGCCGGGAGAAACGCGCAACCACACGAATCGTTAGGCCATGAGGCCCTCGGCGTTTCCTGACGATTGGTGGTGAGCCCGCCGCGCCGGCGGCATTCGGTCAGTGGCAGGCCTTCGGGTGCGGCGTCGGATGGGCCGCGGCGTGCGTCGACGGCGCGCTGCCGATTCGCTTGGCCACGACGATTAGCTTCTGGCGCGTCCCGTGCGGGCCTTCAGATGTCTGCACCCAGAGCTGCTCGGTGGTGGCGCTGTACGCGCCGGCGAGGGTGATGGTGTGACGCCGGACCCGGACGATCCTGTAGGTCGAGACGATGTCGTTGCTGGTCCACACGAGGATCGTGGCGCCCAGCAGGCTCGCGCCATTGTTGATCCTGGATCGCTCCAGGAGCGGCAGGAACATGCCGACACGGGCGTGGGCGTAGAGGAACGAGACGCCGCCTTCGCGCGGTTGGGACAGGGTGGGGAAGTACATCGCCACGTTGCAGTACGGGTACCCGGTCGGGCCTCGCACGACCGGCAGGTCGATCTTCAGGCCCGGCATGGCGATCCGGGTCGCGACGGGAAACGTCAGGGCTCCGCAGCGGGCGAGGAGACCCGTCCCGATCTTGATGGCGATCGTCCCGCTGCGCCCGTAGACCCAGATCGCATTCATGATCCTGGTCGAGACCGCGGAGGTCTTGGAGACCGCACCCGCCGCGTCCGTCACCGCGCCGGGCAGCCGGGTGATCACCTTGGGCGATGTGCAGGCACCGCGGTATGCGAGGATCGGGTAGGTCGTCGACGGCTGGAGGCCGACGAGCTTGAGTTCGAGCGAGCCGTCGCCGGCCATGTAGCCCCGCAGGATGGCCGTCCCGTTGGCGCCGTTGCCGCCGAGGTGAGCGGTCCACGCCCGTCGGACCGAAAAGGCGGACGCGGGCTCGGCGAGCAGTGTGGCGAGGATGCCGGCGAGACCGACGAGGACGAAGGCACGGCGTGCCGATGCTGGGCGGCGGATGGTCGTCTGCATGGCCCAACCGTACATGACAGACGGCCCTGACGGGGTGTTGCAGCGGGGTGCATGATCGCCGGGCGGAACACCCCCGATAGCCCAGTTCCGGCGGAGGCTCCTTGCATGTCTGACCGTCTCTACCGATCGCGCGACGACCGAATGCTTGCCGGCGTTGCCGGCGGCCTCGCCGAGATGTGGGACGCCGATCCGTCCCTCGTGCGGCTCATCTGGGCGCTCCTGGTCATCTTCACGGGCGGCATCGCACTCGTCGTCTACATCGTGATGGCCATCGTGGTCCCCGAAGGCGATGACGAGTTCCGCCAGTCGCCGACGACGCCGGTGGGAGCCGCGCCGGGATGGACTCCACCGGGTGTCCCCGGTCCGTCGCCGGCCGTCCCCGGGTCGACCGCGACCACACCGGAGCCGGCGACCGTGCCTCCCAGCTACTGGATGCCGGGCACATCGCGGGCCGACGCGCGCGCCGCTCGCCGGGCGGCCCGCAGGCAGCGCGGCGACAGCGCCGCGCCCGCCGTGATCGGCGTCTTCCTGGTCCTCCTCGGAGGCTTCTTCCTCGCTCGCCAGTGGCTGCCGGAGCTCGACTGGGACTGGTTCTGGCCCTTGATGCTGATCGCCCTCGGCGTCCTCCTCCTGGTGCTGGCGCTGGGTCGCCGCCCCAGTGACCCAGGTACCCGCTCATGACCCAGGCACGTCGCGGTTCGCTGATTGCCGCCACCTGGCTGATCGGGCTCGGCCTCGTCTTCCTCATCCGTGAGGCCGCCAACCTCTCGTGGTCCGAGGCCTGGCCGATGTTCGTGATCCTCGGAGGTGTCGGTGCGCTCGTGTCGACCGCCGTTCGCGGGAACATCGGCGTGGCCGGCATCTGGGCCTTCACGTGGCCGGTCGCGTGGCTGGTGGTGGGAGCGCTGCTTCTGCTCAGCACGACCGGCAACCTGGCGTCCGGACCCGGCGAGCTCATCTCCGAGTGGTGGCCGTTGGCCCTCGTGGTCCTGGGGATCTGGTTCCTGATCGGGGGCATCGTGCCGCGCAACGGGCCATCCGAGACGCTGGCGCTCCCCATCGGCGGAGCCGCCGAGGCGAGCGTCAGGGTCCAGTACGGCGCCGGCGAGCTCACGACCCACGTCGCGGCCGCCGGCAACCTCGTGGACGGCCGGTTCATCGGCGGCGTGTCACATCGACAGGACGGGCCGGGACGCGTCGAGCTTCGCCAGGACACGACCAACGGCTGGCCGTGGTTCGACCGACGATTTGCGTGGGACGTCGGCCTGACCGGAGAGCTGCCACTGGACCTGCGAGTTGACGGCGGGGCAACGCGGATGGTGCTCGACCTGAGCGACCTCAAGCTGCGAAGCCTCGAGCTGCACACGGGCGCCAGCGCGACGCGCGTGCTGCTCCCGAAATCGGCGGGTGCGACCGCCGTTCGGGCCGAGAGCGGCGCCGCCGAGCTTGTGTTCGAGGTCCCGGTCGTCGTTGCCGCCCGGATTCGGAGCCGCATGGTGCTCGGCAGCACGCAGATCGATCAGGCCCGGTTCCCGCCGACCGCGCTCGGCTACGAGTCGCTCGACTACGCATCGGCCCAGAACCGCGTCGACATCGACGTCCAGGGCGGTGTCGGTTCGTTGAGGATCGTTTCCGGCGCTTGACTTGACGGCCGGAGCGACGACCCTCCGGCCGCCGTCTTCTCTGATACTCTCCAAGAGTCCTTTCATGGCCGGTCCCGTGAGGCCGGCGTACCGGTCCCGTGAGGCCGGGAAGGAGGCTGACCGACCGTGCCACCGCCGATCGGCGGACCGCGCCGCCACGTCCCCGCGCCGCCGAGCGCGGCGCCTGCGTGATGAGCCGCTTTCTTCCGGCTCCATGACGGGTTCCGACCTGCCCACGTGATCGTCCCACCCTCCCCGCGCGCCTCAGCGGTCGTCGACCCGCGCATCGGGGACCTCGGTCCGGCCTGGCTCGCGCTCGAGGACGGCTCGCTGTTCCCCGGGATCGCCTTCGGGGCCGCGGTCGCGGCCGGGGGCGACCTGGTGGTGAACACCAGCCAGACCGGGTACCAGGAGGTCTGCACGGACCCCTCGTATGCCGGCCAGGTCGTGGTCATGACCTACCCGCTCATCGGCAACTACGGCCGGCTGCTCGACGACGACCAGTCGCTTCGCCCGTGGCTGCGCGCGCTGGTCGTCGCCAACGCCACGGCCGCCGTCCTCGACGGTGCCCGGCAGCTGGCCGCGCTGCTCCGCAACGACGGGATCCCGGCGATCGCGGGCGTGGACACGCGAGCCCTGGCTCGCCATCTGCGCGCACACGGCTGCATGCGCGGGATCGTCACGGCGCCTGGCGCGCTGGACCCGACCGTCGCGGTCGACGCGGCGCGCGCGGTCGCTCGTTGGGAGGACCAGGACTTCGTCGGGCAGGTTTCGCCTCCGCGGGTCACGGAGTACCCGGCGGATCTCCCCGGCGGGCCGCGGATCGGCATCGTGGATCTCGGCCTGAAGGCCAACATCGTGCGGGCGATGCGGCATCGCGGGGCGAGCGTCCGGGTCTTCCCGCACACCGCATCGCCGGCCGATGTCCTCTCCGGCGACATCGACGGCGTGATCCTGTCGCCCGGCCCGGGCGACCCGGCTCGACTCGAGGCGCAAGTGGCCCTGGCCCGCGCGGCCATCGCCGATGGCCGGCCGCTGCTCGGGATCTGCCTTGGCCACCAGATCGTGGCCCGCGCCGCCGGCGCCGACACAAGTCGGTTGAGGTTCGGCCATCACGGTGCGAATCACCCCGTCCAGGACCTCGAGCTCGGTCGGGTCCAGGTGACCGCCCAGAACCACGAGGTCCAGGTGGTCGGCGACTCAGTCACCCCGGGCTCCGGCTTCCACGTGAGCCAGGTCAATCTCAACGATGGCTCCGTGGAAGGGCTCCGTCACCGCGAGCTCCCGATCGAGACGGTCCAGTACCACCCCGAGGGCGCGCCGGGACCGCTCGACGCGCTCGAGGTCTTCGATCGCTTCGTCGCCGCCGCTCGGGTTCGTGCCGGATGAGCGCCCCAGGCCCAAAGCCCGCCTCGGTCCTGATCCTCGGGTCCGGGCCTGTCGTCATCGGCCAGGCGGCGGAGTTCGACTACGCCGGAACGCAGGCCTGCCGGGCGCTGCGTGCCGAGGGGATCCGGACGATCCTGGTCAACTCCAACCCGGCCACGATCATGACCGACCCATCGGTCGCCGACGCGATCTACCTCGAGCCGCTGACGGTCGAGGCGGTGGAGGCCGTCATCGCCGCCGAACGCCCCGACGGGCTGCTCGCCGGTCTGGGTGGCCAGACAGCGCTGAATCTGACGGCCGCGATGGCGGACGCAGGCGTCTTCGCCCGCCATCCGATCCGCCTCCTCGGGACGCCGCTGGAGGCGATCCGGATGGCCGAGGACCGCGAGGCGTTCCGCGACCTGCTGGACCGGATCGGGCAGCCGTACGCGCCCAGCCGGATCGTGGAGGGGGCGACGGTGGACGAGCGGGCCGCCTCGGCCGACGAGGCACTGGCCGCCATCGGCCTGCCGTCGATCATCCGGCCCGCGTTCACGCTCGGAGGGACGGGCGGCGGCATCGTCGAGACCGAAGCCGCCTATCGCGAACGCGTCCGTGCCGGCCTCCGGGCGAGCCCGATCGGCCAGGTCATGGTCGAGCGCTACCTCACCGGCTGGCAGGAGATCGAATACGAAGTGATGCGCGACGCGGACGATACCTGCATCGCGGTCTGCGGGATGGAGAACGTCGATCCGCTTGGCGTCCACACCGGCGATTCGATCGTGGTCGCGCCGATCCAGACTCTGACCGACGCCGTCCACCAGCGATTGCGCAGCGCCTCCCTGGCGATCATCCGGGCGCTCGGCGTGGAAGGCGGCTGCAACGTCCAGTTCGCCCTGTCGCCTGACTCCACCGAGTACGCTGTGATCGAGGTCAACCCGCGCGTCTCGCGGTCGTCGGCGCTGGCCTCCAAGGCGACCGGGTACCCGATCGCCCGGGTCGCGGCGCAGATCGCGATCGGTCGCCGGCTGGCCGAGATCCCGAACGTGGTGACCGGCACGACGGTGGCCGCCTTCGAGCCCGCGCTGGATTACGTCGTGGTGAAGCTGCCGCGCTTCCCATTCGACAAGTTCCCGACCGCCGATCGGACGCTGGGCAGCCAGATGAAGGCGACCGGCGAGGTGATGGCGATCGACCGAACGTTCGGATCGGCCCTCAACAAGGCGTTGCGGGGGCTCGAGCAGGCAGGCGTAGGGCCACTCGCCGAGGACCCGTCGTGGCTGCCGACGTTCGACTACCTGGCCGCCGTCTACGGCGGCGACCCGGAGGCCGACGAACCGATCCGCTGGGTCGACGAAACCGGCGCCGCCTGCGAGTCGACCCGCCATGCGCAGCGGGCCGGCGCGCCGATCGTCCTGCGCCGCTTCCTGGAGCCGTCCGACAGCCGGCTGTGGCGAATCCTCGGGTTGATGCGTCGAGGGGTCCCCGAGGCATTGATCGGCCAAGTGACCGGCATCGCCCCATGGTTCCTCGGCGAGATGGGCCGCAACGTGGCGCTGGAAGGGGAGACGCGGGCGTTCGGTGCCAGCCTCGCCGACCCGACCAACGCGGACGCCGCGGCGCTCCTGGCGACGCTCAAGCGTGCCGGGTTCGGCGATCGCGAGCTGGCCGGGCTGGCCGGCACCAGCCAGGAGGCGATTCGGGCCGCACGCCTCGCCCTGGGTCTGCGGCCAGGCTACGCGATGGTCGACACCTGCGCCGCCGAGTTCGCTGCAGAGACGCCCTACTTCTACTCGACCTACGCAGCTGCCGGCTCGCCGCCGGAGGCGCCGCCGGTCGAGCGTGAAGCGGCGCTCGTGATCGGTTCCGGCCCGGTCCGGATCGGGCAGGGGATCGAGTTCGACTAC
>JBGPVC010000004.1:0-48791 GCA_041491485.1 Candidatus Limnocylindria bacterium
GACGAGCGTGTCCGGGAACGCGACGGTGCCGTCGGCGTCGAGCCGATCGGTGACGACCGTCGCCAGGAACTCCAGGTTGACCTGGTGGATGATGCCGGTGCCCGGCGGGACCACCCGCAGGTCGCGGAAGGCGGTCTGGGCCCAGCGCAGGAGCTGATAGCGCTCGCCGTTGCGCTCGTATTCGCGGTCCACGTTGAAGGCAAAGGCGGCCGGCGTCCCGAAGCGATCGACCTGGACCGAATGATCGATGACGAGGTCGGCCGGCACGAGCGGGTTGACCTTGCCGGGATCGCCGCCCAGGTCGGCCATGGCGTCGCGCATCACGGCCAGGTCGACGATGGCGGGGACCCCGGTAAAGTCCTGGAGGACCACCCGCGAAGGCATGAACGGGATCTCGGCCTCGGCGGCGACGCCCGGGCGCCAGGCCGCCAGCGTCACGACGTCCTCCGGCCGAACGATCCCGTGACCGGCATGGCGGAGCAGGTTCTCGAGCAGGATCTTGACCGTGACCGGTGCACTGGCGATGTCGACCAGGTCACCGAGGACGCCCAGCCGGTAGTAGTCCGGAAGGCCCGCGCCGAGCGGGGCCCGGGCGCTGAAGGGGTCAATCCGTGACATCGCGTCGGTCCTCACTCGCTCGCTACACTCGAACGATGAGAATCTACCTCCCCAGTAGCGAATCCCGTCGCGCCTGACGGCCGATGCCCGCGTTGACGCCTGTGCGCGTTCGCTCACGCACCTCGAGGTGCGCTCGCTCTCGTGCTCGGCGTCGCCTTGGCCTCGACCGCCGGGCGCGACGGTAAGGGCGTCCCGTGAGGTCCTGGGGAAGGCTGCCGGGCGATGATCCCGAGCGAGATCGTGCCGAGACCGAGGCGGCCATCGAGGCCGCCGGGATCGATCTGCACCCGGCCGCGCCGGCCGATCACGCGCACCCCCACGAGCACTCTGTGGCGGGCGAGCCGCCGGTCATCGGGATCGTCGGCGCCGGGGCCGTCGGCACGGCGCTGGGTGTGGCGCTGTCACGAGCCGGCTGGCCCATCCACGCCGTGGCCAGCCGCGATGCCGGACGGCGCGAACGCTTCCGAAGCCTGGTCAAGGTCAATCGTGCGTTCGTCGACCCGGAGGCCCTCGTCGAGGAGGTCGAGCTGATCATCCTGGCCGTGCCGGACGACGTGATCGGCCCGCTGGCGAGCGGCCTCCGGATGTACGGCGGCCAGGCCATGATCCACACCAGCGGCGCCGTCGGGGCGGAGGTGCTCGCCCCGGCCATGGCGGCCGGCACGCAGATCGGGTCCTTCCACCCCCTGGTCGCGTTCGCCGACACCGAGCGGGCGGTCGAGGCCCTCCACGGCGCAACGATCGCGATCGAGGCCGACGACCAGCTGGCGGCCCTGCTCGCCACCATGGCCCAGGCGCTTGGTGCGACGCCGGTCAGGCTCGCGTCGGGCTCGAAGGCCGCCTATCACGCCGCCGCGGTGCTGGCAGCGGGTGGGTTCGTGGCGTTGCTCGATGCCATCGCCCAGCTCGGTCGCGTGGCGGGCCTGGACGAGGCCGGAGCGCTGGCGATCTATGGCCCATTGATCGAGGGCACCTTGGCCAACGCCCGGGCACTCGGTATCCGGGCCGCGCTCACCGGGCCGATCACCCGTGGCGACGTCGGCACGCTTCGTGCCCACCTGGATGCCTTGCGCGAGCACGCGCCGGACGTACTGGACCTGTACATCGCGGCGGGAAGCCGCGAGATCGAGCTCGCCGAAGGGCGTGGCACGCTCGCACCGGAGACGGCGACGGCCATGCGCGGGATGCTGGCGGGAGCGCTTGCGCGGCGCGACTGAACGGTTACCATTGCGGCCCATGGACCACAGCATCGCCGCCAAATACGCGGCCCGTCCGGCGGCCCGATTCGTGCGTCCGTCCAACCGGGTTCGCGAACGCCGCCTCGGCCTGCGACCGGCCGATCCGTTCCGCGCTCCCGGGACCCGGTCGACGGTGCTCCACGGTCCGGATGTGGCCCCGCTCACCCGGCTCCGCGCCAGCTGGCGCTCGATCCAGACGGCCCAGCCCAGCGAGCAGCACAGCGGCCAGCTGGGTCCACGGGTGGTGATGCACTGGGCCCGCTCCGGGCGATCCGGGGCCGGGCCTCGACGTCCGCGCGCCGCATCGGCGCCGTGGTCCGCCTGAGGGCCACGACCGCCACGTCCGCCGGCGGCGTCGTCGTTCGCCACGAGTCCGGACGAGCGTGGCTGGTGGTCGGCAGCCGTCGTCGCGAACGCGACGGCTGGACCTGGACCCTCCCGAAGGGCACGCCCAAGCCGGGTGAGACCCGCGAGGAGACCGCCCTCCGCGAGGTCGCCGAGGAGACCGGGCTCGAGGTCCGGATCACCGGGCCGCTCGACTCCATCGAGTACTGGTTCGTCCAGTCAGGGCAGCGCATCCACAAGACGGTCCACTACTTCATGATGGAGCCGATCGGCGGGGACCTGGCCAATCACGATCACGAGTTCGAGCAGGTCCGCTGGATCACGTTTGCCGAGGCGGCGTCGACGCTGACGTTCGAGACCGAGCGGACGCTCGTGGCGCGTGCCGCCCGGCTCGTCGAGCCGAGCACGTCGGTTCCCGCCGAGTCACGATCGGCCGAGTCGCTGCCGTGACCGAGGCCATCGAGCCGACGGTCCACCAGACGCCACTGACCGAGGTCCATCGGGAGCTCGGCGCGCGCCTGATCGAGTTCGGTGGCTGGCTGATGCCCGTCCAGTACGGCTCGATCCTCGAAGAGCATCGAGCCGTCCGCGAGCGTGTCGGGCTGTTCGACCTGTCGCACATGGGCGAGCTCCACGTCGAAGGTCCGGACGCCGGGGCGGCGCTCGCCGCCGCGTTGGTCACCAATCCACCGAGCCTGGCCGTGGGACGGGCGCAGTACTCGATGATCTGCATGCCGGACGGCGGGGTCATCGACGACCTGATCGTCTACCGGCTGGCCGAGTCGAGGTTCCTGGTGGTCGCCAACGCCGGAAACGCCGCCACCGTCTCGGACACTCTCGCCGAGCGCCTGGAGCGCTACAAGGCCGTCCTCGACGATCGATCGCTGGCCACCGGTCTCCTGGCCGTCCAGGGTCCGCTGTCTGCAGGCGTGCTCGGCCCGTTGACCGACGTCGACCTGCGTGCCCTTCGTTACTACGCGATCGCCGAGGGGGTGGTGGCCGGGATCCCCGCCATGGTGGCCCGGACCGGGTACACGGGCGAGGACGGATTCGAGGTGTTCATCGATACGAGCCGGACGGCCGAGCTGTGGACGATCCTGCTGGCCGGGGTTCGGTCGGCCGGGGGCCTCCCCGTCGGCCTCGGCGCCCGGGACACGCTCCGCCTCGAGGCCGGCATGCCGCTCTACGGCAACGAGCTCGACCTGCGCACGACACCGTATGAGGCCGGGCTCGGTCGGGTGGTCAAGATGGACAAGCGGGGTGACTTCGTCGGGCGAGCGGCGCTGGAGAAGGTCGCCCGTGACGGGCCGTCACGGACGCTCGTCGGGCTCGTCGTCGAGGGCCGGGGGATCGCCAGACACGGCCATCCGGTCTGGGTGGGGGAGCGCCGGACCGGGATCGTGACCAGCGGGACACAATCGCCGACCCTCGGAGTGCCGATCGCCATGGCGTACGTCGCACCGGGCGACGCCGAGCCGGGTACCGTTGTGGACGTCGAGATCCGCGCCGCTCGCGTGCCGGCGAGGGTCGTCGCCCTGCCCTTCTACAGGAGGCAAGCCTGATCGCGATGGTACCGACCGATCTGCACTACACCAAGGACCACGAGTGGGTTCGGGTCGATGGCGACCGGGCCACGGTCGGAATCACTGCGTACGCGGCGGAACAGCTCGGTGACATCGTGTTCGTCGAGCTGCCCGACGTCGGTCGCTCGCTCGATCAGTTTGCCGCGTTCGGCGTGGTCGAGTCCGTCAAGGCCGTGAGCGACCTCTTCGCCCCGGTCGGCGGCGAGGTCGTCGAGACGAATGCCACGCTCACGAGCCAGCCTGAGCTGGTCAACAGCGACCCGTACGACGGCGGCTGGATGGTCCGCCTTCGCCTGGCCGATGCCGCCCAGCTCGACGGGTTGCTCGACGCGACCGCATACGACGCGCTGATCGCAGCGGGCTGAATCCTCGCGATGCCATACGGTCCGCATACGGCCGCCGACCGAGCGAGGATGCTCGGGGCGCTGGGCCTCAGCTCCGTCGACCAGCTCTTCGACGATATTCCCCCTGCGCTGCGGGCCTCGCGCCTTGACCTGCCGGATCCCGAACCGGAGCTCGAGCTGGCGGCGCGCCTGAGCGCGCTGGCGGCCCGCAATCGGACGGATCTGGCCTCATTCCTGGGGGCCGGCGTCTACCGGCACTGGAGCCCACCGGCGGTCGACCAGATCCTGCTGCGCGGCGAGTGGTACACGGCCTACACGCCGTACCAGCCCGAGATCAGCCAGGGCACCCTCCAGAGCATCTACGAGTACGAGTCGCTGCTGGCCGAGCTGGTCGACCTGGACGTGGTCTCCGCATCGCATTACGACGGGGCCGCGGCGACCGCGGAGGCCGCGTTGATGACCTGCCGGCAGACCCGACGCGAGCGGGTCCTCGTCTCGCGAGGGGTGCATCCGCACTATCGGGAGACCCTCCGGACGTATTTCAGCGGCGGCTTGCAGCTCGACGAGATCCCGCTCGTGGCCGACGGTGAGGCGGCTGGCACGACCGATCTCGTGGCGCTCGACCGGATGCTCGCCGAAGCCGATCCCCCGGTCGCGGGGATCATCGCCGCGCAGCCCGACTTCCTCGGCCTGCTCGAGCCGATGCCCGCGATTGGTTCACTCGCCCATGCCGCGGGCGCCCTGTTCGTGTCGGTCATCGAGCCGGTGGGACTGTCCGTCCTGGCGCCGCCCGGCGCCTACGGCGCGGACATCGCCGCCGGGGAGGGACAGCCGCTGGGGATCGCCCCGCAGTACGGCGGGCCGTACCTCGGGATCCTGGCAACGACCGACGCGCTCGTCCGCCAGATCCCGGGCCGCCTGGTCGGGCTGACGACCGATCTCGACGGGCAGCGCGCGTTCGTCATGACCATGCGCGCCCGCGAGCAGGACATCCGGCGCGACAAGGCCGCCAGCAACATCTGCACGAACCAGGCGCTGCTCGCGCTGGCCGCATCCGTCTATCTGGCGACGATCGGGCCGCACGGCCTGCGCGACGTCGCCGCGCTCGGCGCCGCCCGCGCTTCGGAGCTCGAGTCGGCCCTCGCCGCCGTCGGGGCACCGCGAATCCATTCGGGTCCGTACCTCAACGAGTTCGCCGTTCGCGTGCCCGACGCCCGTCGCACGCACGCGCGCCTGCTCGATCGCGGCATCCTCGCCGGGCTGGTGCTCGCCGACGTGGAGCCGGATGACTCGAGCCTGGCTGACGGGCTGCTGGTCTGCGCCACCGAGGTCACCACGGCCCAGGAGATCGAGCGGTTTGCGGATGCGCTCGCCGAGATCCTCGGCGGACGCCCGCCGACCGGCGTGGAGGCAGGCGCCGGATCGGACCGGAGCACGCTCGCCGGGAGCGCTCGATGAGCGTCACGGGTACGCGCCTGCAGCCGACGATCTTCGAGCGCGGTCGACCGGGCCGGGGCGGCGGCAAGATCCCCCATCCACCCAAGGACGCGCTCGACCGCATCCCGGCTGCTGCACGGCGGGTCACGCCGCCGGCGCTGCCCGAAATGAACGAGGCGGACGTCGTTCGGCACTACGTCAACCTGTCGCAGCTCAACTACGCCGTGGACACCGGGTTCTATCCGCTCGGGTCCTGCACGATGAAGTTCAACCCCAAGCTCAACGAGTGGGCCGCCCGGCTGCCGGGCTTCGCGAACCTGCACCCGCTCGCTCCCGACGCCGCGGCGCAGGGAACGCTCCAGATGCTCTTCGAGCTCGAGGGGGCGCTGGCAGAGATCTCCGGGATGCGCGCCGTCAGCCTCCAGCCGGCGGCCGGCGCGCAGGGCGAGCTGACCGGGATCCTGATGGTCCGCGCCTACCATCGATCACGCGGCGACACGGCCCGCGACCAGGTCCTGGTCCCGGATTCGAGCCACGGGACCAACCCCGCGACCGCTTCGATGGCCGGCTACACCACCGTGACCATTCCCTCCGCCGAGGACGGCGGCGTCGACCTCGACGCGTTCCGGGCGGCCCTCGGACCGCGGACCGCCGCGGTCATGATCACCAACCCGTCGACGCTGGGGCTGTTCGAGGCGCGCATCGGCGAGCTGCTCGACGCCGTCCACGCGGTCGGCGCGCTCGCCTACATGGACGGCGCCAACCTCAACGCCATCCTGGGTCGGTTCAAGCCCGGCGAGGCCGGCTTCGACGTGATGCACTTCAACGTCCACAAGACCTTCTCGACACCGCACGGCGGCGGTGGACCGGGAGCCGGGCCGGTCGGGGTGGGGGAGACGCTGCTGCCGTACCTGCCGGAACCGCGCGTCCTTCGAGAGCCCGAGGGCACCTACCGCCTGGAGCGAGTCGGCGAACGGCCGACGTCCATCGGCCGGATGCGCAGCTATGCCGGCAACACCGGCGTCCTGGTCCGTGCCTACGCCTACATCCGGGCGCACGGCGCGTCGGGCCTGCGCGAGGTCAGTGACGATGCCGTGCTGGCCGCCAACTACCTCAAATCGCGCCTCGCCGGCACCTACGACATCCCCCACGATCGTACCTGCAAGCACGAGTTCGTGGCCTCGGCCAGCACGATCAAGAAGCGGACCGGGGTCCGGACGCTCGACATCGCCAAGCGGCTGATCGACTACGGCTTCCACCCGCCGACGATCTACTTCCCGCTGATCGTCGAGGAGGGGATGCTGATCGAGCCCACCGAGACCGAATCGGTCGAAACCCTCGACGCCTTCGCGGACGCCCTGATCGCCATCGCGGGTGAGGCCGAGACGACCCCGGACCTGGTGACCGGCGCTCCCCACACCGCGCCGGTGAGGCGGCTCGACGAGGCGACGGCCGCCCGCCACCCGAACCTTCGCTGGCGCCCCGTGAGCGGCGCCGAGACACCCTGTCCGGACTGAGCCTGAAAGGGGCGATTCTGCCGTACGAACGATCGTTAGGGAGGAAGTTGACAGTGGATGAAGGGCTGTGGATAGTACCCGCAGCGCACCGACTCGATCCGTGCTGCCGCTGCCGCTCGCCCCACAACCGCATCGAGCGGGAGGCTCGATCCGGAACGTGAGCGAACGTCACGGCGTGACAGAGCGCAGTTCGAGCCGCGGTAGCGGGAGATATCGGGTTTAGACCCGTTCGGAGGACAGTTCATGCAGAAGCGGCTATTCGGCATCCTGGCCAGTGTCGCCATCATCGTGGCGGCCTGCGGCGGTGCCACAGCTAGTTCGGCTCCGCCCGCGTCGACCGAGCCCGGAGCCTCGGCACCTGCCGAGACGTCAGCGCCCCCCGCGAGCGCGTCGAACCTCGCGGCGGATCAAACCCTCAATGTCACCGCGCAGGGTGAGCCACCGACCCTGGATCCGAACAAGGCCCAGGACTCGAACTCGATCACGATTCTCCGCGGTCTGACGCGTGGCCTCGTCTACTTCGACAAGGACCTCAAGGTCGTGCCGGGACTGGCAACGTCGTGGGACATCTCGGCGGACGCCAAGACCCTTACATTCCATCTTCGCGATGCCAAGTACAGCAACGGCGACCCGATCGTCGCCGGCGATTTCATCTATAGCATCAAGCGGCTGATCGATCCGCGGACCGCGGCGCCATATTCGTACGTTACGGCCGAGATCGACGGCGCTCCGGACCTGCTCGCCATGGCCGGGGCAGATCCCGCACCAAGCGACGCGACGATCCAAGCTGCGCTCGACAAGCTAGGCGTTTCCGCCCCCGACGACAAGACGGTGGTCATCAAGCTGAATACGCCTGCTTCGTATTTTCTGACGGCGCTGACCCTTTGGGTCTTCGTGCCGATCCAGGAGAAGTGGATCACCAGCCCGAACGCGACCGAGGCCGGCAACTACGTCAGCTCCGGTCCATTTGTGCTCGACTCCTGGCAGCACAACACCGAGCTCACGCTCAAGCCGAACCCGAACTGGTGGGGCGACGTCAAGCCGACCCTGACCACGCTCAACTTCTTCCTTCGCTCCGATCTGACCGCCGACCAGGCCGCCTTCGAGGCGGGTGAGCTGGACATGGTCCAGACGCCGAGCCCGGACATTCAGCGCGTCATGGCAGATCCTGTCCTGGGCCCCGAGGTCCAGCAGATTCCGAATTTCTCGATCACCTACTACACGTACAACAACTTCCAGGATTCGAAGCTCAAGTCGTTCAAGACGCCAGGACCGACGGCCAACAAGGACTTCCGGATCGCCCTGACCCAGTCGATCGACAAGCAGGCCTTCATCGACGCCACGTTCGCGGGCGTCGGTGCGGTCGCCAACAGCTTCGTCATGCCGGGGATCCCGGGCTACCAGCCCGACCTCGACCCGTATCCGTTCGACCTCGCGTCTGCCAAGGACCACATGACCAAGGCCCTCGCGGCCCTGGGCAAGTCCAGTGCGGCCGACCTCGGCAAGCTCAAGTTCGGCTTCAACACCGGAGCCGGCCACGAGCCCCGCGTCGCCTTCCTGGCCGAGGCCTGGCGACAGGCGTTCGGTCTGGAGACGGAGCAGATCGGCTCCGACTTCAGCGTCTTCCTGACCCAGCGCACGGCCGGCCAGTACGACCTCGCCCGTGACGGCTGGGGTGCCGACTACCCGCATGCGAACAACCAGCTCAACGGCCTGTTCACGTGTCACGGCGGCAACAACGACAGCCAGTACTGCAACCCCGACTTCGATGCCCTGATCAAGCAGGCCGCCGCCGAGCCCGACCAGGACAAGCAGGTCGCCCTCTACAACCAAGCTCAGACCATCCTGATGAACGACGCGGCCATCCTGCCGCTGCGCTACGCCGTGACGACCTACGAGGTCGCACCGTACGTATCCGGGATCACCTCCACGGGCTCCGATTCGGTGTCGCCCGGGGAGTTGTTCTGGGAGACCATTCAGATCCTCAACCACTAGTCGCCCAGAGCGATCAGTGCCGGTGGGCCTGCCATCAGGCAGGCCCACCGGAATCGTCCCACTCCAACCGTGTAGCCGAGAACGCCCGTGATCACCTATGTCGTCCGGCGCATCCTCTGGATCATCCCGGTGCTGTTCACGGTCTCGATCATCACGTTCATGCTGATGCATTCAGTGCCGGGTGGGCCGTGGGATCGCGACAAGCGGCTGCCAGAGGGCGTGCAGGCTCGGCTGAACGCCCAATACGGGCTGGATCAGCCGCTCTACGCCCAGTACATCAACTGGGCCGGCGGGTTCGTCCAGGGGAACCTTGGTCCGTCATATCGCTACCAGGATCGGACGGTCAACAACATCGTCGCCGACGGGATCGCGACGACCTTCCAGCTCGGCGTGATGGCGTTCATCCTCGCCGTGTTGGTCGGTATCCCCCTCGGGATTCTGGCCGCGCTGGGGCATAACCGCTGGCCCGATTATCTATCGACCTCGATATCGATCGTGGGGATATCCACGCCCAGCTTCGTGCTGGCGATCCTGCTGATCGTCCTCTTCGGAGTCGAACTCAGATGGTTCCCGACGAGTGGCTGGAAGAGCCCGCCCTACTGGGTCCTGCCGACGATCGCGCTGGCCGGCTTCCCGATCGCCCAGATTGCCCGGTACACCCGCGCCTCGATGCTGGAAGTCACCCGCAAGGACTATATCCGGACAGCGCAGAGCAAGGGCTTGCGTGACCGGGCAGTCGTGGTGCGTCACATGGTCCGGAATGCGCTGATCCCCGTCGTGACCATTCTCGGTCCCATCCTCGCGTTCTTGGTGACCGGCTCGTTCATCATCGAAACCATCTTTGCGATCCCCGGGGTCGGCCGGTACTACATCACCGCGATCGGGACACGCGACTACAGCCTGTTGATGGCCATGACGATGCTCTATGCGTTCGCGGTCGCCTTCATGAACGTCGTCGTCGACGTCCTGTACGCGTACATCGACCCCCGGATCCGGTACAGCTAGGAGCCTGCAGGATGGCCACGACGACGACCGTTATCGACAGGCGACTGCCGAAGCCGAAGCAGAGTGCCGGGCTGTGGAGCGACGCATTTGGCCGCCTGCGCAAGAACCGGCTGGCGCTCTTCGGACTGGTCCTGGTCATCCTGTTCCTGATCGCCGGGGCCTTCGGGCCGATCCTGGCCCCCTGGGACTACAAGGTCCAGGATCTCCAGGCGATCTTCGCCAACGGCAACCGTCCGATCAAGCCGCTGTCGCCTGGCCACCTCCTCGGAACGGACAGCCTCGGACGCGACCTCCTCAGCCGGCTGCTCGACGGGGCTCGGATCAGCGTCACGGTCGCGTTCGTGGTGCAGATCGTCATCCTCTCGATCGGCGTGCCGATCGGCGCGGTGGCCGGCTGGTTCGGCGGTCGCCTGGACAACATCCTGATGCGCTTCACCGACGTCATCTACGCCTTCCCCGACCTCCTGTTCATCATCCTGCTGTCGGTCGCCTTCCGGGAGACGGCCTTCGGCCAGGCCCTCGACGGGCTGTTCCTGGTGTTCGTCGCCATCGGCTTGACGTCCTGGGTGACGGTCGCGCGGCTCGTCCGCGGCCAGCTGCTGGCCTTGAAGGAGACCGAGTTTGTCGAGGCCGCCCGAGCCATCGGCGTGTCCGACGCGCGGATCGTTGTGCGCCATCTGCTGCCGAACGGGTTGAGCCCGATCATCGTGGCCATCACCCTCGGCATACCGAGCGCGATCCTCGCCGAATCGACCCTGGCCTTCATCGGGGTCGGGGTCCAGCCACCGCGAGCCTCGTGGGGGAGCCTCATCGCCGACGGCGAGAAATACGTGCGCGGTGATCCCCACCTCGTGCTCTTCCCGGCCATCTTCATTGCGCTGGCCCTGATCGGGTTCACCTTTCTCGGCGACGGGCTCCGCGACGCGCTCGATCCCAAGCTGAAGGGCAAGCAGTAGGTGGAGCGACCCGAGCGAGAGGTCTCCAGCGCAGACCTGCCATCCATCATCGAGCTGTCGCCGGATGAGGCCCGCCGGTCGAGCTCGGAGAGCGTGACCGCGACCGGTGTCACCCGCAACGCCGACAAGCTGCTAGAGGTCCGCGGCCTCAAGACGCAGTTCTTCACGGCGGACGGCGTGATCCAGGCCGTCGATGACGTCAGCTTCGACGTCGGCTACGGCGAGACCCTGGGTCTCGTCGGTGAATCCGGCTGCGGCAAGAGCGTCACGGCCCTGTCGATCGCCAGGCTGGTCCCGGATCCGCCGGGCAAGATCGTCGCCGGCCAGATCATGTTCGACGGGATCGACCTCCTGAAGCTGAGCAATGAGGCCATGCGCAAGCTGCGCGGCAAGGAGATCGGCTTCATCTTCCAGGACCCGCTGACGAGCCTCAACCCGACACTGACCATCGGCTACCAGATCGGCGAGGCGATCCGCGAGCACATGGGCCTGTCTTCGAAGGCGGCCCGCGACCGGGTGGTGGAGCTGCTCGCCAAGGTGGGCATTCCGCGGCCGGCCGATCGGCTCAAGGACTACCCGCACCAGTTCTCTGGTGGCATGCGCCAGCGCGTGATGATCGCGATCGCCCTGTCCTGCGATCCCAAGTTGATCCTGGCCGACGAGCCGACGACGGCGCTCGACGTCACGATCCAGGCCCAGATCCTGGAGCTGATCCAGAAGCTGTCACACGAGTTCGGCACCGCCGTCCTGCTGATCACCCACGACCTGGGAATCGCCGCCGGCATGTGCGATCGGGTCAACGTGATGTACGCCGGCCGGATCGTGGAGACGGGCTCGGTGGACACGATGTTCGAGAACCCGCGGATGCCGTACGCCTGGGGCCTGCTCGACTCGCTGCCGCGGATCGACGACATCCGGGGAGCCAAGCTGCGCACGATCGAGGGGTTGCCGCCGTTGTTGATTGCACCGCCTGATGCCTGTCGCTTTGGCCCGCGTTGCCGCTACGTCCGGGACATCTGCCGGGAGGATGAGCCGGAGTTGACCGCGCGCCCGGGTGAGGGTCACCTCGCCCGCTGCTGGGCCACCGAGCCCGGCGGGTGGATCAGTTGACCGCCACGGCGGGCGCCGCCCCCAGGGTCCGGCCGCATGACACCAAGAACATCGTCGAGGTCGACGATCTGAAGGTCTACTTCCCGATCCGGGCCGGCATCTTCAAGACCGTCAAGGGGACCGTCAAGGCCGTCGACGATGTCACCTTCGAGGTTCGTCGAGGCGAGACGCTCGGCCTGGTCGGTGAGTCGGGCTGCGGCAAGAGCACGATCGGCCGGGCGATGATCCGGCTCCGCGAACCCACCGGCGGGACGGTCCGCTTCGACGGCGTCGACCTGACCTCGTTGAAGTCCGGGGCACTGCGCAAGATGCGGCGCCGGATGCAGATCATCTTCCAGGACCCGTACGGCTCGCTCGATCCGCGGATGACGGTCGGCTCCATCATCAGCGAGCCGATCGAGACCCACCACCTGGCCGACGGCGAGGCCAAGAAGGAGCGGGTGGCCGACCTGCTCAGGATCGTCGGGCTCGATCCGAACTACGTCAAGCGCTACCCGCACGAGTTCTCCGGCGGCCAGCGCCAGCGCATCGGCGTGGCCCGGGCGCTCGCGGTGGAGCCCGAGTTCATCGTCTGCGACGAGCCCATCTCGGCGCTCGACGTGTCGATCCAGGCGCAGGTGCTCAACCTGCTCACCGATCTGCGCGACCGGCTGGGCCTGACGTACCTGTTCGTCGCGCACGACCTGTCCGTGGTCAAGCACATCAGCGACCGGGTCGCGGTCATGTACCTCGGCAAGATCGTCGAGGTCGGGCCACCCGACCTGGTCTACACGGTCCCGGGCCATCCGTACACGCGAGCGTTGCTGTCGGCCGTCCCGGTCCCGGACCCGGTCGCCGAGCGCAAGCGCCGGCGGGTCATCCTCCAGGGCGATGTCCCGAGCCCGGTCAATCCGCCGCCCGGCTGCCGCTTCCATACCCGCTGCTGGCTCTACGAGCGACTGGGCAAGCCCGAGAACTGCCGGACGATCGACCCGCCCTTGCAGGTCCTCACGACCGATCACCGGGCCGCCTGCCATTGGGCTGACGAAGCGCTCAAGACCGACGTCGGCATCGCGCATCTCGACCAGAGCCTGGTCCGTCACGGCACGCCGGATTCGGCCCTCGAGCTGCTCAAGACGGGCAAGGCGACGGATGTTACGGAGGCCGAGGTGGCCGCCGCGGCTCCGGCGGCAGACACGGGCGCGCCTCTCTCGTAGGGTCGCATCCCCGCCGTGGCGGTTGCGCGGGCTAGGCCGGACGCGCGCCCTCTGGCGGGGTCGACGTTCCGGGCGGCTGGCGGAAGTGGCAGGCGCACAGGTGGTCGCCGCCGAGCTGAATCAGCGGTGGGACGACGTCTGCGCAGATCGCCGGTGAGCCGAGCTCCTGGCGGAGCTGGCAGCGCGGGTGGAATCGACAACCCGTGGGCGGGTTCACCGGACTGGGCACGTCGCCGCGCAGGATGACCCGCTGCCGGCGCAGCAACGGGTCGGGGATGGGGATTGCCGACATCAGCGCTTCCGTGTACGGGTGCTCCTGCTTGCGGAAGAGCTCGTCGCCCTCCGCCAGCTCGGCGATGCGGCCGAGGTACATGACCGCCACGCGGTCGCTGATGTGCTCGACGACGCCCATGTTGTGCGCGACGAAGAGGTAGGTCAGCCCGAGCTCGCGCTGGAGCTGCTTCAACAGGTTGAGGACCTGCGCCTGGATCGACACGTCGAGGGCTGACACAGGCTCGTCGCACACCACGAGGTCGGGCTCAAGGACCAGTGCACGGGCGATCCCGATCCGCTGGCGCTGGCCGCCCGAGAACTCGTGCGGGTAGCGCCGGGCGTGGTACGGCTGGAGGCCCACGAGATCCATCATCCGGCTGACCTTCTGGCGACGTTCCGCAGCTGTCCCGACGCCATGAATGCGGAGGCCCTCGCCGATGCTGTCGGCAATCGGCGCGCGCGGATCCAGGCTGGCGTACGGGTCCTGGAAGATGATCTGCATCCGCCGGCGGTATGGCTTGAGCGCCGCGCCCTTGATGGCGGTCAGATCGATGCCATCGAAGCGGATCGTGCCCGACGTCGGCTCGATGAGGCGAAGCAGCAACCGGCCAACGGTCGTCTTGCCGCAACCCGACTCACCGACCAGGCCGAGCGTCTCGCCCCGGCGGATCTCGAACGTGACCCCGTCCACGGCCTGGACCTGGCCGACGGTGCGCTGGAGGATGCCGCCGTGAACCGGGAAATGCTTGACCAGGTCGCGCACTTCGACGAGGACCGAGCCACCGGGCGCGCGGGCCGGGGAGGGAAGGGGGGGCTGGAGGGCGGCAGTCATTCGCCAGGCCCCGACGTGGCCGCGGCCGGCGCGGCGGCGGTCGGCTCAGGGCGCGGAAGGGGCCGCCCCTCGATGTCGTGGTAGAGCCAGCAGCGGACGTCGTGCTCCGGGCCGATCGGGCGGAGTTCCGGATGGATTTCGAGCGAGTACGGGACCCTCTCCTGCACGCGGACCAGGCAGCGCGGGGCGAACCGGCAGCCCACCGGCAGGTCGATCAGGTTGGGGACGTTGCCCGGGATGACGGCGAGCTCGTCGCGGATCTTGCCGACCACCGGGATCGAGCCGATCAGCCCCTGCGTGTACGGGTGTCGGGGCTCGCGGAAGAGCGTGGCCACGTCGCTGTGCTCGACGATCTCGCCCGCGTACATGACGGCGACGCGATCGCACATCTCGGCGACCACGCCCAGGTCGTGGGTGATCAGGATGATCGCCGTCCCGGTCTCGTCACGGAGGTTGCGGATGAGATCGAGGATCTGTGCCTGGATCGTGACGTCGAGGGCGGTCGTCGGCTCGTCGGCGATGAGCAGCTCGGGTTCGCAGGCGAGCGCCATCGCGATCATCACGCGCTGGGCCATCCCGCCGGACATCTCGTGCGGGTAGGCCTTCAGGCGGCGCTCGGGGTCGGGGATTCCGACCATGCGCAGGAGCTCCAGGGCGCGCGCCTCGGCGGCCGTGCCCTTCATGCCCCGATGGATCTGCAGGACCTCCTCGATCTGGCGACCGACGTCCCAGACCGGGTTCAGCGACGACGTCGGCTGCTGGAAGATCATGCTGATCCTGTTGCCGCGGACCTTGCGCATGGCCTCGTTGCTCAGTGTCAGCAGGTCCTGTCCGTCGAACATGATCTCGCCGGTATCGATCCGGCCCGGCTTCGCCACGAGCCGCATGATCGAAAGGGCCGTGACGCTCTTGCCGCAGCCCGACTCCCCGACGAGGCCCATGATCTCGCCGCGGTCGACGTGGAAGTCGATCCCGTCAACTGCCTTCACCGAGCCGTCGCGGGTCGCGAAGCTGGTGCGCAGGCCCCGGATCTCGAGCAGCGGACGATCGCCGCGCGGCCGGCGAGCCCGCCGGGCGCCCGGGGGCACGAGCTCGGAGACGACGGTCTCGTCGAGGCTCGTGCCGAGGGTGTGGTCCTGGACCGACGTGATGATCGGCTCGGTCATGGCAGCCCGCTCATCGATTGAGCCTCGGATCCAGGGCGTCGCGGATCCCGTCGCCGAGCAGGTTGAACCCGAGCACCGACAGCGTGATGGCGAGCCCCGGGAAGAAGATCAGGTGCGGCGCCGAGAAGAAGAGGTTTCGGTCGCCGGCGATCATCGATCCCCACTCGGCGGTCGGCGGCTGGTTGCCGAGCCCGACAAAGGAAAGCGCCGCGACCTCGAGGATTGCGCCGCCGATCCCGAGCGTGCCCTGGACGATGAGCGGGGTCAGGGCATTGGGCAGGACGCGTCGCGCCAGCAGGCCACCGGACGATTCGCCGAGCGCTCGCGAGGCGGTCACGAAGTCGGCCTCGCGAACCGACAGCACCGAGGCGCGCATGACCCGGGCGTACACCGGGATCGACACGATGCCGATCGCCAGCAGCGCGTTGAACAGGCCCGCTCCGAGGACCGTGACGATGGCGATCGCCAGGATCAGGCTCGGGAAGGAGAGGACGATGTCCATGATCCGCATCAGGACGTTGTCGAGCCACCCGCCGGCGAAGCCCGCCACCGCCCCGATGATCGTCCCGATCACGATGGCGAAGCCGACGGTCAGGAAGCCCATCGGCAGCGACACCCGTGCCCCGAAGATGACCCGGCTGAACTCGTCCCGCAGGTTCGAGTCGAGGCCCATCAGGTGCTGCGGCGCATTGGCCGCGCAGCCGAACAGGTGGACACAGGGAGCCGCGCCACGCTTGCCGGCCTCGCCAAGGTCGAGCATCGACGTGTCAGGGTTGGTCGGCGCGATGAACGGGGCGAAGATCGCGATCAGGAAGAGGGCGATCAGGATCGTCAACCCGATGACGGCGGAGCGCTGGCGGACGATGTTCCGGAGGGTGTCGCGGGTCAGCGACGCCGAACGCGCCGTTGCCATCGCATCGGGCGGACCAGACGCCAGTGCCTCCGCGCTGCCGGGGTTCAGGCTCATGACAAGCGGATCCGCGGATCCAGGAACGCGTACGAGACGTCGACGATGAGGTTCACCACGAGGTAGATGAAGGCCACCACGATCGTGACACCCTGGATGACGATGTAGTCGCGACTCTGGATCGACTCGAACAGCGTCTTGCCCATGCCGGTCAGGTTGAAGATCGTCTCGGTCAGGACGGCCCCCGAGAGGAAGCCGCCGAGCGACAGCCCGATCACCGTCACGACCGGCAGCAGGGCGTTGCGCATCCCGTGGCGGACCACGACGGAGCGCTCCTTGAGGCCCTTGGCCCGCGCGGTGCGGACGTAGTCGAGCCCGAGCACCTCGAGCAGGCTCGACCGCGTCATCCGGGCGACGATCGCCAGCGGGATCGTGCCCACCGCGATCGCGGGCAGGAGGAGGTGCCGGAGCGCGTCTGTCAGCAGGCCGAAGTTGAGGGTCAGCAGGCCGTTGACGACGTACATGTTCGAGACGAAGTCGAGCATGCCTCGCAGGGGGCCGGTCAGCCCGGTCAACCCCCAGACGGTCGCCAGCGGCACCACCTCGAGACCCGGCGAGAGGCGGCCGGATGGGGGCAACGCCAGCGGCGTGTTCTTGAGGAGCACCGCGAAGACGAACGCGAGCAGGAGACCGAGGACGAAGACCGGGGTGGAGACACCGAGGTTGGCGATGACCATGGTGCCGGCGTCGACGGGCGAGTTGCGGCGGGTCGCGGAAACGAGACCCAGGACGATTCCGACGGACGTCGCGAAGAGCAGGGCGACGATCGTGAGCTCGACGGTCACCGGCAGGCGCTCGAGCAGGATGTCGGCGACCGGCCGGCCATAGCGGATGGAATTGCCGAAGTCGCCCTGGACGAGCGATCCGGCGTAGATCACGAATTGCTCGGGGAGCGGCTTGTCCAGGCCGTACCGGGCCGTGAACGCCGCGCAGATCACGGGCGTGGCCTTCTCGCCGTATGCAGCGGTACACGGTTCGCCCGGGATGATCCGGACGAGCACGAACACCAGCACGACGATCCCGATCAGGACCGGGATGCTGGAAAGCAGGCGGCGGACGATGAACCGGGTCATCCGTTCGTGGCCTTCGTTGACGGGTGGGGCATGGGGTTCGAGATGGATTCACGAAGGGCGCCGCCGGTGGCGGCGCCCTTCGACTGGCTCGGCTCGCGAGCGGTGATTACTGGGCTGGCACCGGCGGGTTGAGGAACCCACCGAACAGGCCCGGGAAGTACGTGAAGTCGCCCGTCCGGCCCTTGTGGAGCGGGTTGTCCGCATCCCACTGGACCGCATAGGACATGACCACGTCGTTGGCGTCGAGGGTCGAGCCGTCGTGGAAGGTCACGCCGTCACGCAGCGTGCACGTCCACTGGGTCAGCTCGGCGTTCGGCTTGCATTCCGTGGCCAAGCCCGGCACGGTGGCGCTACCGCCGACCTCGTACCCGTAGAGCGCCTCGGTCATCTGCTCGCAGACGCGGAGCGACTCGCCGTCGGTCTCGTCGGCGCAGTAGAGGCCTGGCGGTTCGGCGTTCTGCATGAACACGAACTGGGTCCGATCCGCCGGCTGCATGACCGCGAAGTACTCGCTCGACAGCGGCGAGGCATGGGCGTTCTGGACGTCGGCCCGATAGGCGACGGCGGAACCGCCGTGCGCGACCGGGATCATCGGGACGTGCAGCTTGATCGCGTTGTTGGCGGCCTCGTACGCCGGCTTGCGCGCGGCGTCGTTGGCGCCCTGGCCACCGGTGGTCAGGGCCGAGGTGATGTCATCGAACTTGTTGCCGAACTGCTTCGAGGCGCCGGCCCCGAAGTGGTAGTCGAGGAAGTCGGTGATGTCCGGGTAGTCGACGCCCCAGCCCAGCAGGTGGATGCCGGTCAGCTTGCCGGCGGCGGCGTTGTCGAGGAAGGTCCCGGACTCCTGGACCTCGATCTTGGCGTTGATGTTGAGGTTCTTCTTCAGCTGCGCCTGGATGTCCGTGGCCACGACCTTCGGGTCGGGCAGGTAGCCGCGGACGACGTCGCGATAGTTGATCACGGTGTCGAAGCCGTTCGGGAACCCGGCGTCGGCGAGCAGCTGCTTGGCCTTGGCGGCGTCGAACTCATACCAGTCGTCGCCGGCGCAGCCGTTCGGAATGGCGCACGGGGTGAAATGGGTCGCGACCGACGATCCTGGCGGATAGAAGTTGTCGACGATCCGCTGCCGGTCGATGCCCATGGCGATCGCCTGGCGGACCTTCTCGTTGTCGAACGGGGCATAGGTGTTGTTGAAGCCGATGTAGAAGGTGTTGAGGCCCTCGCGCTCCTTGAGCTGGAGGTCCGGATTGCTCTTGACGGTCTCGAAGTCGGTCGGCCCGACGTTGTCGATGCCGTCAACGGTCGGCGACAGCAGCTCGACCAGGCGCTGGGCCGCTTCTGAGCTCCAGCGGAAGATCAGCTTCTGCGTCAGGGCCTTGGTGCCCCAGTAGTTGTCGTTGCGGACCATGGTGATGTCCGAGCCGCGGTTCCACGAATCCAGCTTGTACGGGCCGGTTCCGTTGACCTCGGAGACGATCGCCTGGTTGTCGGGCTTGGTCGGGTCGATCTTGGCCTGCAGCCACGCCGTGTCGTTGATGGCGAACGAGCTGAAGGCGATCTTGGACAGGAACGCCACGTCCGGGTTGCACAGGTCGAAGACGACGGTCTTGGCATCGACCGCCGTGATCTTCTTGAAGTTCCCCGTGTACTTGTCGTGGGTCGCATCCGGGGCCGCGGCCTGGCCGCACGGGGCCTCGCCGGTCGCCGGATAGACCATCGGGGTGAACGCCTCGGCCGAGGCTGAGGCGGGCGCTTCACTGGCAGGCGTCCCGCTGGCCGGCGCCACGCTTGGCGCCGTTGTGGCGGTGCTACCGCCACAGGCCGCGAACAGGAGCGCGGCCGTTGTGGCGAGCACCGCGATCCGTGGCGACCACTTCGGTGATCGGGTCATACTCCCAACTCCTCCACTTGAGCCCCTCGCCCGGTCCGTCATGCCTCCCAATCCGGGCCTTCGGGGGCGGAGCGCGACCGCGCTCGCCAAGGGCGGCGCGGGTGCCCGGAAGCCTAGCACCCGCAGGTCCCAATCGCCAGCCCGTGACGGGGCCTTCGCGTATGCTCCTGCGCGTGAGACCGCTGCGAATCGCCCTCGCCCAGATCGCGCCGCAGCTCGGGGCACTCGACGCCAACCTGCAACGGCACCGGGTGCTGCTGGAGGAGGCCCGCGAGCGCGCCGCCGACCTCGTGGTGTTCCCGGAGCTCGGGTTGACCGGCTACCAGCTGCAGGACCTGGCGGCCGAGGTCGCGATGCGCCTGGACGATCCGCGCCTGGCCGACCTGGCTGCGGCGACCGGCGGACTGTCGGCGGTGATCTCGTTCGTCGAAGAGTCGGCCGACCATCGCCTGTTCATCGCGGCCGGCCTGTTCGAGGACGGCAAGCTGCGGCACGTCCATCGCAAGCTGTTCCTGCCCACGTATGGGCTGTTCGACGAGCGACGCTTCTTCGCGCCGGGGGACAGCCTGCGGGCCGTCCCGTCGAGGTTGGGGGCGGGGATCGGGATCGGCATCTGCGAGGACTTCTGGCACCTGTCGTTGCCGCAGCTCCTGGCGCTGGACGGCGCGCAGATCCTGATCAATGTCTCCTCGTCACCCGGCCGGGACCTGGCCGCGACGAATGAGGTCGGCCTCGGCACGGCGACCTCGTGGCGGACCCTGATGCGGACATACGCCCAGCTGACGACCTCGTTCGTCGTCTTCTGCAACCGGGTTGGGGTGGACGAGTCGATCTCGTTCTGGGGAGGCTCCGAGGTGATTGCCCCGAACGGCCAGCCGCTGTTCAGCGCCCCGCTGTACGACGAGGGGCTGTTCCTGGTCGAGATTGCCCTGCAGGACGTCCGGCGCGAGCGGATCGCCCTGCCGCTCCTGCGCGACGAGCGGCCGGAGCTCCACGTCCGCGAGCTGTCGAGGATCATCGCCGAACGAGCGGGCATGGCGAGCGACTCGACCGCCCAGCCCGACGCCGAGGCCGGCTTCGACGTGGCGCCGCCCGAGTGGCCGGTTCGGGTCCCCGACCTCGGCGAAGGATCGCGATGATCGACGCGCCCTTCGAGCTGCCGGCCGAGCTGGCGATCGACACCGACGTGGCCCGCCGGGTGATCGCCGAGTTCATTCGAGGCCAGCTCCGGCAGGCCGGCTTCGAACAGACGGTCGTCGGGCTGTCCGGCGGGATCGACTCCGCGCTCGTCGCCTACCTGGTGGCCGAAGCGATCGGACCGGACCGGCTCCACGTGGTGCTGATGCCCTATCGGTCGTCGTCGCCCGCGTCGCGGGCCGACGCCGAAACGGTCGTGGCCGAGCTCCGCTGCGCGAGCGAGCTTGTCGAGATCACGGCGATGGTTGACGGCTATTTCGGAACGGAGGACGCGGCCGGCGCCGCGGGGCCGGGGCCAGGCCCGGCGAGCGATCTGCGACGTGGCAACTTCGCGGCGCGGATGCGGATGGCGGTTCTGTACGACCGGTCGGTGGTCCACGGCGGGCTGGTCGTTGGCACGGGCAACAAGACGGAGTCGCTGATCGGCTACACGACGTTGTTCGGCGATTCGGCCTGCGCGTTCAACCCGATCGGCGACCTGTACAAGAGCCAGGTCCGGCAGCTGGCGCTCGCCATGGGCGTGCCCGACGCGATCGTGCGCAAGGCGCCGACGGCGGACCTGTGGCCGGGCCAGACCGACGAGATCGAGGGGGGCTTCACCTACCCGACGCTCGATCGACTGCTGTTCTGGCGGATCGACAAGCGCCGGTCGGACGAGGAGATGGAGGCGCTCGGGTTCGAACCGGCGCTCGTCGAGCGGGTCGATCGGATGGTCGCCGGTGCCGAATTCAAGCGGCAGGTTCCCCCGATCGCCAAGCTCGGGCCGCGGACGGCCGGCGTGGACTACCTCTACCCGCGTCGTCGGCCGGGTTCGGCCCGCGTGTGACCCGATCCGCGGGGGCCGCCCAGGCCGAGGGCGGGTCGACGAGCGGCACGCTGTACGTCGTCGCCACGCCGATCGGCAACCTCGACGACGTCACGCTGCGGGCGCTCGAGGTCCTGCGGTCCGTCCCGCTCATCGCTGCCGAGGACACGCGCCACACGCATCGGCTGCTCGCCCGCCACGGGGTCTCGACCCGGACGACGAGCTACCACGCGCAGAGCGCTCCCGGACGCGCGACCACGCTGCTCGAGCACCTGCGAGCGGGCCATGACCTCGCCCTCGTGACCGACGCCGGCACCCCGGGTGTGAGCGATCCAGGTGCCGATCTGGTGGCCGCGTGGGCGACCGAAGGCGGCACGGTCGTCCCCATCCCGGGCGCCTCCGCCGTGCTCGCGGCGATCGTCGGGTCCGGCGTGGCCGGGCCGCGCTGGTCATTCGAGGGGTTCCTGCCACGAAGCGGTCGCCAGCGTCGCGACCGGCTCGCGCGTATCGCGGGTGACGAGCGTGCGACGGTGCTGTACGAGGCACCTGGCCGGGTGGCGGCGACGCTCGCCGACCTGGTGGCTGCCTGCGGCCCGGAACGGCCTGGCGCCGTCTGTCGCGAGCTGACCAAGCTCCACGAGTCGATTGAGCGCGGGCAACTCGGCGAGCTCGCCACAGCCAGCGCCGACGGCCGGATTCCGGCTCGTGGCGAGTTCACCCTGGTCGTCGGCGAGTGGTCCGAGGCCCGGCCACCGGTGTCCGGGGATGCCGCCGCGGACGCCCTGCGGGACGGCCGCCAGGAGGTCGAACGCCTCGTCGGCGCCGGGCTCGGTCGAAGCGATGCCGCTCGCCGGGTGGCGGCGGCCAGCGGGCTGCCACGGCGGCAGCTGTACGGCCGGTCGACCTCGAGCTAGGAGAGGGCGGCGGCGCGGGAGGGGGGCCGCGCCGCCGCCTCGAGGGAGAGTCGGTTGGTCAGGCTGCCGCTTCGACGGCGTCCGGCAGCTCGTCCGGCTCCTCGCCCGCCTCGCCCGGATCGAAGGCGCCGTCGGCGATCGGATCGGCGGCCGACGCCTCGCCGAGCGCAGTCGCCTGCGACGCGAGGGAATCCGCGGCCTGCTGCGCCTCGTAGTCCTTCTTGCGCCGGCCGGACAGCATCTCGACGTGCGAGGCGACGATCTCCGTCTTCCAATGCCGGACGCCGCGCTCGTCGTCCCACGATCGCGTCTGGAGGCGGCCTTCGATGGCGACCTGCTGGCCCTTTCCGAGGTAGCGCCCGGCAATCTCTGCCAGTCGATCCCAGGATTAGCGTATAGTTGGTCGTATTCGCCAATCCGTCACGGAGCGAGCGACCGATGACCGCCACGAAGGCTGACCTCGCCGAGAACCTGCACGACGCCAAGGCACGGCCCTGCGCCGACTGCGGCGTCCAGTACCCGATCCACGTCATGCAGCTCGACCACCGACCCGGGAGCGGGAAGCTGTTCGGCTGCGGCGACCCGCTCTGGGGCCACCCGTCGCCCGGCCTTGTCAAGGCGACCGCGATCCTCGGGTCCGTCGAAGCGGCGATGCGGGCGGAGATTGCGAAGTGCGACACCGTCTGCGCGAATTGCCACGCCGAGCGGACCTATCGGCGTCGCGCCGAGTTGGCGCGCGCACGACCGCCCGTCCGTGTCAACGGCTGCCTGACGGGGGAGGCGTACTGCCGCCACGGGCTGGAGTTCGCGCGGTGACCGCCTATGGCTACATCAGGAAGTCGGTCGTCCACGACCCGTCTCGCATGCTCTCGCCCGAGATGCAGGAGGCGGCAATCCGGCGGCTTGCCGCCTCGAACGGCGACGGGGACGCGACCATCCTCAGCGACCTCGACGTGTCCGGACGGAAGGGCCGATCTCGGCGACCGGGATGGGACGAACTCCTGCGCGCGGTCGAGGACGGCGAGGCGACCGCCGTGTACGCGTACTCTCTGTCGAGGTTCGCCCGGAGCGTGGCCCAGCTCGCCGAGTTCTTCGAGCTGTGCGATCGCCGGGGCGTTCGGGTCCGCGTCGAGCGCGACCAGATCGACACCTCGACAGCGACCGGCAAGCTCGTCGGCAACGTCCTTGCGTCGCTCGCGCAGTTCGAGGCCGACGTTGCCAGCGAGCGGGTCAAGGACGCGTTCGTCGCCAAGCGCGCCAAGGACCCGACCTGGGCCGGCCCGGGGCAGAAGCGATACGGGACCAGGTCGGGCGAGGACCTCACCGTCGTGCTGGACGCATTCAGGACCGCGGGATCGTTCGACGGGGCCGCCCGTCTCCTGAACGCAGGTGGCATCCCGAGTCGGGTCAAGGGCCGCCACTGGTCCGGGACCGTGGTCCGCGGCATCGTCAAGGTGCACGCGCCTGACGAGGTAGGGCCGTACGTCCGTCGCGGCGCTCCCGCTGGTCGGCGTGCGTTCCGCCTCTCCCAGCTGATCACGTGCAGCGATTGCGGCGGCTTCTTCACAGGGTCGCACGATACCCGCCGCGGCGACGTTCGCTACCAGTGCGCCAGGTCACGGGTCATCCCGCATGTTCGCGGGTGGGTGAACGAGTCCAAGCTCCTGCCGGTAGTCAAGGCCGAGGCCGAGCGAGCCGCGATCGCCGTGCGGCGGCTCCAGGTCGGCAGCGCGGAAGACGAGGCGGCAGTCGCGGCGCTCGGCGCCAAGCGGTCGCGCATCCTCGAGAACTACGACGACGGCCTCTACGACAAGGCGACCCGCGACTCCCGGCTCGCGGCGGTCGGCGACGAGGAGTCCAAGCTCTCGTCCCGCCGCTGGATCAAGCGGATCGCCCTCCCGCCTGACGTGGCGAGCGACGATCCCGCGAGGGTCAACGCCTACCTCCGACGCCTGTTCGCCCGCGTCGAGGTCGACATGAGCCAGCCGGCGACGTTCGGCCCCTCCAAGTGGCTGCCGACGTTGACCTTCGAGTGGCGCGACCCGTCGATGCGGTTCGACGGCGACATGGACGACGCGGAGGCCGAGGCGGCGGGCTGACCCGCGAAGTCACGCCGCGGCATGCGCCGCAAGTACCGCGCCTAGCTTGTGGACTTCTCCCGACCGGCCGCGTTCTATCGCGTCGACACGTTGCGAACGCAACGAACGACCCGAAAGGAACCACCAGATGACCACGACCGCAAAGAAGGCCGCCCCGAAGCCGGGCACCAAGGACTACCGACCCGCCGTGGGGATCTGCCGCCACCGCGACGCCGACAGGCTCTACGACTGCGCGACGAAGATCGAGCGCCCTGGATGGACTTGGTGCGACGCCCACGTCAAGGCACACCGCGCGGCGAGGAAGCCCGCTGCCGCGAAGGCACCGAAGTCGAAGGCGGTCGGGAAGGTCGTCCCGATCTCATCCCGCAAGCCCGCGCCCCGACCAGCCAAGACGCCCGTTGCCCGGGTCCCCGCGTCCGTCGCGGCCCTGGTCGTCCCTACGGTCGAGAAGGTCGAGGAGTAAGGCGCACCGCGGCGCGCCACTACCTTTTCCAGGCGGGCCTGTCCACTGGCGGGCCTGCCTCAGCGACGCGAAGCGCCTCGCTCCTCGGCGTGTGTCGGAGTGCCCCGGTAAATGGGATCTATCTGAAGGACGTCCGCAGGGTTCGTCCCCCGTAGGACGCCGCACTTCGAGTGGAGATGGCCGTGGCAGCGGTCATCTCGCCCGACGGACTGGCACAGGACCAGGCTCAACCGCACACGCGACTCGATGCTTGGCTTGGCGCTTGGGTTCATGAGACCCAAAGTATGCCGCTGTCAACGCCCGGCGATCACCCGGAGGTACCGCCCGACCGTGAGAGCGCGCCACGCCGACGCCACGAGAGCGCCACGCCGAGGCGCACCAAGGACGCACCAAGCGCCAAGTCTCTCCGGGAGGCGTAGATCGCGTCGTCCGCGGGTCGAGGGCGGGCGCGACTCGCGGCGTCCGGGCGGCGTCCGGGTACGTCCCGGCAGCGTCCGAGAGCGCCCCTCCGACGTCACGCTCTCACGAGGCGTATCGAACGACGTTCAAGCCCCGGTCGGGGCCGGAGAGGGCATCCCGCGCTCGACCCCCGAGCGACCGACCGGGACCTTCCGCGCCACGGCGAGGCCCTGCGGCGTCAGCCACCAGCGAAGCTGGGAGTCGACCCCCGCCCGGAACTCGTAGTGAGTGAGCCGCGCCCTCCGCAGCTCGGTCAGCGCCGTCTCCAGCAGGCGGCGGTCGGGCGTCATCGGCCGGATGCCGAGGAACGCCGCGAGGTCGCCGACCGTCGTGCCGTCATCGTCGTCGCGCGCGGCTCGGGCGAGCTGCCCCTGCTCGTCCGGGTCCCACAGCAGGGCGCCCCTGTCGTGCCAGATCGCGAGGCACGCGAGCGCTCGCATGGCCATCACGCGGGCGCCCTCGCTGAGCGCCGCGAGCGCGGCCGCCTCGGACCTCACGGGGCCGGCATGACCTCGTCGAACGGCCCGGCGAGGTCGGCGTCCGTGATCCCGTGCGAGTCGCGCAGGTCGCCCAGCGAGGCCCCGACCGAGATGTGCGGGCTGCCCGCCGCCTCGACCAGGAGCAGACCGACGACCGTGAAGTACCTCGACTGCTTCCGTCGGCCGCGGGTCCAAGCCTCGGCCGCGGCCACGGAGACCGGCCCGATGAACCTCGGCGGGTTGCCCGGAAACGCAGGGTCGGCGGCGATGCGCGCCGCCGTGTCCCAAGCGGAGTCGCCGCTCGCGAGGACGTCGGTCCAGCTCCAGCCGGTCACGCTGGAACTCCGAGGTGGTCGGGCTGGTGGTACAGCGCGGCCTCCTCGCCGGGCGTCAGCGTCCCGTCGCCGACGGGTCCCGGCTTCTCGCCCGCGGCGTAGGCGGCCAGCTTGGCGGCCATGGACGCGCGCGTCACATCGGACGACGAGCCGCGACCGACCGAGCCGTCCGGCGCGAGCCCGACCCCGACCTCGCCGAGGATCTTGGCCCGCTCGATTGCGAACGCCGTCCCCGCCCGGTCGACCTCCGCCTCGATTGCGGCCGCCGCCCTCCGGTCGGGGACCGCCTCGTCGAGCGCGGCGTCAACGGCGAGGATCGCGGCGTGTAGGCCCGTCGACCGGACCCCCTTCTCGACCGCCGCGTCGAGCAGCATCTGCGCCCGCTCGGGCTGCCCCGCGGCGAGCGTCTCGACCGCCCTCCGGAGCAGCTCGTCCCCGTTGAGGGGGCTCGCCACGAGCGACTGGCGCTCCATCTGGTCGGCGATCCTGAGGTTCGGATCACGGGTCGCCTCGGCGCGGGCCCGCAGGGACGCCGCCTCCTGGCGGGCCTCCCCGTCGTAGTCCGCGGCCGCCGAGTTGGCGAGCCGGTCCGCCTCGCTCAGGGCGAACCTCAGCTCCCCCTCGCGCTGGCGGGCGAAGTCGGCGGGGAACATCCCCGTGGCGGCCTCGACCCTGAACGCAGCGATGGCCGCTGCCGCCTCGCGCACGGCCGTCTGGGCCGCCGCGATCCTCGTCTTGTCAGGCATGTCTCTCCTTCTAGCGATCGCCTTCAGCTCCGCCTCGACGCGACCCATCGCCGCGTCGAACTTCCTCAGGGCGGCGTCCGCCCCCAGCTCGATGATGTCCAGGTCGAGCCTGGTCCTGAGCCACGCCATGCGCGCCCGGACCAGCTCGGCCTCGTCGCTCCTCCCCATCACCCCTCCTTGGCGGGCGGATCGTCGCGCGATCCCGCCTGCTCGTCGTTCCGGGCGCGGCGCAGGGCGCGTAGCTCCTCCGCCAGCCGCCGGACCTCGGTATCGTCGTAGCCGCGCTCGCTGAGCAGCGGCCAGAACCGCGACTCCAGCTCGGCGATCCGCTCGTTGATGTTGTCGGCGTCGATGTCGACCATCACCCCTCCTCTTCCTGCGCCGCCACGACGGCGGCCATGTAGGTGCTGAGCTGCTCGTCCGTCGCCTGGACCGGACCCATCCCCCTCAACGTGCGTTGGAGGTCGAGGTGGGCGCGGATCGCGGCGGGGCCGTATGCGAGCAGCACCCGGTCGACCCCGTCGATGTACTCGGCCAGGCCGGGCGCGTCCGACGGCGGGGGAGGGGGCGGCGGCATCGCGCGGCGCAGCGACTCGGTCGCCTTGCGCTGCGCGTCGCTGAGGCTGATCAGCTGGTGCGCCGTCAGGCCCGCCGTGGGGACCGCGTTGAGGCGCGCGAGCTGGGCCTTCAGCTCCTCGACCGGATCGAGCTCGACCGCGCCTGACGGGGTGCCCGGAGGCGACGGCGCCTCACCCCGGCCGGCCTTCCACGCGTGGTTGTTGCGGACGTGGCGCTTGAGGCTGTCGTAGCTCACGTCGAAGTCCCGCGCGACGGCGTTCAGCGGGCGCGTCCCGGCGGCGATCAAGGCCTCGATGGAGGCCAGGCGGGGGTGGGAGCAGACGGCGCACGCGTTGGTCACGACGGGCGCCCCTCCGGGTCGCACGCGCGCGCGACGGATCGGAAACTCGATACCGGCGGGGCGCATGAAGCGCCTTCGGGCTGAGGTCTCACTTGAGGCGTACATCGCGGGAAAGCCGCCTGCTGAGCCCGATCACCGGCTAGGCGATGCGTACCTCGCGCCAGCGTGCTCAACCGTGCGACCGTGCGGGAGCGGGTGGGAGTAGTCGGCCGCCCAGCCCGCCGTGTGGGGCAGGCTCTTACCTCCAGCGCATCCATACGGATTCGACGCGTTGGTAAGAGGGTTTGGGCAACCCTCTTACCACGATACGAGCGTGGCCCGGCATGCTCTTCCCGTCCTCTTACCAACCTCTTACCTCGGGTCACGGCTCCACCGCCGGCATGCTCTTACCAATCTCTTCCCGCACCCCGCCGTGGGTGACGGTCACCCGGAGCCGCCGCCACAGGCCGCGCCGGCCCTTCGGCTGCTCGAACCGGATGCTCCTGCTGAGGGCGTTCTGGACCGTCCTCACCGACACGTCGCCGAATCCGTCGGCCACCACTCGCTCGTGGACGCCGACCGCGGTCAGCTCGTCCTCGCCGATCGCGTCGAACGCGCGCGCCTCGACCGGGCGAGAGACGGGGCCCGCCACGGAGGGCTCGCGCGGGATCTGGTGCGGCGGCATCGCGGTCGTCCAGCTCCAGTCGAGCGCGACGCTCGGCTGAGCGGGGTAGTCGTTGGTCTTGCGGTTGACCAGCTCGCGCCGGTCGCCCTCGCCGGCGAAGCTCCAGGCCATCCGGACGTATGCCCGCCACAGCATCGAGCCGAACGGGTACTTCAGGTTCTCGACCTTGGTGACGTGGCCCAGGCTGACCGACGGCCGGCCGATCATGTTGAGGGCCGCGAAGTACGGCCCGGGCGCGGTAGAGTCCGTGATGTCCGCGACGCCGCACGCCGCGCTGATCGAGTCGACGTACACCCAGCTCGCGCCGACCCGCTCGGCATCGTCGCGGATGTCCTCGGCCTGCTTCCAGACGGCGCCGCTGAGGAAGCCGTTCTCCATGCCGAGCGGCAGGGCGATGTGGACCATCGACAGGTCGGCTCCGGCGTCCTCGAGGCGGGCGCGCCACTCGCTCGGGTGGCCCTCGTAGTCGAGGATCAGCACCACCTCGCCGGCGGCGGTACGGGCTGCGATCTTCCACGACGCGACGACGCCCTTGCCGGAGCCGTTCGGCCCGTACAGGATTGTGTGGTTGGTCGGGTGGGCGAAGTCGTCCACCAGCGGCTCCGGGTTGATCCGCTCGATCTGGGCCATCGGGGTCGACACGCGTTGCTGCGCGTCGGCGCGCCTGCTGACGTGAGTGATGACCGGCATGCTCGGCCACGGCTCGGTCGGCTTGCTGCCGATGTCGTCGGCGATCGACTTCAGGTCGTCCTCGGTCCACGGGAGATCCGGATCCGAGTCGAACAGCCGCCCCGACGCTTGAGCGGCCAGCATCGCCGCCAGGATCTCGTCCGGCGGCGCGCCGTCCGACCTGAGGCGGCCCGCGTAGCCAAGCAGGTCGTTGCGCGTCGTCAGCTCCTGGGGCGGCGCGCTCCGAGCCCTGAGGTGGCCCTGGCGCAGCGCGGCGACCATGTCCGGCAGGTCCGGGGGCTCGCCGGCGAAGGCGTCGGCCGAGTAGAGCTTCACGTAGCCCTTGCCGCCGACCTTGAGGTCGCCGCCCGGGATCGGCCCCTGGCGGACGATCGCGTCCGGTCCGGTCCGGAACAGACGGTGGTACCCGCGCGTGGTCTTCTGCTCGGGAGCCCCGGGCAGATCGACGGTCAGCTCGGCCGGGTAGTCAACATCGACGACGACGAGGCCTTCGGGCAGGGTCCACCCCACGCCTGCATCGGGCGTCCGCTTCCACCACCGCTCGATGTTGAACTTCTTCGCCGACGCCTGCGTCGGCCAGCTCACGAGCGGCTTCTTCGTGTCGGGGGCCAGCGGGAACACGCGCCGTCCGAGTGCCGCGTGGGCTAGTGCGATGTCGAGGTTGGTCATGTCAGCAGCCGGTCCCGGAGCGGATCAGCCAGCTTCTGTGTGCCATCTGGCGGGGGATCGGCGTACCGTTCGCGCTCGACCGACCCCGACCCGGAAGGAGAACAAATGGCCGTAGCCGTTGCCGACATCCCCCGACCCGCCCCCGCGCTGAGGGCCGCAGCCCGCCCGCTCTCCCACTTCGAGACATTCTTCGTCGACTTCATGTTGCGAGACGACACGCCCATCGACGCGGCCACCCGCGCCTCGCTGCTGCGCAAGGTCATCGGACCCGATGCTCTCGCCGGTAGGCAGCCGCGGCGACCCTGATCCCGACCTTCTCTTCGTCGGTCCACGACTGGAGCCCGTAGACCCACGCCTCCATGCACGTCGGGCAGGTGTGGAAGACCTCCGTCTCCGTGGCGTCGAGGTACTTGAACTTGTGCAGGCAGTAGCCGTCGCCGGCTGAGCGCGTGCCCGGGCCGTGGCAGGCGCAGCCGGGGTCGTGGTCGCTCATCGCTCGCCCCTGGCCTGGGCCGCCAGGATGGCCGCGGCCTCGGCGGACGACCTCCAGTGGCCGTGCTCCTTGGGCTCGGCGAACGTCCGGTTCTTCAGGTCGGCCAGCGCCGCGGCGGCGCGCTCGTCTCGGCGCTTGTGGATGCGCTCGACGGCCTGGCAGTAGGCCTCGATGCGGTCGTAGCTGGCCGGGATCGGCGCGTGCTCGACCTCGAACAGGGTGTTGACGGCGGACTGCGACATGCCCATCGCCCGGGCGAGCTCGCCCTGCGTGACCCCGTGGGCGATGCGGAACGCGCAGACCTCGATCCCGTTCCAGGTCGGGGTGCCGCGGCTGTTTGTGCCGATCGGAATGGGTCTCGGAATCGATGAAGCCACGCTCCACCTCCTGCGGTGAACGTGGCTCCCGTCTCGGCGCCGCGTGATTAGTAGAACGACCGGCGTGGTTCCCTAGAGACGTCCGACGTTCTATTAAGTTGTCTATCAATTCTACGCCAATCTCGGATTCGCGCGCGAGATAAGTCGCAGGTGAGGCGAGATTCGTAGACTCGCGCCCGGGCCGCGCTCCGCGCTCGGACGGTCGATCTCGGGCTTGCCCGACCAGCCCGCTCCGGGGCGACGCGGCCCCTTATGCTTGAGGCATGGCGGGGAACCAGACTTTTGCCCGGGCGAGCCGGGCGAAGAACGACGAGTTCTACACCCAGTTGGCCGACGTCGAGGCCGAGCTGAGGCACTATCGCGAGCAGTTCCGGGGGAAGGTCGTCCTCTGTAACTGCGACGACCCGTACGAGTCCAACTTCTTCAAGTACTTCGCGATGAACTTCCGGCATCTCGGCTTGAAGAAGCTCATCAGCACCAGCTACAGCGGAAGCACGATCACCGGCGAGCAGCTCGCACTGTTCAACGTAGGCGGCATGCCGAAGGACGTTCCGGAGAAGTCCGCCTACCGGGTCGAGATCACCGAAGTGCCCGACGCCAACAACGACGGCGCCATCGACCTGTCCGACATCGAACTGCTGATGAAGAACGAGCGCAACGTCGTCAGCCTGTTGGCGGAGGGCGGCGACTTTGCATCCGCCGAATGCCTCGCGCTGATGGACGAGGCGGACATCGTCGTCACCAACCCGCCGTTCTCCCTCTTCCGCAAGTACGTTGGCCTACTCGTCGAGCACGACAAGAAGTTCCTGATCCTTGGCAGCCAGAACGCCATCGCCTACGGCGAGATCTTCAAGCTCATCAAGGAAGACCGGCTCTGGCTCGGCTACGACAACGGCGGCGAGAAGTGGTTCCGTGTCCCGGACGACTACGACCACACGACCGACAAGGGGAAGATCAAAGTGGAGGCTGGGGTGAGGTACCTCGCCATGAAGAACATGGCATGGTTCACCAACATGGACACCACAAGGCGCCACGAGGCGATGACGCTCTATAGGCACTACACGCCTGGCGAGTATCCGACCTACGTGAACTATCCGGCCATCGAGGTCGCCAAGGTCTCGGACATTCCGATGGACTACGACGGGGCCATGGGCGTCCCGATCACCTTCCTTGACAAGTACAACCCGGATCAGTTCGAGGTCCTCGGAAGTAGCCTCCAACTGGCTGAGCCAATGTCGAAGTTCGCCGAGCGAGGGACATACAGCGGGGGCGGCAGGCAACGCTTCTACGTGCGAGAGCGGGACGGAACCTATCGCCGCCTGTACGAGCGGATCGTCATCCGCCGAATTGGTGGGGGAACTGCGTGAAGATCCAGCTGAACGAGGTCAAGATCCGGGAGATCGCCAACGGCTTCCTCGACAGTGCCGAGGAGGGCGTCGTCGGGTACGGCGGTCTGCTGGACATCCGGCCGAAGTACCAGCGCGAGTTCGTCTACGACGAGAAGAAGCGGAATGCGGTGGTCGAGACCGTCCGCAAGGGCTTCCCGCTCAACGTCATGTACTGGGTCGTCACCGACCAAGGCGCCTACGAGGTGATGGACGGCCAGCAGCGGACCATCTCCTTCTGCCAGTACGTGAACGGCGACTACTCAATCGTCATCGACGGACACCCGATGGCCTTCCACAACCTGCCCAAGACGCTGCAAGACCAGATCCTCGACTACACGGTGATGGTCTACTTCTGCTCCGGCACGGACCAGGAGAAGCTCGACTGGTTCCGGATCATCAACATCGCGGGGGAGCGGCTCACCGAGCAGGAGCTGCGCAACGCCGTCTACACAGGGCCGTGGCTGTCCCACGCCAAGTCGATCTTCTCGAAGACGGGATGCCCCGCGTTTCTGCTCGGCAGCAAGTACGTCAACGGCACGCCGATCCGCCAGGACTACTTGGAGACCGCTATCTCGTGGCTGTCGGGCGGCAACGTCGAGCGCTACATGTCCGCCCACCAGCACGACCCGAACGCCAACGAGCTGTGGGCCTACTTCCAGGCCGTCATAGCGTGGGTGAAGTTGACCTTCACCACCTACCGCAGCGAAATGAAGGCCCTCGATTGGGGCAGTCTGTACGACCGGTTCAAGGACGGCCTCTTCGACACCGCCAAGCTCGAAGACGAGATCAAGGCGCTGATGATCGACGACGACGTCACGCGGAAGAAGGGCGTCTACCAGTACGTGTTGACACGGGACGAGAAGTACCTCGCGATCCGCCAGTTCACCCCGGCGATGCGACGCGCCGCGTACGAGCGACAGGGCGGCATCTGCCCCGAGGACGGGAAGCACTTCGAGTTCGGCGAGATGGAGGCTGACCACATCACACCGTGGTCAAAGGGCGGAAGGACCAGCGCGGACAACTGCCAGATGCTCTGCCTTGAGCACAACCGACGCAAGGGCGCGATCTAGGCGAGTGACGGAAGAGATGAGACCCGCCCATCCTCGAAGGGATGAGCGGGTCCAAGGTCGTCTTGGCTACGAGCGGCAGTTACCCGCGCGCTCCTTGCCGAGGCACTGGTCGCACAGCTCGCCCGAGGTGGGCTTGCCGTTGTGCTCCACGAAGTCCGTGGTCGGCCACTCGGTGCAGTTCTTGCACCAGTGCCAGGTGTCCGAGGTCCGCTTGCGGCGATAGACCCGCATGGCTAGTTTCTCCTTGGGCCATAATCGGCCCGTTCGCGTCCGCGTGAACGAGTTGGCTGGCGGATGGAGTTCCTGTTCAACGGCTCCATCCGCTGCCGCTCTTAGCCCTGAGCCTGGGGCAGGTCCGATAGGCGCGACCCTCCGACTGTTGGTGCTCGCGGGATTGTGAGCCCGCGCGGCCGCCACGTCAAGTTCGGCCCAGATGCGTGGGACGTTCGTATCTCCGGTTCGCCCATTGCGTTATCCACATTCGCCGCGTATTCTGTGGATACCACATAGGAGGACGCCATGAACGAGATCAGTGAACCCAAGCGGAAGCGCGAGCGCAGCCCCAACTATCCCGCGATCTCGCTGGGTCCGGCGGTAGAGAAGGCAAAGGACCTCTACAAGGCCGAGAAGAGCTATCTCGCCCCCATCGATACCATCCTCAAGCACTGGGGCTACCGGCCGAAGAGCGGGGCGGGCCTCGTCGCCGTTGCCGCACTCCTCAAGTTCGGCCTCCTGGAGGACGAAGGGAGTGGTCCCGCTCGCAAGGCGAAGATCACCGAGCTCGGCCAGCGCATCATCCGCGACACCCGCGAGGAGTCACCTGACCGCGAACAGCTGCTCCGCGACGCAGCGCTGCGACCGCAGATACATCACGAGTTGTGGGCGCGGTTCGGCGCGTCGCTACCGTCCGACAGCAACCTCCATCACACGCTAATCTTCGAGTACGCATTCACAGACGGCGGCGCCAACGAGTTCATCCGCCAATTCAAGGAGACGATCACGTTCGCTCGTCTCAACGATGAGACCGAGGACGACATGACGGAAACCTCGTCGCTGCCCGCCGTCATCGGTTACGCGCAACCCGTATCCCAACCACGGCGTGTCGTGGAGACGGTTTCAACCTACGGCCCAACGCCCGGCGGCCGTGCCCTATCAATCCCGATCAGCGGGTCAGACCAGTGGCCGACTCTCTACTTGCCCAGTCGGATCTCGGAGGCCGACTGGACGCAGATGATCGCGGTACTCCAGGCAATGAAGCCCGGCATCGTCGCCACCGAAGCCGTGGCCGGCACGGCCCAGGGCACGGGCCGTGCCTACGACCCGACGGTCGAGATCACGAACGGCGAGAAAGACGACGCGCCCGAGTAATTGGCTGTCCGCGGGCCCAATACGACCAACTGGACGTCAATCCCAGGTGACGACCGCGTGGTACTCGGCCTTCTCCTTGCCACCGCCGAGGAACTCGTTGCTGGCCACGGTGAACGTCGTGACGTTCTTGCCGCTGGCCAGCCCGCGCATCTCCGGGTCGCGTGTGAGGCGCCCCGTGAGGAGGACCCTGTTCACGGTCCGATCTCCTTCCCGGTCGGCCGGCTGTGCCGATCCCGACCCTGCGTTCCGGCGGGGTGATGCACGCAACCTAGCGCGCAGCCCTGCACCGGCGCATATCGGCCGCTTATCGCTGGCTCACCGGCGAGGCCGGAGCGGCCGCCACGACGACGGGCACCGGCTGGATCGACACGTAGCGCCCGTCCCACATCATCGACATCGGGGCGTACCGCCAGGGCGTGAAGAACCGTCGCAGCTGCGTCGGGGTCAGCTCCGTGTCGGGCCGCATGTCGTACCCGTTGCGGCTCTGCAGGCCGTACAGCGGACCGACGACTCGCACGCTGGTGACCTCGAACGACGGTGTCGTCAACGGGTCCGCGCTCGCCGTGAACCCGGTCAGGATCCAGCCGTGATTGCCCTGGGACACCGTCAGCGCCACGGGCAGGTTGGTCTGGCGCAGCCGCCGGACCGCCGAACGCAGGGCGTTCTCGAACGTCGTGCTCGCGACCAGCCGATAGCGGTCATCGACGAAATGACGGAGCCCGGCCGCCCAGCCTTGCGGGTCGACCCCGGCGGACAGCGGCAGGTGATAGTGGTTGCGCGGCCGCATCCAGCCGAAGTAGTGTCGCTGCGCGGTCGTGGTGTGGTCCGATTCATGATCGACGATGTTGCGCACGATCTGGACGCCAGCCGCGGTGCACCACAGCCAGCTCTTCTGGACCGTGTAGGTGCCATCGCGGTAGAGATCGATCCCGCCTTGCCACGCCGGCAACCCGCTGGCTGCGACGGACGGCCTCGGAAGGCCGACGGAAGCGATGGTCAGGCTCGCCGCAACGATCAGCCCGAGGGCCGACCGACGGCGGCGCCGCTGGTCCGCCATCACCGAATCCTGCCTCGATCCCGGGAATCCTGCCCGTTCGGCGCCGTGACCTGAACGGCGCCCGCCGACCGCGGCGCTCGCGCCGCGTCTTCGCTACTGTTCGGGCATGGACACGACACCAATCACGGTCTACCCGGACCTGCTGGCCGAGACGAGTGTTCCGCAGCGCGGCATCCTGAGCCAGACGCTCTCGAACGCCGACGGGGTCGAGCTCGTGCTCTTCGCGTTCGCGCCCGGTGAGGCACTCACCGAGCACACCTCGTCGCGCCCGGCGATCATCCACGTGCTCGCGGGGGAGGGCGATCTCACGGTCGGCGGTGATGCGTACGCCGCCCGTCCAGGCACCTGGGTACGCATGCCGGCCAGCTGCCGGCACAGCATTGCGGCGCGGACGCCGCTAGTGATGGCGCTGTATCTGCTGCCCACGGTTCGGACGGCCGCCTCCGACCGCTGATTTGGGCCCGCGCGTAGCGGGCCTGCCCACCTCGCGGCGATTCCCTGGAGGGCTACCGATGCTCGGCGATCACCTCGTGTTTCCGATCCTGCTGTCGATGGACCTGGCGGCGAGCCGGGCCTTCTACCACGGCACGCTCGGGCTCGACATCCTGCGCGAGGACGAGGAGCGGATCATCTTCCGATGCGGCGGCGGGTCGCAGCTGACCGTGACCCTGAGCACGACCGGGACGGCCGACACGCAGACCCAGCTGGCGTGGCGCGTGCCGGACCTCAAGGCCGAGCTCGCGGACCTCCGCGCCCGCGGCGTGCCGATCCAGGAGTACGACCCGCCCGACCCGAAGACCGAGGACGGGATCGCCGACATGGGCTTCGCCTGGGCCGCCTGGATCGTCGATCCGAGTCGAAACGTTCTCGGCATCATCCAGCCCAAGGCCCCGGGTTCGGCCGCGGCCACGCCACCGTCCGGGTAGCGCGACGAGCCGGGGCGCCCGGCTGGTCGTGGATCCCGCCGTGACCGCGGCTTCCGTCAGCCGGCCGCCCGCCCGCGGCCACCAGGGCTCGATGGGTCCTTGGCGTCCGCACGACCGCCAGCAGCGCGGCGGCCGAGGTCCATGGTCATCTCACCCTCGGACGCCATCGTCTTCGTACTCGACCGGGCGGCTCGCGAGGCGCGCTGTCGATGGTCCTCGGCGGATGCCGGCCGCTCGGCGATCCGCCGGTCGCGGGCATCGGTCGGCAGCGTGCCGAGCGCGAGCAGCGCGGGGTCCGACGTCGGCGCGTTTGCAGCGAAGAGGTCGCAGAACAGCGTCACCAGCTCGGGATCGAATTGGGTCCCGGCATGCCGCCGCAGCTCGTCGATCGCCGCCTGGTGACTGATCGCGCGCTTGTATGGCCGGTCATTGACCATCGCGTCGTAGGCGTCGGCGATCGCCACGATCCGCGCGCCGAGCGGAATCTCGGTCGCGCGCAGGCCGTATGGATAGCCGTGCCCGGCAAATCGCTCATGGTGGTGGAGAATGATCGGGATGGCGTCCTTGAGCGCGGCGGCCTGCTCGAGGATCACCTGGCCGATGCGTGAGTGTTGGACGATGCTGCGCCACTCGGCCGAGGTGAGCGGCGAGGGCTTGTCGAGGATCTCGTCGGGCAGGGCGAGCTTGCCGATGTCATGCAAAAGCGCGGCGATCCGGATCCGTTCGACTTCCGCATCAGGCAGCTGCAGGGTCCGGGCCATCGACTCGACGATCGTCGTGATCAGGGCCGACGGGCGCCCGCGGTACTGGGGGAGCGGCGCGATCACGGCCAGCAGCGCGGCGGTTGCGGCTTCGCGAGCATGGCGGCCGATGTCGACGGCGCGCGCCCGCCCCACCGCCGAGATCGGCGCTCGCGGGACCCTCGCGTCGTCGTTCGGCTCAGCGAAGACGTAGGTCTGGTTCCGGCCGAGGGACTTGGCCGAGTACATCGCGGCGTCGGCGTCGCGGACGAGCGCCTCCATCCGGAGCTGCTCACCAAAGCCGCCAACGATGCCGATCGAGATCGTGACCGACAGGCTCTGCTCACCGTCGATGGCGAACCGCTCCCGTTCGACGAGCGATCGCAGCTTCTCCGCCAGGACCGCACCCTCTTCGACTGACGTCTCGGCCAGTATCAGCATGAATTCCTCGCCGCCGTATCGACCGAGCAGGTCGCTTGCTCGGAGGTTGGCGGCGAGCGCCTGCGCGACACCTCGCAGAACGATGTCCCCGGCACCATGTCCGTAGGTGTCGTTGACGACCTTGAAATGGTCGATGTCGACGAACGCCACCGACAGGGGCCGGTCGTAGCGCGACGCGCGTTCGACCTCGGCGAACAGCTCGGCCAGCAGCGCCTGTCGATTGAAGACGCCGGTCAGTCGATCGATCGTGGCTCGATCGTGGGTATCCGCGAGTGAGACCGAGATTCGGTTGATCGCATTCGCCAGGCGCGTTTCGAGGCCGCCGCTGCCACGCGAGGAGACGCCGACCGTGTAGTCGCCGTCGGCGATCCTCTCGGCCGCCCTGACCAGCCGCCGGAGACGCAGGTTGGCCCGCACTTGGAGGACGCCGGTGGTCAGGTACACGCCGATCGTGGCGGCGGCCAGCGCGGCAACAACGGTTCGCTCGCTCCCGCCGAGCCACTGAAAGGCGGCCGGCTGGCCGAGCAACAGGATTCCGAGCACGACCGGAGCCGCGAGCGCCAGGAATCCGAGTAGGCGCATCACCGATCAAGGCTAGTCGCGGGCGGTCGGTTACCGTCCCGCCTGAAGGTACCGACGAATGGTGGCCGGTCGTACCGCGCGGTCCACCATCGTTTCGGGCGGAATGGCCCTGCTATACTCCAGCCTCCTCGAGCAGGCGGGCCGGGCCCGCGGACCAGGAGGTCAGCGATCGCGCTTGCAAGGCGCATCGGTCGTCCCGTGAGGCGCCCGAGCGACCGGACAACGATGATCCGCCGGAGCGCCGGCGGCGCGACGCGGGAGAGGTCTATCCGGGTCCCGTCCCCATGGGGGAGGGGCCTTTTCATTTGGACGCCATCGCTGGATCGGCCGATGCGTGCGTTGCCGGCCTGCGCTCCTCGCTCACGCACTACGAGTGCGCACGCTCCGATGCTCGGCCGGCGCCTTCGCCTCGACCGCCCGGCGATGGCGTGCGTCCACATGGGCGCGCGCTTCGAATTGGAGCGACGCTGATGCCCGCCACGGTGATCGTCGGGCTCCAGTGGGGCGACGAGGGCAAGGGCAAGATGACCGACTTCCTTGCCGAGCAGGTCGCGATGGTCGTCCGCTACCAGGGAGGCGACAACGCCGGCCACACCGTGGTCAAGGGCAGCGAGGTCTTCAAGCTTCGGCTGACGCCGTCCGGGGTGCTCTACCCGCACATCACGTCGGTCATCGGCAACGGCGTGGTGGTCAACCCGCTGACGCTGATCGACGAGCTGGACATGCTCACGTCCCGCGGCATCGACGTCTCTCGCGTGCGGGTCAGCCGGAGCGCGCACGTGATCATGCCGTATCACGTCGCGCTCGACCTCGGGAACGAGGCCCGGCTGGCCGAGGCGAAGGTCGGCACCACGGGCCGGGGGATCGGGCCGGCCTACGGCGATCGGGCCTGGCGGATCGGGTTGCGCATGGAGGACCTGCTCGACCCGGCGGTCGTGCGCGAACGGCTGGCACGAGTGCTGCCGGACAAGAACCTGCTGCTCGGGTCGATGGGTGGGGCACGGTTCGAGCTCGAGCCGCTCGTCGAGCTCGCGCTCGGCTGGGGTGCCCGCCTTCGCGACCACCTGGACGACACGACCTGGCTCGTCCAGGGCGCACTGGCTCGCGGCGAGCACGTCCTGCTCGAAGGCGCCCAGGGGACGCTCCTCGACCTCGATCACGGCAGCTATCCGTTCGTCACCTCGTCGAACCCGGTCGCCGGCGGTGCCTGCACCGGCGGCGGGATCGGACCGCTCCAGGTCGACGAGGTCATCGGCGTCGTGAAGGCCTACTCGACGCGGGTCGGGTCGGGCCCATATCCGACCGAGCTGCTCGACGAGACCGGCGCCGGGATCGCGAAGCGCGGCAACGAATTCGGTACGGTGACCGGCCGGCCGCGCCGCGTCGGCTGGTTCGACGCGGTCCCATTGCGCTATGCCGTGGCGGTGAACAGCGTCAGCTCGATCACGCTCAACAAGCTCGACATCCTGTCCGGTGTCGAGACCATCCGGCTGTGCGTCGCCTACTCGATGGACGGGCAGCGGGTCGAGACGTGGCCGTCGAGTGGCGCTTCGCTCTCACGGGCGACCCCGATCTATGAGGACTTCGCGGGCTGGGCGGAGCCGATCCACGACGTCCGCTCGCTCGCCGACCTGCCCGAGAACGCGCGGCGGTACGTCAGCGCCATCGAGGAGCACGCCGGCGTGCCGATCATCTTCGTGTCGGTCGGTCCGGAACGCACCCAGACGATCGAGCGAGCCTGGCGACCCATGCGCCGGCGTCCGGGACTGCCGGCATGACCGCCGTCGCCCCGACACGGACCCTGATCGTGGGCAGCGGTGGACGCGAGCACGCCCTCGCGTGGAAGCTCGCCGCCGAGCCCGGCGGCAACGAGATCATCGTTGCGCCAGGCAGCGATGCGATCGCGCGCGAGCCTCGCGTCCGGCGCGTCGCCGGGGTCGACCCGCTGGATCCCGCCACCCTGGTGGCCGTGGCTCGGCGCGAGGCCGTGGAGCTCGCGGTGATCGGGCCAGAGGCCTCGCTGGCGGCCGGGGTGAGCGACGCGCTGCAAGACGCCGGGATCGCGGTCTTCGGTCCGTCGCGGGCCGCCGCGAGGATCGAGTCCAGCAAGGCGTTCTGCCATGAGGTGGCCGCGGCCGCCGGCGTGCCGATGGCTCGCGGGACATGGTTCGACAACGCGGACGAGGCTCGGCTGTTTGCCGCGGAGCTGGCGGCCGACGGTGAGGGCGTGGTCGTCAAGGCGGACGGACTTGCCGCCGGCAAGGGGGTCACGGTCTGCGACTCGCTGACCGAGGCGAAGGCGGCCATCCAGCGCCTGTTCGAGGCCGATCCAGCGTGCACCGTCGTGGTCGAGGAGCGGCTGTCAGGACTCGAGGCGAGTCTCATCGCGATCTGCGACGGGCGCGACGCCGTGGCGCTACCGCTGTCGCGCGACCACAAGCGTGTCGGCGACGGCGACACCGGGCCGAACACCGGCGGGATGGGCGCGTACAGCCCGCTCCCGGATCTCCCGGACCGCGAGATCGGTCCGTTGCTGGCCACCTTCCACCGGCCGATCCTGGCCGAGCTCGCCCGCCGCGAGACGACGTTCCGTGGCGCGCTCTATGCCGGGCTCATCCTCACGTCCCGCGGGCCCGTCCTGCTCGAGTGCAATGCCCGGTTCGGCGATCCCGAGACGCAGGCGATCCTGCCGCGCCTGGCCATGGCCCTGGGACCCGTGCTGCTGGCCGCGGCGCGCGGCGACCTCCGATCGGCGCTGCCGGCGACGATCCTCGCCGAGGGGCGGCTGCCCGACCTGCCGGGCTCGGCCGTGGCCGTCGTCCTCGCGGCGGCCGGCTACCCCGGGCGCCCTCGCCTGGGTGACCGGATCGACGGCCTCGACGACGCCGCCGCGGCCGGTGCGCTCATCTTCCACGCCGGCACGACGATCGACCCCGGCGGGACGGCACGGACGGCGGGCGGGCGCGTCCTGTCGGTGGTGGGGCGGGCGGCCGATCTCGCCGCCGCCAGGGACGCCGCAATGGCGGCCGCCGAGCTCGTTCGGGCGCCAGGCCTGCAGCACCGTCGTGACATCGGGTCACCGGGCGTCGCCGCGGTGGTCGGCCGGTGAGGCGGGAGTTCCCATGATCCGTCGCTACACGCTCCCGGAGATGGGCGCGATCTGGTCCGAAACCGCGCGTTTCGAGGCGATGCTCCGCGTGGAGCTGGCCGTGGCACGGGCCGAGGCGGCGCGAGGCCTCATCCCAGCGGAAGCGCTCGGGCCGCTGGAGTCGCGCGCCAGGATCGACGTCGACCGGATCGCCGAGATCGAGCGGACGACCGACCACGACGTGATCGCCTTCGTCAGCCAGGTCGCCGAATCGGTCGGGGCCGAAGGCCGTTTCCTGCACTTCGGCCTGACCAGCAGCGACGTCGTGGACACGGCCCTGGCGTTGCAGCTCCGGGCCGCGGGCCAGCGGCTGCTGGCCGATGTCGATCGACTCCTCATGACGGTGATCGCCCGCGCCCGGACCGAGGCCGACACCGTGATGATGGGCCGGACGCACTCGGTCCACGCCGAGCCCACGACGCTCGGTCTCAAGCTCGCCGGTTGGGCCTTCGAGCTCGATCGCGGCCGGGTTCGACTGGCCGCCGCGGTGGACGAGATCGCGACCGGAAAGATCTCGGGACCGGTTGGAACGTACAGCCACCTCGCGCCGGACGTGGAGTCGGAGGTGCTGACTGCGCTGGAGCTGCGGGTGGACCCGGCCAGCAGCCAGATCGTCCAGCGTGACCGGCATGCGGCGCTGTTGGTCGCGATGGCCGTCCTCGGCGGATCCCTCGAGCGCTTCGCGACCGAGGTCCGGAACCTGCAGCACACCGAGATCGGCGAGCTCCAGGAGCCATTCAAGACGGGCCAGAAGGGCTCGTCGGCGATGCCCCACAAGCGCAACCCGATCCTCTCGGAGCGCATCGCCGGGCTGGCCCGGCTGATCCGCGGCTACGCCCACACTGCGCTCGAGGACCAGCCGCTCTGGCACGAGCGGGACATCAGCCACAGCAGCGCCGAGCGGGTGATCCTGCCCGACGCGACGATCGTGCTCGACTACATGCTGGTGAAGATGACCGGCCTCGTCGACGGGCTGATCGTGCGACCCGAGCGGATGCGCGACAACATCGCCCGGGGTCTGGGCCTGCACGCGTCGTCCCGGGTGCTGAGCGCGCTGCTCGAGACCGGCCTCGGGCGCGAGGAGGCGTACGCGGTCGTCCAGCGCGCGGCTCTGCGCGCAGCCGACGAGCGGATGCCTCTGCGCGACCTGCTGGCGGTCGATGCGCTGGTCGCCCAGCGGCTGTCGCTCGCCCAGCTCGACGGTTGCTTCGACGACGCCCGGTTCCTGGCGCACGCGCCGGCGGTGATCGCCCGGCTCGACACGCTGAGCGAGGCGCTCGCTGCCCGCGGGGCGGCGACGACGAATGCGACGGTGTCCGGTGCTGGCTGACGCGTTCCTCCGGTCCGGCAAGGTCCGCGACCTGCACATGCTCAACGACGGGCGGCTGCTGCTCCTCGCCTCTGACAGGATCTCGGCCTTCGACGTCGTGCTGCCGACGCTGGTCCCCGACAAGGGCCGGGTGCTGACCGGCCTGTCCCGCTTCTGGTTCGCCCAGACCGCCTCGATCATCCCGAACCACCTGCTCGACACTGATCCGGGCGTGCTGACCGAGACGTTTGGACGGGGGCTGCGAGACAAGGGCTACGAGTCGCCCGACTTCGGGTCCCTCGACCCGATTCGGGGCAGGATCATGATCTGCCGGCCGGCCAATGTCGTCCCGATCGAGGCCGTCGCCCGCGGCTACCTCGCGGGCTCCGGCTGGAAGGAGTACTGCGAGCACGGCACGGTGTGCGGGATCCCGCTCCCGTCCGGCCTGCGCGAGAGCGACCAGTTGCCCGAGCCGATCTTCACGCCGGCGACCAAGGCCGAGCAAGGCGAGCACGATCAGAATGTCAGCTTCGATGGGATGATCGATCACATCGCTGGGATTGGAGCCGGGCTCCCTGTCGCGCGCAGGCACGCGGCCGACCTCGCGGAGCAGATCCGAGACCTGGCGCTTCGCCTTTATCGCCACGGTGCCGCCGTGACCGCACGCCACGGCATCCTCTTGGCGGATACCAAGTTCGAATTCGGCCTGGCCAACGTAGATTGGGTGCCATCGACGCGACGCCCGACCGGCGAGCCCGTCAGGTATGGCTTCCCTGGCCCCGCGGAGGAGCTGATCCTCATCGACGAGGTCATGACCCCGGACTCGTCGCGTTTCTGGGATGCGGCCGCCTATGCGCCGGGGCGCCCGCAGGCCAGCTTTGACAAGCAGTTCGTGCGCGACTGGCTGGAGCAGCAGCCGTGGGACAAGACGGAACCCGGTCCGGCCCTGCCGCCCGATGTCTAGGATGGAACCCGCTCGCGATACGTCGAGGCGTACGAGCGGATCACGGGGGCCAGCTTCGAGCGGTACCTCCAGGAGGACGTGATCGCCCCATGACCAGCTTCCGGTTCGCGGTCAACGTGACGCCCAAGCCCGGCATCCTCGACCCGCAGGGACGTGCCGTGGAGGGGAGTCTCGGCCATCTCGGAATTGCGGGCGTGAGCGCCGTCCGGGTGGGGCGCCGGGTCGAGCTGACGGTCGATGCCACAGACGAGCCGGCGGCGCGCGCGACCGTGGACCAGCTCGCCCGCGAGCTGCTGTCCAATCCGCTGATCGAGTCCTACGACATCGATGCGATCGGTGGAGCTTCGTCGACGACCAGCGCCGCCACAGAGGAGGGCTGACGTGCCGGTCCGGATCGGCGTGGTGGTCTTTCCCGGCAGCAACTGCGACCGCGACACCGTCCACGCGCTGGACCTGGCGGGGGCCGAGACCGTCGTCCTGTGGCACGAACAGGCCACGCTCGACGGCGTCGCGGCCGTCATCCTGCCGGGCGGGTTCGCCTACGGCGACTACCTTCGAGCCGGCGTGATCGCCCGGTTCAGCCCGATCATGCGGGCCGTCGCCGCGTTCGCCGCCGACGGTGGCCTGGTCTTCGGCATCTGCAACGGTTTCCAGGTGCTGGCCGAGGCCGGGCTCCTGCCGGGCGCCCTGCTGCGCAACCAGTCGCTGCGCTTCGCGGGCCAGGAGGTGGTCATCGCGGCCGAACGGGTGGACACGGCGTTCACCCACGCGCTCGACCTGCGCCGGCCGTTGCGGATGCCGGTCGCCCACGGCGAGGGCTGCTATTACGCCGACCAAGCGGCCCTGGACGCACTCGAGCGTGACGGACAGGTGATCTTCCGGTACGTTGACGCGACGGGGGCAAACGCGCAGCCCGGAGACTCCGCCAACCCCAATGGGTCGCTCCGGGCGATCGCCGGGGTCATCAATGCGACCGGCAACGTGGCCGGGCTGATGCCGCACCCGGAACGTGCGGCCGAGGTGATCCTCGGCTCGGACGACGGGATGGGCATCCTGCGCTCGCTGGTCGAGAGTGCCGGACGGGCGGCCGGCATGGCGACGGCGCTCGAGGCGGCCGGTCGATGACGGTCGCGGACGCGCCGGTCGAGCCGCTCCATCGCCGGCTCGGCGTGACCGACGAGGAGCTCGAGGCCATCCGCGACCGGCTGGGCGGTCGGAACCCGAACGACCTCGAGCTGGCCATGTTCAGCGTCATGTGGAGCGAGCACTGCTCGTACAAGAGCTCGAGGCCGCTGCTCGCGACGCTACCGACCGAGGGCCAGGGCGTGGTCGCCGGGCCGGGCGAGAACGCCGGTGTGATCTCGATCGGCGATGGCCTCGCGGTCGCCTTCAAGATCGAGTCGCACAACCACCCGTCGGCGGTCGAGCCGTACCAGGGCGCCGCCACCGGCGTCGGTGGCATCCTCCGCGACATCTTCACCATGGGCGCCCGGCCGATCGGGGTCCTCGACGCCCTGCGGTTCGGTGACCCGGCCGATCCTCGAACCCGCCACCTCGTCGACGGGGTCGTCCGAGGCGTGGGCGGCTATGGCAACTGTGTCGGCGTACCCACGGTCGGCGGCGAGCTGGTGTTCGACGCCAGCTACGCCGGCAATCCGCTGGTCAACGTGATGGCGATCGGGCTGCTGCGGGAAGACCGCCTGACGCTGGCATCCGCACCCGGACCCGGCAATCTCGTCGTGCTGTATGGCTCGGCGACCGGGCGGGACGGGATCGGGGGCGCCTCTGTCCTGGCGAGTGCCACCTTTACCGACGACGACCCGTCCAAGCGACCGTCGGTGCAGGTCGGCGACCCGTTCGCCGAGAAGCTGTTGATCGAGGCCTCGCTCGAGCTGATCGAGCGCGGGCTGGTCGAAGGGCTCCAGGACCTGGGAGCCGGTGGGATCACCTGCGCGACCTCGGAGACCGCCGACCGGGCCGGGACCGGGATCATTGTCGACCTGGATGCCGTCCCGCGCCGGGAACCCGGGCTCGAGCCGTTCGAGGTGATGATCTCCGAGTCGCAGGAGCGCATGTGCGCCGCGGTCCGGCCCGACCGCTGGCCCGCGGTCCTCGAGGTCTGCCGGCGCTGGGGGCTGCCGGCCGCGATCATTGGCCGGGTCACCGACGATGGCGACATCGCGGTCGTCGTGGGTGGCCTGGACGCCGAGGGACGCCCGGCGGCGGGAGCGCGAGAGATCTGTCGGGTTCCGGCTCGCGCGCTCACCAGCGACGCGATCGTGCATGCCCGCGTGGCGAGCCCGCCAGCACACCGGCGGGGAGCGCCGGCTCCGGGCGTTCCGGCCGCCGTCAGCGACCGGCTTCCAGAGCGTGGCATGGATCCCGGCGCCGTGCTGCTGGCCCTCCTCGGGTCGGCGAACCTGTCATCCCGCCGGGCCGTCTTCGAGCAGTACGACTCGACGGTTGGGGCGGATACCGTGGCCGGGCCGGGTCGAGGTGCGGCGGTCGTTCGCGTGCGAGGGACGCGCAAGGCGCTGGTGGCCGCGACCGACGGGAATCAATCGGTCGGGACGACCGATCCGTGGCTGGGTGCGGCGCTCTCGGTGGCCGAGGCGACCCGGAACGTGTCGATCACCGGAGCCCGGCCGCTCGGCGTGACCAACTGCCTCAACTACGGCGATCCGACGCGCCCCGACGCCTTCTGGCAGCTGAGCGAGGGCGTTCGCGGGCTTGCCGACGCGTGCCGGGCGCTCGGACTGCCGGTCACCGGCGGCAACGTGTCGCTCTACAACGAATCGCCAGCCGGGCGGATCGCGCCGACCCCCGAGATCGGCGTGGTCGGTCTGCTCGACGACATCTCGACGCTGGTCGGTCCCGCGTTCGTCGAGGCCGGCGACGCGATCGTGCTCGTCGGTGATTCGACCCCGGGTCTCGTCGGCTCCGCCTATGCCGAGCTGGCTGGCGTGACCGCCGACGACACGCCGCCCGATCTCGATCTCGCGCGCGAGGCGGCCGTCCAGGCCTTCGTCCGCCAGGCGATCGCCCGAGAGCTGGTCGCCTCGGCCCAGGATGTGTCCGGTGGCGGTCTCGCGATCGCCCTGGCCGAGTGCGCGATCTGGAGCAACCTCGGTGCGACCGTGCGGCTGGCGCACGTCGGCTCGCCCGCCGTCGGGTTGTTCGGCGAGAGCCCGTCGCGGCTGGTCGTGACCGCCCGGCCGGGACATGCTGCGGCGCTCGTCCTGCTGGCTCGGCAGCACGGGCTGCCGGTCGAACCGATCGGCTCGGTGGGTGGCGATCGGCTGGTGATCGAGGCCACCTCGGCCACGGCCATGGGGGCGGCCGAAGAGCGCGGCGGACGGGTGGCCGACGCACTGGATGTCCCGCTCCGGGACCTCCGCCATGCCTGGGACCACGGGCTCGCCCGGGCGCTGGGCTGGGAGAGCTGAGGCATGTGCGGGGTCTTCGGCGCAGTCCTTCCGAGCGGCGAGCCGACGGATGCCGCCTCGATCGCGGCGCTTGGCCTGTTCGCGCTCCAGCACCGCGGCCAGGAGTCGGCCGGGCTCGCCGTCAGCGACGGCGAGCAGCTGATGCTCTACAAGGACCTCGGCATGATCAGCACGGTGCTCGACGAGCATCGGCTGCCCAGCCTCCGAGGCCAGCTCGCGATCGCCCATTGCCGCTACTCGACGACGGGCTCGACGATCTGGGAGAACGCCCAGCCAACGTATCGCCTGGGGCCACGGCGGGCGCTGGCGATCGGCCACAACGGCAACCTCATCAACACGCGGGAGCTGCTCGGCCAGCTGCAGGGCGGCCGGACCCGCCTGCCGGCCTCGACCGACACGGAGCTGCTGACCGCGCTGCTGGCGGACGAGCCGGCGGCCGACACGGTCGAGGCGCTCCAGCGCGTGCTGCCCCGGGTCCGTGGCGCGTACGCCCTGGTCGTCCTCGACGAGCGCCGGGTCATCGGCGTGCGCGATCCGTTCGGGTTCCGGCCCCTGGTGCTCGGCAGGCTGCCGCGTGCGACGCTCGGTGGCCGGGAGGATGGGCTGTGGCAGGACGACGACGACGCGTCCACCGGCTGGTGCCTCTCGTCGGAGACCGCGGGCCTCGACATCGTGGGTGCCGAGTACGTCCGCGACGTGGAGCCGGGCGAGCTCGTCGTGCTCGAGCCGGGCAAGCCGCCACGCTCCGTGCGCTACGCGACGGCGACACCGGCGCTGTGCGTCTTCGAGCTCATCTACTTCGCCCGCCCGGATTCGTACATGGAGGGACGCAACCTCTACGAATCCCGGCGGCGGATGGGGATGCAGCTGGCCGACGAGCATCCGGCCGCGGCGGACCTGGTGATGCCGGTCCCGGATACCGGGGCGCCGGCAGCGGCCGGCTACGCGGAGGCCTCCGGGATCCCGTACCGCGAAGGGATGTACCGCAACCGCTATGCCGGCCGAACCTTCATCCAGCCGTCATCGGGGCTGCGGCACCGCGGCGTGACGATCAAGCTCAACCCGCTGCCCGCGGTCGTCGCCGGCAAGCGCCTGATCGTCGTCGACGACTCGATCGTCCGGGGGACGACCACCAAGCGGATCGTGGACCTCCTGCGACGGGCGGGTGCGACCGAGGTCCACGTCAGGATCAGTGCGCCCCCGATCTTCCATCCGTGCTTCTACGGCATCGACACCCAGGTCGAGACGGAGCTGATCGCCGCGACCCATACGGAAGCCGAGATCCGCGAGTTCATCGGGGCCGACTCGCTGGGCTACCTGTCGATCCGCGGCGTCCTTGCGGCGCTCGACCTGCCGTACGAGCGCTTCTGCTTCGCCTGCTTCGACGGCCACTATCCCGACCCGGTCCCATACGACGCCGCCAGTCGCAAGTTCATCCTCGAGGAGCCCGTGGCCCCGGGAGCCCATGGCTGACGCCCGCCGCGCCTACCGGAGGGC
>JBGPVC010000005.1:0-48595 GCA_041491485.1 Candidatus Limnocylindria bacterium
ACCTACCCGTACATCGACATCCAGGAAGACGACACCTCGATGACCCACGAGGCGACGGTCGGCAAGGTCAGCGCGGAGCAGGTCTTCTACCTGATGAGCCGCGGCCTGACCGAGAACGAGGCGACCAACCTGATCGTCCAGGGCTTCCTCGAGGTCTTCACCAAGGAGCTCCCGATGGAGTACGCCATCGAGTTCAATCGCCTGGTCAAGCTCGAAATGGAGGGGTCGCTCGGATGACGGTCGCGTCACCACGACCTCGCCCGGTTCGCCGGGCCCCGACCGATCTTCCGTTCCAGTTCGCCGACAGGGGTCTCGCCGAGGTCCTCGCCGCGGATCGCTCCGAGCCCGACTGGCTGCGAGCGGAGCGGATCGCCGCATTCGAGGCCTTCGAGCGGCTCCCGATCGAGCCCAACCAGCTCTACACGACGTACCTCGACCTCCGCAACGCCTCGCTGGCGGACGCCCGACCCTACGTCCGGACCGCGAGCGCGCCCAACGCCATCGCCTCGACCGAGCTCCCCGAAGGGGTCGCCGGCCTGATCGACCTGCGCGAGGATGGCGTCGCGGGCCTCGTGCTGGAGCCGGCCGCCGCCGCCGCCGGGGTCATCCTGGAGACCTTCGGCCAGGCCCTCGAGCGCGATCCGGACGGGTTTCGCGCCGAGATCGAAGGCGGCGCCGGGCTCCCGGCCGATGAGAAGCTTGCCGCCCTGGCCCGTGGCTTCTGGAGCCAGGGCGTACGCCTGCAGGTTCCCGACGGCCTCCACCTGGAACGGCCGATCGTCATTCGCTGGGCCGTCGGTGACCCTGACCGGGCGCTGATCGCGCGAACGCTCGTCCGGATCGGCGCCGGTGCCGACGTCTCGCTGCTCGAGGAGCTTGTGGCGTCTGGCCCGAAGACCGCCGGCGCGGGACAATCGCTCCTGGCGGGCACCCTGGAAGTGACCCTCGGGCGCGACGCCAAGCTGGCCGTGGCCTCGCTCCAGGAACTGCCGCTCACAACCGTGGCCTTCCAGCATCGACGCGCGGTGATCGGCGAGGGCGCCTCGCTCCACTGGGCGCTCGCCCAGCTTGGGTCGCGGCTGGTCCGCAGCCGCGTCGACAATCATCTCGAAGGCGACCGCAGCACGGTGGAGCAGGTCGAGATCGTCTTTGGCGGCGAGGACCAGCTGTTCGACCTGACCTCGTACACCCACCATGCCGGCCGCGACACGACCGGCAACCTGCTGTCCAAGGGGGCGCTGCTGGACAGGGCCCGCTCGTTCATGAAGGGGATGATCGTGATCGACCGGAGCGCGGTCGGGACCGACAGCTTCCTGGGCGAGTTCGGCATGAACCTGTCGAAGGCAACGCGCTCCGTCGCGATCCCGTCGCTCGAGATCGACCAGCCGGACTGCCGCCGCGCCGCCCACTCCAGCTCGGTCGGCCCGATCGACGAGAGCCAGCTGTTCTACCTGGAGAGCCGCGGCATCCCGCCGGACGAGGCGCGCAAGTTCATCGTGCTCGGCTTCCTCGAACCGGTCGTCGCACGGGTGCCGCTGGCCAACGCCCGCGACCGCCTGCGCGGGCGACTCGAGGAGAAATGGGACGCCGGGATCGGCGCAGGGGCAGACGCCGCCGCGTGAGACGCATCGACCTGCTCGCGGTCGAGGAGGTCCCCGAAGGGACCATGAAGATGGCCTGGGTCGACGGCACGGACCAGGTCCTCGTGGTCAACACCGGGGAGCTCTTGGCCGTCCAGGGCATCTGCAGCCACGAGTACTTCGAGCTCGACAAGGGGTTCCTGACAGCCGGCACGCTGACCTGCGCGCTGCACCTGTCGCGCTTCGACCTGGAATCCGGCGAGCCCCTGGACCCGCCGGCCGAGGTGCCGCTGGCCGTCTACCCGGTGGTCGTCGAGGACGGGCGGATCCTGATCGAGGTCCCGGACGGCCCGCTCGAGGTCAACGACTAGCCTTCACGCCGGACGCGGCGGCGCGACGTCCGACAGGGTCGGATTCGAGATCGTTCGAGACAAAGGAAACGATCTCGGGTAGCCGGTCTGGTCTCGTGAGCTCGTCCAGCTGAGCTCGAGGCGATCTCCCGGTCGCTGCGCGGTGGCCGGGCGTCAGGCTGCCTGTGGCTGAGCACGGATCGATGGTCCACGTCATCGCGATCATTGGGTTTGCCTCGAACCACCCGGAAACCGCGGGCGCGCGACCAGCTGTCGCCGAGGCTTCCGGGACGCCGTGTCGGCCAGGCCCGCGTCGCAAGGGCCCTCACGACTGCCGCCGCGCGGACCTACCAGTCCGCCCAGCCCTCGACCATGCCGTCGGCGCCGGTTCGTAGCGTGGCCTGGGGAACACGCGGATGAGCCAGGCCAAACCGCTCCTCGCCGGGCGCGAGACTCGCGCCCTCGAGTCGCCCGACGACATGCCGCCCGATGACCGGCCCGTGCTTGAAGCCGTGACCCGAGCCGCCGCCGACGAGCCAGACATTGTCGAGGTCGGGATGGCGATCGATCACGAAATGACTGTCCGGCGTGGTCTCGTACTGGCAGACGCGCGTCTCCACCACGGGCGCATCGGCCAGCGCGGGGAAGCGCCGCGACAGGTAGCGGCGGGCGAGCCTGACCGACTCGGGATCCACGATCCGCTCGCCGTGTGACGGGTCGAAGACCGGGCCGTAGCGATCGGGGGCAAGCTTCATGCCCCGACCCTCGACGCCGGGGACGCCGTAGAACGCCGCTTCGTAATCGACCCAGCAGGGCAGCTCCTCGGCGCGGAAGCGCCCGTCGCCGGGCGGCGACCCGACGAAGACGACATCCTGCTTGGTGACCCGGATCAGGTCGCCGACGACGTCGGGGAAGAGGCGTGGCAGCCACGGACCGGCGGCGAACACGAACTGGTCGGCGCCATGGCGTATGCCGTCGCCGGTCACGACGGCCTCGAGCCGGCGCCCGCGGCGCCTGCCGGGGCTCGCCCACGCAAGCTCGAAGCGACCGCCTTCGGTCTCGAACTGGCGAGCCACCACCGCCACGCCCCGGCGAGCCATCAGCAGGCCCCCTTCCGGTTCGAAGACGGCGAACGCGAGGTCCGTGGCCGCGAGCTGCGGCCATCGAGCTGCCAGCGCCTTCGGCGAGAGGCGCTCGACCGGGATCCCGAGCTCGCGCAGGGTCGACTCGGATGCGGCCTCGAACCCGTCCTCGGTGTGGGCGAACCACAGCGCACCTGCCGGCACGAAGAGACGTTCCCCGGTCGCCTCGCCTAGCGCGATCCAGGCCTCGCGTGCCTCGCGCGACCAGCGCGCGTAGAAGGGATCCGCGCCGTGAGAGGCGCGAATGATCCGCGTCTCGTCGCCCGAAGTGGCCCGGGAGTGACCCGCTCCGAAGGCATCGATCAGGGTCGTCCGCCAGCCACGCCGGCGGGCCTGCAGCGCCGTCCAGGATCCCATGACCCCGGCGCCGACGACGACCACGTCGGCGCCCGGCGCGCCACCTCGCGCGCTCACGGCGTGAGGGTCAGGGTCGACACGGCGGCCGCCGCGATCGCACGGGGAGTGAACGGAAGCGCCACCGTTCGACCGCTCGACCAGGGGTCGATCTGGTCGTTGTAGTGGCGATCGAAGGGATTGCCGGCCTGGCCCGTGGTGATGACGATCCGTGCCCCGTCGAGATCGCTCATGTCGATGGTCAGGCGATAGCTCGGCATGTTCGTGAGATCGAAGACGTGATCGATGCCGACGGGCCGGTAGGCGGGGTCCTCGGGATCGGGGTACGCCGCCGTGAACCGGTAGTAGGTGTTGTTGACGGCCCCGGCCATGCCCGGGACCGGATATGGCCCGTCGTCGAAGTACCACTCCAACGGCCCGATCCCGCTCGCGCCCAGCGTCGCCTCGCGGAACGTGGCCGTATGCAGCCGGCCCCAGGACCAGCGATCCGGGCTCCCGATCGAGGCGCGCAGCTCGGCGCCCGCCTCGTCCATCGCCCGGGCCACGATCTGGTCCCCCTGTTCCACCTGTCCCTTGGTCGACACGTCGTCCCACCAGTGGTTGCGCGGATCGTCGAGAAGCTGCGCGAGCAGGACCCACGAGAACGGGCTGCCGGCGTAATCGCGCGCCAGCGCCGGTCCGAGCTCGTCGTCGAAGACGTCGCGCATCACTCGGTACTCCCACGCGTTCCAGGCGGCGCAGCCCGTGCTGTCGATCCCGCAGGCGCCGTCCCAGGCGGCGATCCGGCTGGCGATCGTCCGGCCGTCCTCGGTCGACGGGGTCACGTTCGCCAGCAGGGGCACGATGTCCCGCGCCCGCAGGGGCGAGCTGTCGAACTGGATCGCCCCCATCTCGTCGACGGTCAGCCCGTCGGCGCCGTAGTTGTTGACCAGGTCGATGATCCGCTCGGCCCGGTAGCCCGGATCCCATTCCCGGCCGATGAAGTGGGGATAGTCGCCGTCGACCGCGGCGTTGTTGGCGCTGACGATCCAGCCGTCGGGCGGATCGAGCTGCCTCGGCAGGTCGCCGTACGGGATCCGGCCGGTCCATTCGCCGCTGCCGTCGTCGCCCCGGACGGGGCGGGCGCCGTGGTCGGCCGGATCGGAGCGGATCGGGATGTCGCCCGGCAGCTGGTAGCCGATGTGGCCGTCGACGTCGGCGTACACGAAGTTCTGCGACGGTGCGCCGTACAGCGAGAGGCTCCGGCGGAAGTCGTCGTAGCTGGCGGCGGTATTGAGGCCCAGGATCGCCTCGAGTGTCCGGTCGGTGTCGAGCGCCGCGGTCCAGCGCAGGGCCATCGGCGGCGCGTCGGCCAGCTTGTCCTCGACGCCGTTGAGGATGGGGCCGTGCATGGTCGACCGGACCTCGAGATCGACCGTGGCGCCGCCCTTGACCTTGATCTGCTCGTGCCGGACCTCGAACGGGATCGATGTCCCCTCGTGCAGGTAGTTGGCCGGATTGGCCGGATCGACCGTCTCGATGACCAGGTCCTGGACGTCCGGGTCCACGTTGGTCGCGCCCCAGGCGATCCGCGCGTTGTGGCCGAGGACCACGCCGGGCACGCCCGGGAACGAGACGCCGGCCACGTCATACGGGCAGGCCGCGTCCACGGTCCGGCAGTGCAGGCCGTTCATGTACCAGATGGACGGCATCGAGATCCCGAGGTGCGGGTCGTTGGCGAGCAGCGCGCCGCCGGTCGCCGACATCGACGGCGAGACCACCCAGTTGTTCGACCCGATCCCGTGATCCGAGGCGAGCCCGTCGGCGGCGTCGAGACCGGCCACCTGGAGCGCCGTCTGGCCGAGCCGGGCCACCGATCGCCACGCTGCCAGCTGGGCGGGATCGAGGGGCGCCGAGCCCGGCGCGGCTGACGCGGACACGTCGGCCAGGGTCGTCCCGCCACGCTGGCGACCGGTCAGGTTCGATCCCGGCAGCCCGGTCGGGGTGATGACCGGGGCGCCCGCGCGGTACGCCGGGAAGAGCTCGTCGGTCCGGGCCGGATCGCCGAGCGTCGCGTCGGCCAGGTAGCGGAACACCTCGGTGTTGAAGTTGCCACCCAGATTCCAGGCCTGGACCTTGCCCCAGGCCACGGTGTCGAGGTCCGTCCACGGTTCGGGCGTGTCGCCACTCGCCAGAAAGGCGAGCCCGAGCGAGCCGCGATGGCCGTCCAGCCAGGCGTTGACCCCTGCCGTGTACGCGTCGAGGACGGCGCGCGTGGTCGGCGTGTACGCATCGAGGTCGCGCTGGGCGGCGATCCGCCAGCCGAGCGTCCGGATGAAGCGGTCGGTGTCGAGCTGGCTCTGGCCGAAGAGCTCGGCCAGCCGCCCGGCCGAGATGTGCCGCCAGACCTCCATCTGCCACATCCGCTCGCTGGCATGCACATAGCCCTGCGCGAAGAACAGGTCGTGGGGCGTGTCGGCGGTGATGTGGGCGATGCCGGTAGCATCGCGAACGACGCTGACCGGTGCGCCGAGCCCAGGAATGCTCGCGGCCCCGGACTCCTGGGGGAGCGCCCTGGCGGTGACCACGACGAGCAGGCCGACGCCGGCGAGGGCGATGACCAGGATCGCCACCAGGGCCAGGGCGAGCACGCCCTTGACGATGCGCACGGACCCCTCCACCTGCGTCGGGTTGCTGCGGCCGACGGCCGTAGTGTGGCGGGACGCCGCGACGCGTGCTCGCGGCCTGCGCGCGTTCTCAGCGGCCGAGCAGCGTGCCCAGTCCGAGGGTCTCCGCGCGACGGAGGATTGCCGAGCCGAAGACGACGTCCGCCAGGCCGACCCCCAGGTGCGTGACCACGACGCGACCGGTCGCCGGCCTCGGCGTGCTGGCGATCAGTGCCTCGCCGATCGTCGCCGCCGGATCCGGGTAGCCCTCGAACAGGCCCGCCGCCCGGTTGGCCAGGAACTGGTCGCGATGATCGACGAGGAAGAGCGCGGCGTCGCGTGCCACGTCGGCGGCGCAATAGGTCGCGTAGTCGACCGGCACCACGAGTGCGTCGGGCGCCAGCCAATCACCGGTCATCACCTGGCGGACCGGTCCGAACGATGCTGCCGTCACGACCACGTCTGCCCCCGCGACGGCCGACCGGGCATCCGGCGCGACCTCCGCCTGGGTGATCCCGGGCGTCCGTCGCGCCTCGTCGCGGAGCTCGTCGGCCCGTTCCGCGTTCCGATCGAAGATCGCCAGCCGCACGCCGGGCAGCGCCCGTCCGAGCATGGCGAGATGGCTGCGACCCTGAACCCCCGCCCCGATCAGCCCGGCTCGTGGCGGTCGGCCGGTCACCGACGGCGCGAACCGGGCGATCGCCACGCCCGACACCGCGGCCGTCCGCATGGCCGTGATCGGACCCCCGTCGAGGATCGCGGTCGGCAGCCCCGTGGCCGCGTCGTTGAGCACGACCACGGCGTGGATCGCGGGAAGGCCCAGCGTGTCGTTGCCCGGATACCCCGCCACCCATTTCATGCCGACAAGGTCGTCACGACCCGACCCATCCGCGCCGCGCAGGTGGGCGGGCATGGCATGGGCGAACGACCCATCCGGGCGGGGGTGGACGGCGATCTTCGGGGGCAGCTCGGCGTCGGCGACCAGGGCGATCATGGTTCGTTCGGCGAGGGCGAGGCGCTCGTCGAGGTCGGGCATCGCCGCCAGGACATCGGCGGCGGCGAGATAGCGCAGCGGGGGGCGGCGAGCGGCGGTCATCGCGCCCGAGTCTACGCGACGACGATGGCCTACGATGCCCGACGTGGCCCCGATCGACGTCGAGCAGAGCCTCGACAACCTCAAGCTGGAGCGCGACGCGATCCTCCTGTACGACGCACTCGCCGCCATCGAGAAGGACCGGCGGCGCGCCGAAGCGTTCCGTCGGATCGCCTCCAACGAGCGGCGTCACGCCGACATCTGGGCGACCAAGCTGGCCGAGCTCGGCGCGAACGTGCCGCTGGCCGGTGGGCCGCGGATGCGCGTCCGGTTCATCATCCTCGCCGCGCGGCTGTTCGGGACGGCCGCGGTCGCCGAGCTGGTCAGGGCGCTCGAAGGCGACGAGGAGGACGCGTACGACTCGCAGGGCGGTTCCCCGGAGGCTGCCGCCATCGCCGCCGACGAACGCGAGCACGCCGAGATCTGGAAACGACTGAAGCGTGGAATCGACGACTCGGGCGCGGCCGCCGTCGCGGGCGCACCACGTGACGGCGTCGCCATCGCGCGCGAGGCGGCCAGCGCCGCGGAGATCGGCCAGCGTGAGCAGTGGCACCGGTCGGGGCGATCGGGGACGCTCCGGGCGATCATCTTCGGGGTCAGCGATGGCCTGGTCAGCAACCTGTCGCTGGTCATGGGGGTCGCCGGCGCCGCGTCGAACAACCCGAGCTTCATCCTGCTGGCCGGAGTCGCGGGCTTGCTCGCGGGAGCGTTCAGCATGGCCGCCGGCGAGTACATCTCGATGCAGAGCCAGCGCGAGCTGTTCGAACGCCAGATCGCCCTCGAGCGTGCCGAGATGGCAGCCATGCCGGAGGAAGAGGAGGCCGAGCTGGCTGCCTCGTATCGAGCCAAGGGCTTCGCCCCGGACGAGGCAGCCCGGATCGCGCACCGAATCTTCCAGGACCCGGACAACGCGCTCGACATGCTCGTCCGCGAGGAGCTCGGGCTCGATCCCGATGAGCTGGGATCGCCGTGGGGCGCGGCCGGTGGGTCATTCGTGGCCTTCGCCATCGGCGCGATCGTGCCGGTCATCCCGTACCTCGTCGGGGGAGGCACGGTCGCGCTGCTGGTCAGCCTGGGACTGAGCCTGGTTGCGCTCTTCGCGGTTGGTGCCGCGGTCAGCCTGCTGACCGGTCGGGGACTGGTCTTCTCCGGCGTTCGCCAGCTCGGGATCGGACTGGCGGCAGCGCTGGTGACCTACCTGATCGGCTCGCTGATCGGCGTCGCCGCCACCGGCTGAGGCACGATGGCCGGCCCGGGAATCGATCGAGGCCCCGTGTCCGGGGCCTCGTCGGGTAGGCTAGGGCGAAGCTGATGGGTTCAGTGGTTCCCGAACCGCATCCAGAACATGACTTCATCCCTGGGGGTGTAACCCCGCTGGCGCCCGTCGTCGGTGCCCAGCGCGAAGCTGATCAACGAAAACAGCGCCAGGAGCCCAATGATGATCGCGACGACCATGGGTGATCCTCCGCTGCGCGGCATCCACACGATGCCTCAGGACCGATGATAGCCTAACGAATCGATACTTGTCGTGCCACATGACCTAACGGAGTGTGACTAAGTGCCTGTTCGGTCGGGACTGGACCGGATCGACCTGCGGCTCCTCGAGCTGCTCCAGGCGGATGGGCGCCGCCCGTACGCCGAGCTCGGGGCCGAGGTCGGGATCAGCGGGCCGTCGGCCCACGAGCGCGTCAAGAAGCTGGAGGGGCGCCGCGTCATCCAGGGCTACTCGGCCGTCGTCGCCCCGGACGCGATGGGCTACGGCGTGCTCGCGTTCACGTGGCTGACCCAGGCGCCGGGCACCGGCGCCCACGATCTCACCGCAGATTTTGCCCGGATCCCGGAGGTCGAGGAGTGCCACCACATCGCCGGCGAGGCCGACTACCTGCTGAAGATTCGCGTCCGTGACACGCTCGACCTCGAGCGAATCATCCATCGTCTCCAGATCAACCCGCACGTCTTCTCGACCGAGACCGACGTGGTCCTGTCGAGCGCGTTCGAACGGCGGCCACTGCGCGCATCGGGCACCCAGCATGAAACCGACGGATCGCCCGAGGCGTAGACGATGACAGAGCGTCGTCCTGGGGCCGCCGAGGATGCCAACCTCGTTCGCGAGCTGGCGGCGGGGTCCGAGGCAGCCCTGGGCACGCTGTATGACCGATACGGCGACGCGATCTTCGCGGCGGCGTACCGGCTGACGTCAGATCGAGGGGTTGCCGAGGAGGTCGTGCAGGAGACATTCCTCACCTTGTGGAATCGTGCCGAGCTCTTCGATCCGAGCGCCGGATCGTTGAGCGCGTGGCTGCATACGATCGGGCGGAACCGGGCCGTGGACCGGCTGCGTGCGGCTGGCCGCCGGCCGCAGCTCGTCACGCTTTCGTCGTCCGGGCGCGATGAGAGCGAGACGCAAGCGCTCGAACGGGCGGTAGCCGGCGGCACGGTGATGGCCGGTGCTGCACAGCCCCCGGGGCCCGAGGAGGCAGCCGCCGCCGCGGACCGGCGCGACGCGATCCGCAGCGCCGTCGCAGCCATGCCCGAGGTCGAACGGACGGTCATCCTGCTGGCCTACCAGGAGGAGCTGTCGCAGACCGAGATCGCGGAGCGGCTCGCGTGGCCGCTCGGAACCGTCAAGACGCGGACGCGGCGAGCCCTGCTGCGCCTGCGTGAGGCGCTCGGCGGGGAGTTCGGCCCGTCGCCCGCGCTGGATGTGCTGCCGGTCCCGACCGGCAAGGATCGATAGGACACCATGGATCACGAGACAACACGGGAGCAGCTGGAGCTGGCGGCCGTCGAGCCCGGTGGCATCGACCGGTTGATCGCCGGCGACACCGCGACGGCCCAGGCAGTGGCGGCGCACGTGGCTGGCTGCCCGGACTGTGCGGACGAGCTCGCGCGCCTCGAGCGCGCGTCGAGGCTGATCGAGGCGACCGTCCGCGAGATGCCGCCCGCCGACCTGCGCGAACGGACGTTGGCCTCCGTTCGAGCGCTCGGTCGGGCTCGTGGTCCCCTGACGGCCGGGGCCGCTGCGGCATCAGCCCCGGTCCTCCTTCCCGCCGCTGGGACAGTACCGGCTACGACGCCTGCGACCACGCTGCGGCGAACGATCGGCGGTCGCCGCGCGGCTCTCGGCTGGGTGGCCGCGATCGCGGCGGCGATCGTCCTGTCCGTGGCGACCACCTCGATGCTGGTCGGAGGTCGCGTCGACCAGCAGCTCGCCGATCAGACCGACACGGTCCACACGCTCCAGGAGATCACGACCGCCACCCTGCGGGTGACCGGGCAGCCGGATGCGCAGCACGTCGCGCTGGCCGGCACGTCGGACCCCAACCTCGCCGGCAGCCTGGTCTTCTCGCCGTCCACCTCAGAGCTCGTGGTGGTCACGACCGGCCTCACCGCGCCGCCCGCCGGCCAGGAGTACCGCTGCTGGGTGGAGCGCGGCGGCCAGCGTCAACGGGTCGGCAAGATGTTCTTCAGCGGCGACCTGGCCTACTGGATCGGTCTCGTTCCGGCCGTCTCCGGCGTGTCCAGCGACGCGCGGTTCGGCGTTTCGCTGGTCGACGCGTCCGGGCCTGCCATCGATGCGCCGCCCGTGCTGGGCGGGGGACTCTGAGCCGGGTCGTCCTCCTCGACCTCGTCGGGCGGCGGTGCGCCGAGATAGGCGCGATGGAGCAGGAGCAGGCGTTCGGCCGCTTCGGGACTGACGTCGTAGCCGTCTTCGGCCATGACCGCGGACAGCCACGCCGCCTCGCGAGGGCGCTCGAACCCGTCGACCTCGGCCTCACGGCGGCGCGAGTCCATGACCACGAGCCAGACCAGCCCGGCCCCCAGGATCAGGCCGACGATGAGCAGCCAGACGTTGAATTCAGCGTTCACCGGCGGCCAGTATAGGGAGCCCACCCGCGATGGGCGGCTACACTCCACCGGATGTTCGACTTCACGCCCAACCCCATCGCCTTTCAGCTCGGGCCGCTGCCCGTCTACTGGTACGGCATCGGCTATGCGCTTGGCCTTGCCGCGGCGTATCAGGTCCTGGTCCGGCTGGCCCGCCGGGCCGGCGAGGACCCCGAGGTCGTCGGCAATGGGATGATCGTGGTGGCCATCGCCGCCCTGATCGGCGGCCGGGCCTACCACGTGATCGATCAGTGGGCGCTCTACAAGGACGACCTGCTCAAGATCGTCCTGCCGCCGTATACGGGTCTCGGCGTATACGGCGGGATCGCCTTCGGGCTCGTCGCCGTCGTCATCTATGCGCGGCGGCTGCACCAGCCGATCTGGCGCTGGGCAGACATCATCGCCCCGGCCCTGTTCACCATGCAGGCCGTTGCACGCTGGGGCAACTTCTTCAACCAGGAGCTGTACGGCCCGCCGACGACGTTGCCGTGGGGGATCCCGATCGAATGCGCGCATCGCATCGCGGATTACTCGTGCGACGCCTTTCCGTTTGACGCGACCCGGTTCCAGCCCCTCTTTCTGTACGAGTCGCTGTCGGGGGTCCTGGGCGCCGCCTTCCTCATCTGGCTCGGCTTCCGTTTCCGGAACCGGCTTCGCCCCGGTGACCTCGCCCTGACCTTCTTCATCTGGTACGGCGTCGTTCGGTTCGCGCTCGAAACCCAGCGCCACGACAACTGGACCTTCTTCGGCGTCCCGACGGCCCAGATCGTGTCGCTGTTGTTCATCGTCCCCGCCCTGATCATCCTGTTCTGGCGCCACCGTGACCGACATCTCGAGGACGGTCCGCCCTCCCGGCCCGAAGCGGCGACCTGGGGCGCTCCAGGACGGGCCGCCGAACCCGAGGGCGACGACCAGGACGAACCGTCGCCCGACGTCGCGGCCGCCTGAGCGTGGCCGGGCCCGACGGCCCACGTGGCGCATCGGGTGCACGCCAACACCCGGCGTCGACGGGCGCGCAGGAAGGCGCTGGCGCGATCGACGCGCCCGATCGCCGCGACCGGGCGACCCGTCGGCGCCCGCCGCCGGCACGAATCTCACCCGAGGCCCTGGCCGCGGCACGCGGCGGCGCGGTCGAGGGCCTCGCCTGGCTGGGAAGACCGCCGGAGTCGTCCGCGTCCCTGCTCTACCGGTTGGTCCGCCTCGTCGCGCGATTCGTGCTGTTCGTGGCGTTCCGGTTCCGACTGCGCACCGAAGGCCAGGAGCACCTGCCCCATGGCGGGTACCTCCTCGTCGGCGCGGCGCACCGCGGCTGGATGGATCCGTTCGTCGTGTTGCACGCCATCCCGGCCGCACCGCGCGCCTGGTTCCTGGGCAGCGGCCCGTCGACGTTCACCTCGCGCTGGCGCGAGCGCCTGATCCACCGGCTCGGTGGGCTGCTGCCGGTCTGGCGGGGCGGGGTCGGCATCGACCAGCACGTGACCGCGGCTCGGGCGGTGATCGGCAACGGTGGCGTCTTCGTCCAGATGCCCGAGGGGACGGTCAGCGGCCCGCCGGGGCGGATCGGGCAGTTCCGGGTCGGCTGGGCGGTCATCGCGTTGCGAACGGACGCACCGATCGTCCCGCTCGCCATGGCCGGGACCGACGAGCTCTACCTCGGCCGTCGCATGGCGTCGCGGGTCCTGCCCGTCGCGTCGGCGCGCGCCCTGGCCGGCCTGCCGCCCGGCGCGACGTTGCCGGCCGAGGGCTCGCGCGAAGAGCTCGAGGTCGCTCGGCGAATGAGCGAACGCCTCGCCGAGATTCTCGGCCCGGTCGTTGTGGAGCTCTACCCCGGAACGGCGGATCCTCCAGACCATCCACGCCGGCTTCGGCGCCGGCTGACGTGGCTGCTCCTGCGGCGCGGCCCGCTCGACCGCGACGGCTGACCCGCGCGGCTGGACGGGGCGCTATCCTCGCGCGGATGCACTACGCGGAGACGATCCTCGATCTCGTCGGCGGGACGCCACTCGTCCGGATCAGCCGGCTGACGCGTGACCTCGGGCCGGCCGATCGCCAGCCGCTCCTCCTCGCCAAGCTCGAGATGCTCAATCCGGGCGGTTCGGTCAAGGACCGAATCGGGCTGCCGATGATCGAGGCGGCCGAGCGCGCCGGGCTGCTCCGGCCGGGTGGCACGATCATCGAGCCGACGTCCGGAAACACCGGTCACGGCCTGGCGATCGCCGCGGCCCTGAAGGGCTATCGCTGCATCTTCGTGATGGCCGACAAGCAGTCGTCCGAGAAGCAGCAGCTCCTGCGCGCCTACGGGGCCGAGGTCGTGCTGTGCCCGACGAACGTGGCGCCCGAGTCGCCGGAGAGCTACTACTCCGTTGCGACCCGCCTGGCGCGAGACATCCCGGGTGCGTTCAAGCCCGATCAGTACTGGAACCAGGAGAACCCGGACGCTCACGAGCGGACGACGGGCCCCGAGATCTGGGAGCAGACCGACGGAAGGATCACGCACCTCGTGTCCAGCGTCGGGACCGGCGGCACGATCACCGGCGTGGCGCGCGCGCTCAAGGCACGCAACCCGCGGATCCAGGTGATCGGTGCCGATCCGGAGGGCAGCGTCCTGTCCGGCGACACGGCCCGCCCGTACCTGACCGAGGGTGTCGGCGAGGACTTCATGCCCGGCACCCACGATCCATCGGTGGTCGACCGATGGGTTCGCGTCAGCGACCGCGACGCGTTCGCGATGGCGCGACGCCTCACCCGGGAGGAGGGGATCCTCGCCGGCGGCTCGTGCGGCACCGCGCTGGTCGCCGCGCTCGACGTCGTTCGCGATCTCACGCTGGAGGAAGGCGGGAGCCTGGCCGTGGTGGTGGTGATCCTGCCCGACACCGGGCGGAACTACCTGTCCAAGGTCTACAACGACGAGTGGATGCGTGCCAACGGGTTGCTGGCGACCACCGGTGCGACGACCCGGGTCGCTGAGCTGCTTGCCGACCGCCACCACGCGCCCGACATGCCGCCAGTTGTCGTCGCTCGCACCACCGAGCGGGTCGGCGATGCGATCGCGACGCTCCAGGCCTACGGAATCAGCCAGCTGCCGGTCTCGGAGGACGCCGAGGGCGACGCGGTCGTGGGACTCGTCGGCTCGATCAGCGAGAAAGGCCTGCTCGAGCGCGCGTTCCGTGACCCCACGGTCGTGTCGCGGACGGTCGGCGAGGTGATGGATCCGCCGCTCCCGCTGGTCGAGGCCTCGGCGACGCTCGACGAGGCGTTCGCGCTGCTGTCCGGCGGCGCGCAGGCCCTGGTCGCGGTCCGCGGCGATCGCCCGGCGGGCGTCGTCACCAAGCTCGACTTCCTCGAGTACCTGGCCCATCGGCCGGTGCGCCCGGCCTGACCGCCACGGCACGGGCCGGCCGAACCCTATAGCCAGGGCAGCTTGATCGGGATCAGCGCGTTGAGCAGCAGCCCGAGCGTGAACAGGCCGCCCGCCCGGCGCGTGTGGATGAAGGCGTAGCCGACGAACCACAGCGGCCACCCACGCTCCGGGTATCCGGGCGGCGGGCCGCTCGGCTTGGGCCGGTCGAACACCTTGAGCACCGACAGGAGTCGTGGGATGCCGAGCGCGATCAGGAGGACCCACGGGCCGACCAGCCCGACCACGACGATCAGCGCCGTCAACGGGTAGAACAGGATCATGAGCCAGGCACCCACGGTCCTGGCGCGTGCTTCGCCAAGGATGACGGGAAGGGTTCGGACGCCGAGCTTGGTATCCGCGACGATCTTGTCGATGTGCTTGCCGAACAGCACCGACGTCACGATCAGCGCATACGGCACCGAGGCGAGGAGCACCCACGGAGGGGTCGTGCCGGTCGCCGCCAGGAACGTGCCGCCGACCATCAATGGGCCCCAGACCAGGAAGACTCCGGGCTCACCAAGACCGTGGTGCTTGAGCCGGATCGGCGGAGCGACGTAGAAGACCGACACGAACAGGCCGCCGAGCGCGAAGGCGACGATCAACGGCCCGCGAACGGAGGCGAGGTAGAGCATCAGCAGCGCGTCGATCGTGTTGACGACCAGGATCGCGGACGCCAGCTGGCGCTTCGTGACCCAGCCGGCCAGGATCGGATGCGGGGCGTAGAGCGCACGCACGTAGTCGTCCGTGTCGATGCCCTGTGCCGTGTCGAAGTAGTCGTTGATCATGTTGTTGGCGGTATGCGCGAGCACGAGCCCGACGACAGCGATCGCGAACAGTCCCCAGTCGACCGCGGCGCCGCCGGCCGAGCGAGCCGCCTCGACCGCCAGCAGGCCGCCGATCAGCCCGGACCAGATCGTCATCGGGAAGACGGCCGCGCGGGTGATGACCAGCCACTTGCCGATGGCATCGAGCGGGCGCGTCACGGGCGGGTTGGCGGTCTCCAGGATCTCCTTCCAGGCGAGCAATCGCTCGCGCAACGGGATCGGGGCGATGACCGTGGTCTGGGTGTCGGGGGTGGCGGTGCGCATCGGGGGTCCTCAGCGGGCTGTGAGAAACGTGCGCCAGAAATGTATCAGGTTATACGCCGGTGTGCGACCATGCGCCAATGCCGGTACCACCCATCCGCACCGCCCGTTTCGAGCTCGTCTCGATGTCCATGCGCTTCATGACCCTGCTGCTCGCCCGCGACCTCGACGGCGCGTCGGAGGAGCTCGGCGTGCGGGTTCCGAACGAGCTGCCGGAGCAGCTCGACAACTTCCTGCAGTTCCGGATCGTGGACCTCGAGGACGATCCGGAGGCACAGCCCTGGCTCGGCCGGGCGATCGTCCTGACCCAACCTGACGGCACGCGGCGGTTCGTCGGCACCGCCGGCTTCCACGCGCCGCCCGACGCCGAGGGGCGCGTGGAGGTCGGCTATCGCGTCGAGCCGCAGTACCGCCGCCAGGGCGTCGCCGGCGAGGCCGTCCGCGGCCTCTTCGACTGGGCGGCGCGCGAGCACGGAATCCACCGGTTCCGCGCCGCGGTCGCACCGGGCAACGTCCCGTCGCGGGCGATCGTCTCGCGCCTCGGCTTCCATGAGACCGGCGTCCAGATCGACGACATCGATGGCGAGGAGCTGGTCTTCGAGCTCGACGACTGGACGGTCACATCGTGACCGCCCGGTCGGTCACGCCATGACCGCGCGGGTGCCAGAATGCCGCGGTGCATGACGAGGACCACCAGGACGCGTTCGACACGCTGGCCGTCCATGCCGGCGCCGAGCCGGACGAACTGACCGGCGCGGTCGCGCCGCCCATCTACCAGACATCGACCTTCGCCCAGGACGGCGTCGCCCGGCCGCGTCGCGGCTACGAGTACGCGCGCTCGCAGAACCCGACGCGCGAGCGTCTCGAGCGTGCCGTCGCCCGGCTCGAAGGCGGCACGACCGGGATCGCCTTCGCCTCGGGGTCCGCGACCACCGCCGCGATCGCCGATCTGGCCGGCCCGGGCGATGAGATCGTGGTCGGTGACGACGTCTACGGCGGCACGTTCCGCTACCTCGAGCGAGTTCACCGGGGCAAGGGGATCGATGCCCGCTACGTGGACCTGGCGTCCGGTCAGGACGCTCTCTGGGAGGCACTCTCGGAGCGGACGCGGCTCGTCTGGTTCGAAAGCCCGACCAACCCCCATCTCAAGCTGGTCGACATCGCCGCCACGGTCGAGACGGTCCGGCGGCGGGCCGCCGAGGGCGGACGCCGCCCGCTGGTCGTCGTCGACAACACGTTCGCCTCGCCGGCGCTCCAGCGGCCGCTGAGCCTGGGGGCAGACATCGTCTTCCATTCGGCGACCAAGTACCTGGCCGGCCACTCCGACACGATCCTCGGCGTGGCGGTCACGTCCGACCGCGAAGCCGCCGAGCGCCTCCGCTTCTTGCAGAATGCGATGGGCGCCGTTCCGGGCCCGCTCGACTGCTTCCTCGTCCTGCGTGGCCTGCGAACGCTCCATCTCCGGATGGAGCGCCACGGAAGCAACGGGGCGGCGGTCGCGCAGTTCCTGGCGACGCGGTCCGACGTGTCGGCGGTCCGCTATCCGGGTCTCGCCGGCGGTCCGCATGCCCACCCGTCGGCCCGGCTGGTGGGTGGGCAGATGCGCTCGGGCGGAGGGATGGTCTCGTTCATCCCAGCCGCCGGCGGGCGTCACGGCCGCTCAGCCGCGGAACGGGCGATCGCGATCGGGGAGGGGACGCGACTGTTCACCCTCGCGGAGTCGCTCGGCGGCGTCGAGTCGCTGATCGAGGTGCCGGCGGCGATGACGCACCTGTCGGTGGCCGGCTCGCCGCTCGAGGTCGATCCGGCGTTGGTCCGGCTGTCGGTCGGGATCGAGGACCCGGGCGACCTGATCGCCGACTTGGGGCGGGCGCTGGACGAGGCCTGACGGCCGGGACCCGGGCCTGGGTGGCCCGCGCAGCGCCGCGCCCGCGAATCCCTGCCAAGTGCTCCCCAGGCGGGCGTTAGGCCGAGGCTCGGCCGGGTCGGGGAGTTGGGCCACGCTCAGGTTTCGTCCCGTCTTCTGCCATCTGCCCGCCTGGTGGTCATTTGGCAGGTCTGGGCTGCCTAACGCCCGCCTGGTGGCCATTTGGCAGGAACGTGCCGCTGCGGGCCCCGGCCGCCGGGGTCTCAGCCGCTGAATCGCCTCAGCCGCCGGCCATCGCGGGCAGCAGCACCAGGGTGTCAGCCTCGGCCACGGGCGTGTCGAGCGCCTGGAGGTGCCGGACGTCCGTGTCATTGAGGAAGGCGTTGACGAAGCGGTTCAGCTCGCCGTCGCCGGCCAGCAGCTGCGCCTCGAGGGCGGGGTAGGCCGCGACCAGGCCGGTCACGACCTCGCGGACGGTGCCACCGGCGACCTCGACCTGCTTGGCGCCGCCGGTCGAACCGCGGAGGGTGGGTGGGATCCGAACGGTGCTCACGCCGTACCTCCCAGCCATCGCTCGAAGGCGCCGAGGCTTGGCCGGATGACTGGGGCGAGTCCCGGCCGGCCCGGCGCGGCGACGACCTCCTGCATGCCCAGTGTTCGGGCATCCGGGGTCTTGAGTCCGTTGCCCGTCAGCAGGGCCACCACCTCGTCGCCCTGCCGGATCACGCCGCGGCGCCGGGCCGCGGCCGCCGCGGCCAGGGTCACGCCGCCCGCCGTCTCCGGGTAGATGCCCTCGAGCCGGGCGACGTCGCGGATCGCGGCGGCGGTGGTGTCGTCGTCGATGGCCTCGATCGAGCCACCCGTGGCATCCGCCACACCGACGACGTAGCGGCCGTCGGCCGGGTTGCCGATGGCCAGCGAGCGCACGATCGTGTCCGGCGCGCGGACCGGTTCGATGACATCCGTCCCGGCCGCCCAGGCCGTCGCCACGGGCGCACAGCCGATCGCCTGGCCGCCGACGAAGCGGATCGGGCGGCGCTCGATCAGGCCCACCTCGGCCAGCTCCTCGAACCCCCGGGCGACCCGGGTGAACATCGCGCCCGAGGCGACGGGCGCGACGATGACGTCCGGTGAGCGCCAGCCGAGCGACTCGGCGATCTCGAAGGCGAGCGTCTTGGAGCCCTCGGCGTAGAACGGCCGAAGGTTAATGTTGACGAAGCCCCAGCCGGTCTCGTCGGCGACCTCGAGGCAGAGCCGGTTGACGTCGTCGTAGGTACCCTCGATCGGGACGACCGTCGCCCCGTACGCCAGGGCGTGGTCCACCTTGGCCGGCTCGAGGTCGGCCGGGACGAAGACGTAGGCCGGAAGGCCGAGGGCGGCCGCGGCCGCCGCCGTCGCCCCGGCGAGGTTGCCGGTCGAGGCGCAGGCGAGCGCCTCCACGCCGAACTCGACAGCCCGGGCCGCGGCGACCGCCACGGCACGGTCCTTGAAGCTGAGTGACGGGTTGCGGGTGTCGTCCTTGATCCACAGCCGCTCGAGGCCCAGGGCAGGCCCCAGTCGATCGGCCCCGAGGAGCGGCGTCGACCCGACCGGAAGGCCGCGCGCGGGCGGCGCATCGACCGGTAGCAGCTCGACATACCGCCAGATCCCCGGCGCCCTGGCCGCGATCGCCGCTCGCGTGAGCGTCCGCCTGACGACCCCATAGTCGTACTCGACCTCGAGCGGACCGAAACAGGCCGGACAGACATAGGAGAGGCCGATCGGTTCGGCGCGGCCGCAGCCGCGACAGCGCAGCCCGACGATCCGGGTTCGCGTCGACGGTGGAGCGGCGGTGGGAAGGATCTCGATCGCCATGGGTGGACTCCGCGGACTGGGACGAGTGCCGCGGGACCGGGTGGGACAGGCGACCGCCTTGCCGTCGAAAGGGGTCTCCGAAGGGAGTTCCCTTATCTTGCAGGAAGACCTGCCCGGACTTGGCACCTTGCCGGCTCGCACCGGTAGGTTGTCGTGGCTTCAACGGGCCGGTCCCTCTGCCACTCTTGATAAAGCACTCTTCGGTTGTGGCCGGATGCTACGGGCGGGCCCGGCGGCCTGTCAACGCGCCCGAACGGCGTGGCACGATTCGAAACCGTCTCGCAACCCTGGCGGCGGTGCGTGGTAGCATCCCCGCCAACGCGACTGCGGAAGCCGACTCCCGCGGGCCTGCCACGGCAGCGTCCGCGCCACGCGCGGCCGGTCGATCGAGCGGTGATCGCCTGTGCTACAGGAGTCCGAGTCGATGGCCTCAACGAGTCCAAGCCGCGCCGCCACGCGACCGGCCCTGGGCCGCACCGTCCGCGCCAACCTGCCGACCGCAGAGCTGTACGAGGACGCGATCCGTCGGGGCGAGGGGCTGGTGGCCGCCGAAGGGCCGCTCGTCGTCCAGACGGGCAAGCACACCGGACGCTCGCCCGAGGACAAGTTCATCGTCTGGGAGCCCGGCTCCGAGGCCAAGGTCTGGTGGGGCCCGGTCAATCGACCGGTCTCCGAGGCCCACTACGAGGCACTCCGGGCACGCCTCGTCGAGTACGCCGCGAGCCGCGACCTGTACAGCCAGGATTGCCTGATCGGCGCGGCGCCGGCCCACCAGCGCCGCCTGCGCGTCTACACGGAGACCGCCTGGGCCAGCATCTTCGCGCGCAACCTGTTCCGGCGACCGACGCCTGAACAGTTGGACGGCTTCCAACCCAACTTCACGATCATCTGCGTGCCGTCGTTCCAGGCGGACCCGGCGACCGAGGGGACGCGGACCGGCACCGCGATCCTGGTCCACCTGCGCCGGATGGAGGTGATCATCGTCGGCACCGAGTACGCCGGCGAGATCAAGAAGTCCGCCTTCACCGTGATGAACTACCTGATGCCGGATGAAGGCGTCCTCCCGATGCACTCGGCCATCAACGTCGGGACCGAGGGCGACGCCGCCGTCTTCTTCGGCCTCTCCGGAACCGGCAAGACGACCCTGTCGGCGGATCCGCGGCGGAGCCTCGTCGGCGACGACGAGCACGGCTGGGGCGACGGCATCACCTTCAACTTCGAGGGGGGCTGCTACGCAAAGACGATCCGGCTCTCGCCGATGTACGAGCCGGACATCTTCCAGACGACGCGTCGCTTCGGGACCGTCCTGGAGAACGTCGACCTCGACCCGCGAACGCGGGCGCTCGACCTCGACTCCGAGCGGTTCACCGAGAACACCCGGGGCGCGTATCCGCTCGAGTTCATCGGCAACGCCGACCCGACCGGCATCGCCGGCACGCCGCGGGCGGTGGTCTTCCTGACCGCGGACGCGTTCGGGGTCCTGCCGCCGATCGCGCGGCTCACCCGCGAGCAGGCCGCCTACCACTTCATCAGCGGCTACACGGCCAAGCTGGCGGGCACCGAGGTCGGGATCAAGGAGCCGAAGGCGACGTTCTCGGCCTGCTTCGGTGCCCCGTTCATGCCCCGCCACCCCGGTGAGTACGCGCACATGCTGGTCAGTCGCCTCGAGCACGACGACGTCCCGGTCTGGCTGGTCAATACCGGCTGGACGGGTGGACCGTTCGGGACCGGGGAGCGGATGAACATCGCGCATACCCGCTCGATGGTGCGAGCGGCGCTCGACGGCAGCCTGGCCAAGGTCGAGACCCGGACGGATCCGATCTTCGGCCTGGAGGTCCCGACGAGCTGCCCGGACGTGCCGGGGCGGTTCCTGGATCCGCGGGCGACCTGGTCCGATCCTGCGGCCTATGACCAGCAGGCACGCAAGCTGGCGCGCATGTTCGCCGACAATTTCCGGGCCTATGCGGACGGCGTCAGCGACCTCATCCAGGCCGCCGGTCCCCGGGTCGAATGACCCGCCGGGTCGAATGACCCGCCGGGTTCGACTGACCCGCCGGGTCGACTGAACCGCCGGGTCGACTGAACCGGGTCGACGGGCCTCAGGCTGCCGCGGCCAGCCCCTCGTTCGCCCGCCGGACGCCGAACGCGAGCAGGATCAGGCCGATGACCAGGGGCGCCAGGCTGAACGCGAACGGGATCGCGACGAGGACGAGCAGCAGGCCGAGGAGCGTCAATCCGGGAGTGAGCGTCATCGAGATGGCTCCAGCTGAGGTGTTGATGCGTCACCGCAAGCCTCGCCGCGGCCGTTCCGTCGGACCATCGCTCGACGTCCTGCCCGGTCATGGACGGATGTCGAGGATCACCATCAACCCGCCTAGAATGGCTTGACCTTGATCGAGCCCGAAAGGAGACTGGATCCGGATGCCTCGTCATAAGGTCACCGTCGTCGGTGCGGGCAACGTGGGCGCGACGACCGCCCAGCGAATCATCGAGACAGGCCTCGCCGACGTCTGCCTCATCGACATCGTGCCCGGCCTCCCGCAGGGCAAGGCGCTCGATCTCCAGGAGGCGGCACCCGTCGTCGGCTATGACGTCGAGATCTGCGGCACGAACGATTACGCGGACACGGCCGGGGCCAAGGTCGTCGTCATCACCTCCGGGCTGGCACGCCAGCCAGGCATGAGCCGTGACGACCTGCTGGCCAAGAACGCGGCCATCGTCCGCTCCGTCACCGAGCAGGTCGTGGCGGTCTCGCCCGACGCGATCATCATCGTCGTCACCAACCCGCTCGACGCCATGTGCCACGTGGCGATGCAGGCGTCCGGCTTCCCGCGCGAACGGGTGATCGGGATGGCCGGCGTCCTCGACTCGGCCCGGTTCAGGTCCTTCATCGCGCAGGAGCTGAGCGTCTCGGTGCGGGATGTCCGGGCCTTCGTGCTGGGCGGCCACGGCGACACGATGGTCCCGTTGCCGCGCTACTCGACGGTGGGTGGCGTCCCGATCACCGAGCTGCTGAGCGCCGAGCGGATCGAGGAGCTCGTTGACCGAACGCGCAACGGTGGCGCCGAGGTCGTCGCGCTGCTCAAGTCGGGCTCCGCCTACTACGCCCCGGCGGCGTCGGTCGTCGAGATGGTCGAGTCGATCCTGTTCGATCGAAAGCGCGTCCTGCCGTGCGCGTACTACCTGCAGGGCGAGTTCCATACCGAGGGCCTGTTCGTCGGTGTCCCGGTCGTGCTCGGCGCGGGCGGTGCGGAGCGGATCTTCGAGATCGAGCTGACCGCCGAGGAACAGGCCGCCTTCGACGCATCGGCCGCGTCCGTCCGGGAGCTCGTCGAGAAGCTCGGCTGACTCGGCCCTTGGGTACACTCCCGGGACCGTGCCGACCGCCGTCCTGACCTTCGCGTTCGATCCGATCGCCCATCCGTACGGCGACCTGGCCATACGCTGGGGGGTGCTCGCCCTGGCGGGCGCGCTGATCGCCGCGCTGGTGCTGACCGGTGTGCTGGCGCGGGTCGCCAGACTCCGCCTCGACGACCTGGCGTTCATCGCGATCGGCGCGGTGCCGGGTGCCGTCGTCGGCGGACGGCTGGGCTACGTCCTGCTCCATTTGGACTACTACGGATCCCGGACGGGGGCCATCGCGGATCCTGCCGTCGGCAGCCTCGAGCTGGGGCTCGGCGTGCTGGGGGGCGTCCTGACCGCCGGGTACGTCGCACGGCTGCTCGGCGCGCCCGTGGGCCGATGGCTGCACGTGGCGATCGGTCCGCTCCTGTTCGTCCTTGGCACCGGCAAGCTCGCGATGGTCCTCACCGGCGACGGCCAGGGTGCACCGAGCACCGCAGCCTGGGCGACCGCGTATACGGGGCCGGGCCCATGGGGATCGCTGGCTCCGTCGCTGCCGTCGCTGCCGTCGCAGGCCTTCGAGGGGATCGCGACACTGGTCGTCCTGACCGCGCTGACCATGATCCTGATGGCCGGCGTCTTCGAGCGGAGCGACGGTCGAGCCTTCTTCCTCGGTCTTGGAGCGTGGGGGCTGCTGCGCGCGATCATCGCCAGCTCCTGGCGCGATCAGCCGGTCGTCCTGGGCGCGAACGCCGGCGGCCTGATCGCCATCCTGGTGGTCGTGGTCTCGACGGTCGGGTTCGCCTGGTTCGCGGCGCTCGGCCCGCGGCTGCAGGAGCGAGCCCGACGAGCGGCGGAGGTGCGTTGGGCGGATCCGGAGGTCCGGCCGCGCTTCTGATCGCGAGGGCCGAAGACGCCGTCGCGCCGGGGTGTGGGGTATCGTGGTCGCTCGTCATCGAGCCATGGCCGCCCGAGCGTCGGTCATCACCATGGAGAGTCGTCCCATGACACAGGTCGCCGAACCCGGTGCCCTCGCTACCCAGCCACAGGCCTCCGGGCGGGTGAGCCACTGGATCGGCGGCCGGCCGGTCGCCGGCACCTCGGGCCGCGAGGGCCCCGTCTACGACCCAGCCACCGGCCAGCTCACGAAGCACGTGGACTTTGCGTCCGAGGCGGAGGTCGCGTCGGCCGTCGCGGCCGCCAGGGCCGCCTTCCCGGCCTGGCGAGCGACATCGCTGTCCAAGCGAACCGACATCATGTTCAAGATCCGCAACCTGGTGGAAACGCACCGCAAGGAGCTCGCGGCGCACCTGACCGCGGAGCATGGCAAGGTCCCGAGCGACGCGCTCGGCGAGATCGCGCGAGGCCTCGAGAACCTCGAGTTCGCCTGCTCGATCCCGAGCCTGCTCAAGGGGGGCTTCACCGAGCAGGCGAGCACCGGCGTCGACGTCTACCAGATCCGCCAGCCGCTGGGCGTCGTGGCCGGCATCACGCCGTTCAACTTCCCGGCAATGGTCCCGATGTGGATGTTCGCGACCGCGATCGCGACCGGCAACACGTTCATCCTGAAGCCGTCCGAAAAGGATCCGTCCGCCGCCAACTTCATGGCCGAGCTGCTGGTGGAGGCAGGCGTGCCCTCCGGCGTCTTCAGCGTGGTCCACGGCGACAAGGTCGCGGTCGACGCGATCCTCGCCCATCCGGACATCGCCGCCGTCTCGTTCGTCGGCTCGACGCCGATCGCCCGCTACATCTACGAGACCGGGACCAAGGCGGGCAAGCGCGTCCAGGCGCTCGGCGGCGCCAAGAACCACATGATCGTGCTGCCCGACGCCGACATCGACATGGCTGCCGATGCGGCGATCTCCGCCGGCTACGGCTCGGCCGGCGAGCGCTGCATGGCGATCGCGACTGTCGTCGCCGTCGGCTCGGTTGCCGACCCGCTGGTCGAGGCCATCAGGGCCCGCCTGCCAAGGGTCAAGGTGGGCCCGGGCAGCGACCCGTCGGCCGAGATGGGCCCGCTGGTCACCCGACAGCATCGCGACAAGGTCGCGGCATATCTCGACAGCGGCGCCGCACAGGGTGCGACGGTCGTGGCCGACGGTCGGGAGCATCCGCTGTACAAGACGTCCGACGGCTTCTTCCTGGGCGTCTCGCTGATCGACCACGTGACTCCCGCGATGGATGCGTACAAGGACGAGATCTTCGGCCCGGTCCTGACCGTTATCCGGGTCAAGACCTATGACGAGGCGGTCAAGCTCGTCAACGACAACCCGTACGGGAACGGGACGGCGATCTTCACCCGCGATGGCGGCGCGGCTCGCCAGTTCCAGTTCGAGGTGAACGCCGGTATGGTCGGGATCAACGTGCCGATCCCGGTGCCGGTCGCCTACTACAGCTTCGGCGGCTGGAAGAGCTCGCTGTTCGGCGACCTGCACATGTACGGCCCCGAGGGCATCCAGTTCTACACGCGGGCCAAGATCGTCACCTCGCGCTGGCCTGATCCCGGGACGTCGAAGATCGATCTCGGCTTCCCGCGAACGCGCTAGCCGCGCCTGACGCCTCGCCGGAGCACCGGCCGACGCCGTCCGATCGCCACGATCGTGATGTCGTCGGCCGGCGCCATGCCGGCCTGGAAGCTGGTCACCGCGGCCCGGATCGATTCGACGATCTCGGCCGCGGTTCCGTGTCCAGTGCCCGACCCGTCGCGCGCCGCCTCGATGGCGGCCAGCAGCCGATCCTCCTCGAAGCGGTCGCCGGCCGCCGAGCGGGCGTCGGTCACGCCGTCGGTGTAGAAAAGCACGACGTCACCTGCGCCGAGCTCGACCTCGGCCTCGAACAGGCCGAGCGAGCCGAATGCGCCGAGGAGCGGACCCCCGACATCGACCGGCAGGATCGGAGAGCCGTCGCCGGGGATGATCAGCGGCGGCTCGTGACCGGCGTTGGCCAGGCGCAGGCGCCCGGTGGACAGGGCCAGCATGGCGCACAGCGCGGTGATGAACAGCGACGAACGCCGCTCCTGGACGAGGATGCGGTTGGTCCGCTCGAGCGCCTCGGCCGGACCGGTCGTGTTGTCGACGGCGGCGTGGAGGAGCGGTCGCGAGAACGCCATCAGGAGCGCCGCCGCGATGCCCTTGCCCGAGACGTCGGCGATGACCACGCTCAGCGGCCGCCCGCGCCGGCGCATCCGGAACAGGTCGAAGAAGTCACCGCCGACCTCGCGCGCGGCCTCGTAGTGGCTGGCCAGCTCGTAGCCCGGGACTTCGGGCGCCACGAGCGACACGAAGCTGCGCTGGAGTCGCCGCCCGTGGGCCAGCTCCTGCTCGATCCGGCGGGCGGCGACCACGTCGGCGATGCCCGCCCCGCCGACCGTGTGCGCGATCCCGAGGGCGATCGCCAGCGACTCGACACTGGCCACGGCCAGTGGCGTCGCGACCGACGATCCCCAGGCCAGGACACGGCCGCCCACCAGCGGTCCGGCCACGATGTCCCGGGTCAGGCTCCCCGGCGGAGCGTCGACCGGCGACGTTCCGCCCACGCGCACCCCCGAGGCGTCGTGGATGGCGATCGAGAGCGATGAGGCCAGGCCTCGGAACGGCGCCAGGATCGCGTCGACGCCTGGGCCGCCTGGAGGCAACGGGTCGGACATGGCAACAGCCGGACGCGTCAGAACGCCGCGATCGCCGTCGCTCGATCGGGGTGGCTGAGGAAGAGGCGGTTCAGGCCGGTCCGCGACAGGACGCGCTCGACCGCCGGCTGCGCGCCGCACAGCTGGACCTCCGCCTGGGTGGATCCCTCGGAGACGTCCTGGCCGAGCGCATGGAGGGCGCCCCAGCCGGCTTCGGGGTCCGGCGGCGGCTCGCCGTGCATCAGGCGCACGATCGAATGGAGGGCCACCAGCCCCGAGCTCGCCATGAACCGCAGGTCCGTCAGGTCGAGCAGCAGGTGCCGCGACCCCGCGTCATACAGCCCGCGGACGGTCTCGATCAGCGCCGTGAAGTTGGACGCGTCCAGCTCGCCGTCGAGCGAGACGACCGTGATCGGGACGCGCCCCGATGCCTGCGCGACCGTTGTGTCCAGGGCCATCTACCGGTCCTCCTTCGCCCGCGGTTCCAGCCTTCGTCCCAGGGTCAGTATGTTGCCGCCTCCCGGTCGCGGCCGGTGGCTGATCTCGTCGACGCACAGCCGGGCGAGGTGGACGCCCATGCCGCCGGGCCGACGGTGCTCGGGGGGCACGCGCAGGTCCGGTTCGGGCACGGTCGTCGGATCGAAGAGCGGGGCGTCGTCCTCGATCGTCACCACGAGCCGATCACCCGCATCGGCGACCCGAACCTCGACCCAGCCGGGCCGGCCGGCGTGGCCGTGGACGATCGCGTTGGTCGCCGTTTCGTCCACGGCCTGCACAAGGTCGCCGACGTACGCCCGATCGGCGCCGGCGGCCAGGGCTGCCTCTCGAACCATCTCGCGAACGTCGGCCAGCCGGCTCACGTCGGACGGGATGCGGATCGTCCGCGCCGTGGCCGGCGGGGTCATCGATTCAGCCGAGCCGGGCGTGGTCGGCCGGTGCGCGCTTGAGGTATCGGCCGTGGCCCGGCCGACCGGTGAACTGCCCGTCGCGGACGATGACCGAGCCGCGCGACATGACGATGTCGCTGGCGCCCTGGACGACTCGTCCCTCGTAGCACGAGTAGTCGACGTCCATGTGGTGCTGCGCCGCGGAGATCGTCCGCTTCCGGTTCGGGTCGTAGACGAGCAGGTCGGCGTCCGAGCCGACCGCGATGGTTCCCTTGCGCGGGTAGAGGCCGAACAGCTTCGCCGGCGCCGCCGACATGATCTCGACCCAGCGCTCCTTCGAGATGCGGCCTCCGACCACGCCGCCATCGTGGAGCAGATCGACCCGGTCCTCGACGCCAGGCAGTCCGTTCGGGACCTTGCGGAAGTCGCCGCGACCCAGCTCCTTCTGGCCGTGGAAGTCGAACGGGCAGTGGTCGGTGGCGACCAGCTGCAGGTCGTCCTTGATCAGCCCGTTCCAGAGCTCGTCCCAGTGGTCCTTTGGCCGGAGCGGCGGCGAGCACACGAACTTGGCGCCCTCGAAGCCGTTGCCCATGTCGTCGAGCGAGAGGAACAGGTACTGCGGGCAAGTCTCGGCGAAGACCCTCGAGCCGCGGTCCCGACCCGCCCGGACCTCGGCCAGCGCCTCGCGCGATGAGAGGTGGACGATGTAGACGGGGGCGCCGGAGGCCTCGGCCAGTCGGATCACGCGGTTGGTGGCCTCGCCCTCGAAGACGGCCTTGCGGGCCAGCCCGTGGCCGATCGGATCGGTCGTCCCGGCCGCAAAGGTCTGGGCGGCCACGACGTCGATCGCCATCCCATTTTCGGCGTGCATCATGATCAGCCCGCCGTTCATGGCGGTCCGCTGCATGGCCCGCAGGATCGATCCGTCGTCGCTGTAGAAGACGCCCGGGTAGGCCGTGAACAGCTTGAAGTCGGGGACACCCTCGGCGACCAGCGTGTCCATCTCGGCCAGCGTGGCGTCGTTGACGTCGCTCATGATCATGTGGAAGGCGTAGTCGGCGACCGTGTGGCCCTCGGCCTTGGCCATCCAGGTGTCGAGTCCTTCACGAAGGGCGTGACCCTTGGCCTGAACGGCGAAGTCGATGATGGTCGTCGTCCCACCGAAGGCGGCGGCACGCGAGCCGCTCTCGAAGGTGTCCTTGGCGAACGTGCCGCCGAACGGCAGCTCCATGTGGGTGTGGCCGTCGATCCCGCCCGGGACCACGTACTTGCCGGTCGCGTCGATGATCTCGTCCGCCGTCACCGCCGCGCCGGCCGGATCGCGACCGATCTGGGCGATGGTCTCGCCGTCGATCAGGACGTCGGCCGGGTACGAGCCATCGGCCGTGACGATCGTGCCGTTGGTGATGAGCGTGCGCATCCGTTCCTCCTCGGCGAGGCGCCCAGAGATCAGATGCGCATTGTGGCGGATCGTGCCCAGGTCGCGCGATACCGGTCAGGCGTCCGCCCCACGCAGGGCCGGAATGATGTCCCGGCCGTACGCCTCCAGCTGATCCGCTTCGTCGCCGTTCATCAGATAGACGTTGAACTGGTCGACGCCGGCGGCGGCCAGCTCGCGGAGCTTCTCGATGTGGTCCGCGGCCGGCCCGAGGACGCAGAACCGGTCAGTCACCTCGTCGCCAACGAACGAGGCGTTGGACGAGCCCACCTCGGCGTGGTGGAGATAGTCGTAGCCAGACCGGTCCCGGACGTAGCCGGTGAGGCTGGCCGGGAGTTCCTCCCTGGGATACTTGTTGACCAGGTCCACGACGTGGTTCGAGACGAGCGCCGGGAACCAGCGCGTCCGCTCCCGACCGAGAGCACGTGGCCCGACGTAGGCCGCGGCCGCGGCCTGGACCTTGATCGACGACGGATCGCGACCCGCGGAACGGGCGGATTCATGCACCTGTGCGACGAACCAGCGGATCAAGTCCGGATCCGCCAGCTGCAGGATGATCCCGTCGGCCACCCGCCCGGTCATCGCCAGCGCCATCGGTCCGTAGCCCGCGACCCAGACGGGCAGCGTCCACGACCCGGTCCAGGGGAGGTGGAGCCTCGTCCCCTCGTACTGGGTGGCTCGGCCCTCGACCAGGTCCTTGATGACCCGGATGGCCTCTTCGAGCGTGCTCATCGTCGTCGGCGGCTTGCCAAGGACGCGCCGAGCCGAATCGCCGCGGCCGATGCCGAGGTCCATCCGGCCGCCGGAGACCTCGTCCAGCACGGCCAGGGCCGACGCCGTCACCGACGGTTCGCGGGTGGCCGGGTTGGTCACGCACGTGCCGAGACGCATCCGGGTCGTCGCCTGGGCCATCAGCGTCAGGAGGACGTACGGCTCACGCCACAGGACGTGCGAATCGAACAGCCACCCGTAATCGAAGCCCGCGGCCTCCGCCTGGCGGGTCAGCGCCAGGGTCCGTTCGATCGTGTGGTCAGGCTTGAGGGTGAAGCCGAACTGCATGGCCTGGGCCTCCCGCCTCGGAACGAGACGGCTCGGCCGTCCTCCTCCAGACGGCCGAGCCGGATGGGATGGTAGCGCTTCCTAGGGGCGGGTGAGGTCCCCATAGGCATCGGGTCGGCGGTCACGGAAGAACTGCCAGGTGTTGCGAACCTCGGTGATCCGGTCGAGGTCGAGGTCGCGCACGATCAGCTCCTCGTCGTGAGCCGAGCCCATGTCCCCCACGAACTGGCCGCGCGGGTCGACGAAGTAACTCTGGCCGTAGAAGTCGTCGTCGCCGATCTCGGCCTCGATTCCGACCCGGTTGATCGTCCCGACGTAGTACCCATTGGCCACGGCGTGGCTCACCTGCTCGATCCGCCACAGGTACTCGGACAGTCCTCGCGACGTCGCGCTCGGGATCAGCACGATCTCCGCGCCATTGAGGCCGAGCGCGCGCGCCCCCTCGGGGAAGTGCCGGTCGTAGCAGATGTAGACCCCGATCTTGCCGACGGCCGTCTCGAACACCGGGTAGCCCAGGTTGCCCGGCCGGAAGTAGAACTTCTCCCAGAAGCCCTTGACGTGCGGGATGTGCGTCTTGCGGTACTTGCCGAGGTAGCTCCCGTCGGAATCGATCACGGCCGCCGTGTTGTAGTAGATGCCCGAGGCCCGCTCGTCCTCCTCGTACATCGGAGCGACGACGACCATCCCGGTCTGCTTCGCCAGGTCCTGCATTCGCTTGGTCGTCGGTCCGTCCGGGATCAGCTCGGTGTAGCTGTAGTACTGGGCGTCCTGGACCTGGCAGAAGTACGGCCCGTAGAAGAGCTCCTGGAACAGGATGAACTGGGCGCCCTCCGCCGCCGCCTCATGGGCGTACTTCTCGTGCTTCTGGATCATCGATTCCTTGTCGCCGGTCCAGGTTGCCTGGACGAGCGCGCCACGGACGGTTCGGGGCATCGGCACGGCACCTCGCACGCTGGTTCGAACTGAGGTCGAAGAGGGCAGAGGGTACACCGCCGAAGGCGGTCCGATTCAGTCGGGCAGAGCCTCGGTGCGCCGCCGGTTGTACCACTCCGTGAATTCCCGGCAACGGCCCTCGGAATCGAAGCGGCAGACGAAGATGTTGGCGAATTCGCGGTCGATCGCCGACCGGTCGTCGGTCAGGTAGCGGGTCCGGCCGTGGGCCACGCAGACGTCACCGTCGACGGCGAGGACCTCGTAGTCCGCCTCCCACGATCCGGGCGGATCCGGATCCTTCAGCCACGCGGCGACGATCGCCGCGCGCCCCACGACAGCCTCGCCGAAGGGATCGAAGGCATAGCGGACGTCCAGGCTGAAGAGGTCGCCGATGGCGGTGGGGTCGCCGAGCCGCCAGGCATCGATGTAGCGATCGAGCCAGGCCTTGAACGCGGCGTGGTCCATGGCAGCCTCCTCGTCGAAGCGCGTGCGATCACGGTAGCATCAGCGTCCAGAACGGTCGCGTCCTGGCCGGTCGATTGCGGGAGATGACAGTCAGATGACCGATCGTTCGCCACTCCTCGCGCTGACGATGGAGCTCGCCGCCGAGTACCTGGACTCGCTGTCGACGCGACCGGTCGGTGGCCCGGTCGACCTGGCGGCACTCCGGGCCGCCCTGGGCGGACCCTTGCCGGAGGGACCGGCGGACCCGATGGCCGTGGTAGAGGGCCTGGCTGCCGCCTCCGATCCCGGCCTCGTCGCGAGTGCCGGCCCGCGCTACTTTGGGTTCGTCGTGGGCGGCAGTCTCCCGGCGGCGCACGCGGCCGACTGGCTCACCTCGACGTGGGACCAGAACGCCGGCCTGTACGCGCTCTCCCCGGCGGCAGCTGTCGCCGAGGAGGTTGCCGGCAGCTGGCTGGTCGAGCTGCTGGACCTGCCCGCAGGAACGAGCGTCGGGTTCGTGACAGGCGCCACGATGGCCAACTTCACGGCCCTGGCGGCTGCCCGCCACGGAGTGCTGGCGCGGGCCGGCTGGGACGTGGAGCGCCAGGGACTGCAGGGTGCTCCACCGGTCACCGTGGTCACCCATGCCGGCACACACGTGACCGTGTACGCCTCGCTCCAGATGCTGGGCCTCGGTCGGGACGGGGAGCGAGTCCGGCGGATCGCCTCAGACGCCCAGGGACGCATGCGACCGGATTCCCTCCGCGAGACGCTTGCGACGATCGACGGGCCGACCATCGTCTGCCTCCAGGCCGGAAACGTGAACACGGGCGCCTTCGACCCGTTCGAGGAGCTGATCCCGATCGCGCACGAGCAGGGCGCCTGGGTCCACATCGACGGTGCGTTCGGGATCTGGGCCGCCGCCGTTCCCTCCATGCGTCACCGGATGCGTGGCCACGACGCCGCGGACTCCTGGTCCACCGATGCCCACAAGTGGCTGAACGTGCCGTACGACTCGGGCCTCGTCTTCGTGCGCGACGGCACCGCTCACCACGCGGCGATGACCCTCGGTGCCGAGTACTACGTCGAGACGGCCGGCGGCGAGCGCGACAGCTACAACTGGACGCCCGAATCGTCCCGGCGAGCACGTGGCTTCGCCGTCCTCGCGGCGCTGCGCTCGCTGGGCCGGTCGGGCGTGGCCGACCTGATTGTGCGTGACTGTGCCCACGCCCGCCGGATGGCCGAGCGACTGGCGGCCGGCCCTCGGGTCTCGATCCTCAACGACGTCGTCCTCAACCAGGTCCTGGTTCGCTTCGAAGGGCCTGCCGGCGATGCCGACGGCTCCCTCGGCGACGCCCGGACGCGGGCAGTGATCGACGCGGTCCAGCGCGACGGCACCTGCTGGCTCGGCGGCACGGTGTGGGCGGGCCGGGCGGCGATGCGCGTGTCGGTCTCGGGCTGGCAGACGACCGAAGCCGACATCGAACGCTCGGCCGACGCCGTTCTGCGCTGTCTCGACGCCGTCGATCACACGGGATAGAACGCGCCGCCACGGTGGCGCTCGGTGTGCTGTAATGGCGCACCAGCAATCGGCGTTCCGCCGTCGTCCGTCCGAGTTTCGATGAGGTTCGCGGCCGTGCCGCGCCCATCCCGAGGTGATCCATGAGCATCACGACCGCTCCCGGCTCGATGACGAGCGAGGAGATCGCCAGGCTGTCACGCGAGCACACCTTCTTCTCCTGGTCCGTCCAGGGGGCGATCGATCCGATCTCGATCGATCACGCCGAAGGCGTCTACCTGTATACGCCCGAGGGCAAGCGGATCCTCGACTTCAACAGCCAGCTGATGTCGGTCAACATCGGGCACGGCGATCGGCGCGTGATCGACGCCATCACCGCGCAGGCGCTCAAGCTGCAGTACGTCCAGCCGGCGTTCGCCACCGAGGTCAGGGCCCGGCTCGGCACCAAGCTGGCCGAGATCCTTCCCGGCGACATGGACAAGGTCTTCTTCACCCTCGGGGGCGCCGAGGCGGTCGAGAACGCGATCAAGCTCGCCCGGCGTGCGACCGGCCGGCACAAGATCCTGGCCCGCTACCGTTCGTATCACGGGGCCACCCTCGGGGCGATGACCCTGACCGGTGACCCGCGCCGCTGGGCGAACGAGCCGGGAATCGTCGGCGTCGTTCGCTATCCGGACACGCACCGCTGGGGAGAGGCGGAGCCACGGCCCGTGGCCGAGAGCCTGCAGGGTCTCGAGGACGTGATCCGCTACGAGGGTCCCCAGACGATCGCGGCGGTCTTCCTCGAGACCATCGTGGGCACCAACGGGATCCTCATCCCGCCCGACGGCTACGTTGCCGGGGTCCGCGAGATCTGCGACCGCCACGGGATCCTGATGGTGGCCGACGAGGTGATGGCCGGCTTCGGACGGACCGGGCGCTGGTTCGCGGTGGACCACTGGGGCGTGACCCCCGACCTGATGACGATGGCCAAGGGGCTCACCAGCTCGTACCTCCCGCTCGGAGCCGTGGCGATGCGCCACGACCTTGCCCAGAAGTTCGAGTCGATGATGTTCTACGGCGGCCTGACCTACAGCAGCCATCCGGTCAGCCTGGCCGCGTCGCTCGCCACGATCAGCGTCTACGAGGAGGACGGCCTGATCGAGAACGCCGCCCGACTCGATCCGGTCATGCGCGAGCACCATCGGCGGCTGGCGGCGAAACACCCCAGCGTGGGGGCGACCCGCAACCTCGGCCTGTTTGGGATCCTCGACCTGGTTCGCCGGCGCGACCCATGGACGCCGTTGACCCCGTTCAACGGCACGTCGGACGAGATGAAGGCGATCGGCAAGTACTTCCGCGATAACGGGCTGTACACGATGATCGCCAACAACTCCATCCACACCAACCCACCGCTGTGCATCACCGACGAGCAGCTGGCCGAGGGCTTCGAGATCATCGATCGCGCCCTCGACATCGCCGACCAGGCGGTCACCGGATAGCCGATGACCGCCGGCCCGATCGACACCTCGTCCACGTCGACCGCGACCAGGCCGGCGGTCGAGGCCGCCCCCGGCGAGGGCACCCATTCGCGGCGCCGGCGCATCGGCACGCTCGTCGCGTTCGGGGTCGGCGGCCTCGTCGTGTGGGAAGCCGTGAAGTGGCTCGGCGGCGTGCCATGGCGGTTCAAGGATGTCCTGGGGACCGGCTTCGCCATCGACTACTCCCCGCCGTTCCGGTTCCCGTTCGCCACCGATCTCAACCTGCCGCACTGGTTCAGCATCCTCGGCGCGCTGGCCGCCCCGGTCCAGCGCAACGCCCAGCAGTCGCTCGGGGAGTTCCTGGTCGGGGCGGCGCTCTACACCTGGCGTGAGGCCGCCATCGGCTTTGCCGTGGGCGCCCTGCTCGGGCTGGTCCTGGCGACCCTGTTCGTCCACTCGCGATTGCTGGAGCGGGCGTTCGTGCCGTACGTGATCGCCAGCCAGACCGTCCCGATCGTCGCGTTGGCCCCCATGATCGTCTACGCGTTCGGTCCGAACGTCACGTCGGTCGTCGTGATCGCCACCTACCTGACCTTCTTCCCGGTCACGATCGCGATGATCCGCGGGTTGCGTGCCCCCGATCCACGGGCGCTCGAGCTGATGCGCTCGTACGCCGCCGGACGCTGGGCGACCTATCGAAAGGTGCGCCTTCCGGCATCGTTGCCGTACCTCTTCACCGCCTTGAAGATCGCGGCGACCGCCTCGATCGTTGGCGCGATCATCGGGGAGGGGCCCGGCGGGATCCCCGACGGGTTGGGCCGGGCGATCATCAACTTCAACCAGCAGTACATCAGCGGACCGGAGAAGCTGTGGGCGGCGATCCTCGTGTCCTCGCTGCTGGGCGTCTCGTTCTTCGTGGTCATCCGAGGGGCCGAGCTTGCCGTCCTGCGCGGCCGGCCCGGCGCGGCGGAAGGGTGAGCGCGGTGGACGAGACGGCGCCCACCGTCGCTCCGGGCGCCTCGGCCCCTGTCGTCCGGATCGCCGCCCTCGACAAGACCTTCGTGAGCGACCGAGCGCGTGTCACCACGGCGCTCCAGGGCATCGACCTGGAGATCCGGCGCGGCGAGTTCGTCTCGGTGATCGGGCCGTCGGGCTGCGGCAAGTCGACCCTGCTCCGGCTGATCGGGGACCTCGTCGCGCCGACCGCCGGCCGGGTGACCATCAACGACAAGCCGGCCGACCGGGCCCGCCGCGACCGAGACTACGGGATCGTCTTCCAGGCCCCGGTCCTGTTCGACTGGCGGTCAGTGGAGGACAACGTCAAGTTGCCGCTCGAGCTGATGGGCTACGACGCGGCGCGGCGCACGGCCCGGGCCAGGGAGATGCTCGAGCTCGTCGAGCTCGGCGACTTCCTCCACCACCACCCGTACCAGCTGTCCGGCGGCATGCAGCAGCGAGTGGCGATCGCGCGGGCGCTCGCCTTCGAGCCGTCGATCCTGCTGATGGACGAGCCCTTTGGCGCACTCGACGAGATGACCCGCGAGCGGATGAACCAGGAGGTCCAGCGGATCTGGGAGCGGACCGGGATCACGGTCGTGTTCGTCACCCACTCGATCCCGGAGGCGGTGTTCCTGTCGTCGCGCGTCGTGGTCATGAGCGCCCGACCGGGCCGGATCACCGACGTGGTCGAGATCGACCTGCCCCGGCCGCGCGACGTCGAGACGCGCGAGCAGCGCCGCTACTTCGAGCTGGTGATCGCCGTCCGCGAGGCGCTGCGGCGTGGCGGCGCGGACGCGCCAGACGCGGACGAGCTCGGCGTCGAGCCGGGGCCGGCAGCCGGGTCGATCGACCCGGCTGCGGCCGAGGGAGGGATCGGGTGACGGCGGCGGCAGCCGCTCCCATGCGTTCGCCCGGCACGAGCGGTGTCGCGGGTCGATGGGCCGGGCGGATCGGGTATTACCTGCCGGCGGTCGTCGTGTTCGCGGCGGCGATCGGCGCCTGGGAGCTCGCGGTTCGCAACATCGATCTCCGTGGCCTCCCGCTGCCGGCCCCGAGCGCGATCGCGACCGCGCTGGTCGACAACTGGTCGAACGGACGCTGGCCGCTCGGCAAGGCAGCCGCGGCGACGCTGTTCGAGGCGGTCGGCGGGCTGGCGATCGGGACCTCGCTCGGGGTCGTCAACGCGCTGCTGACGGCCCGCTTCGCGACCGCGCGGGAGGTGCTCCTGCCGCTCGCGGTCGGCGCCAGCGCGGTCCCGATCATCGCCTTCGCGCCGCTCATGAACAACTGGTTCGGCGTGCTCAACCCGCTGTCCAAGATGATGATCGTGGCGGTGCTCGTCTTCTTTCCGGTCGCGGTCAACGTGACCCGAGGCCTGACCCAGGTCGAGCCGTCCGCGCTCGAGCTCATGCGTTCCTATGCCGCGTCGGAATGGACGGTGCTCCGGGCGCTGCGCCTGCCCAACGCGTTGCCTTACTTCTTCACCGCACTCAAGATCGGGACCACGCTCAGCCTGATCGGGGCGATCGTCGGTGAGTACTTCGGCGGCACCAGCGACGTGCTGGGCCGGGTCGTCGTCCAGAGCGCGAGCGCCCTGCGCTTCGACGTCAGCTGGGCGGCGATCGTGCTGGCGGCGATCGCCGGGATCACCCTCTACCTGGCGACCGTCGCGATCGAGCGCGCGGTCATCCCGTGGCACGCGTCCGTGCGAAGCCTGGAACCGTAGGGAGGAGCTTCGCCCGGAGAACCGGCAGTGGGCGTGCCGAATCAAGAAACCCCTGGTCAGCGATGTTGGCCATCTCGTACGAGGAGGAGAGGATGACGAACACCCGCAAGTTCCTGGCACTGGCCGCATCGGCCAGCTTCCTGTTCGCCGCCTGCAGCAGCGGCGGCGCGACGACCGCACCATCGGTGGCTCCGAGCGCGGCCGCGCCAAGCGAGGCGGCACCGAGCGCCGCCGAGAGCGCGGCACCATCCGAGGCCCCGGCCGCAGCCGAGGTCAGGCTCCAGCTCCAGTGGGCGCCGCAGGCCCAGTTCGCCGGTTACTTCGCGGCGGTCGAGCAGGGCTACTACGACGCGGCCGGGATCAAGCTGACGATCGTGCCCGGCGGCCCGGACGTCATTCCGCAGGCGGCCGGCTCGGCCGCCGACGGCCCCGAGTTCACGATCAGCTGGGTCCCGAAGGTGCTCGAGGCGCGGATCGGCAACCCGGCGTCCGACCTGGTCGACATCGCCCAGGTCTTCCAGCGCTCGGGCACCCTGTCCGTGTCGTGGAAGAGCTCCAACATCACCAAGCCGGCCGACTTCAAGGGCAAGAAGATCGGCGTGTGGGACTTCGGCAACGAGTTCGAGGTCACAGCCGGTGCGCTCAAGGCCGGGCTGACCCAGGGCACCGATTACGAAAAGGTCATCCAGCCGTTCGACATGACGCTCCTGCTGTCGAAGCAGATCGACGTGGCCGAGGCGATGATCTACAACGAGTACGCCCAGCTGCTCGAGGCCAAGGACCCGGAGACCGGCCAGCTCGTCCAGCCGACCGCCCTCAACGTCATCAACTGGAACGACGAGGGCACCGCGATGCTCCAGGACGCGATCTTCGCTCGTGCCTCGTGGCTCTCGCAGCCGGGCAACGAGGACGTCGCCGTCCGCTTCCTGAAGGCCTCGTTCCAGGGCTGGATCTACTGCCGGGCCAATCCGGCGGACTGTGTCCAGTACACCCTCAAGAACGGTTCGACGCTCGGCGCCGGACACCAGACCTGGCAGATGAACGAGATCAATGCCCTGGTCTGGCCGTCGCCGAACGGGATCGGGATCATGGATCCAGCGCTCTGGCAGCAGACGGTGGGCGTGTCCCTCGGGGCCGGGATCATCAAGGAGGCGCCGCCGGCCGACGCCTACCGGACCGACCTGGCCCAGAAGGCGCTGACCGAGATCACCGACGACACGAAGGGCGCCGACTTCGTGAAGGGCGTCGTTCAGGTCACCGAAGGCGGCAACTGAGCTCGCGGTTGTCGCAGATTTCGAGAGGCCGGCCCGCGAGGGCCGGCCTCTCGTCATGACCAGGCTCAGTCGGTGCGGCCGGTCCCGAACTGGCGGTCGCCCGCGTCGCCTAGCCCGGGCTGGATGTAGCCGCGGTCGTTGAGGCTGCGGTCCAGTGCCGCGCAGTGGATCTGGACGTCGGGGTGGGCCGAGCTGACCGCCTCGATCCCCTCGGGTGCCGCGATCAGGTTGACCAGCTTGATCCGAACGGCGCCCCACTTCTTGAGGACCTCGATCGCGGCCGTGGCCGAGCCACCGGTCGCCAGCATCGGATCCAGGATCAGGCACAGGTCGACCGTCGCCGAGTCCGGCAGCTTGTTGTAGTACTCGACCGGGCGGAGCGTCCGCTCGTCGCGGAAGAGGCCAAGGTGCCAGACCTGCGCGGTCGGCATCAATTCGAGCATGGCGTCGACCATCCCGAGCCCGGCCCGCAGGATCGGGACAAGACCGATCCGCGCGTCGAGCTCGTGCGCCGTCATCGGCTCCATCGGCGTTCGAATCTCGAGCGGCCGAACCCCGACGTCGGCCAGCGCCTCGTACCCGATCAGCCAGGACAGCTCGCGCACGAGCTCGCGGAACTTCTTGGGTTCCGTCCGCTCGTCGCGCAGGATCGCGAGCTTGTGCAGGACAGCCGGATGCTGCGAGACGTGGACGGTCGGGGCGGGCACGGGTGACCTCCGGTCGACGAAGGGAATGGACCTCAGGTGCTGCCATCGTACCAAGCGAGGCGGTATCCTCGCGGTCACGCAGCGCGCGACCTGTCAAGACGATTCGCCATCGGGCGTTGCCAAAGGCCACGACCCGGCCCTCACCACCGGAGATCCATCGACTGTGTCCGTCCCGGCCAGCCCGGCCCGTCGCACGGCGGCGAAGTCCATCCGCCCGACCGTCCGGCCCGCCCGCGCTCGGACGGTGCCGCCGATCCTGGTGCGCCAGGTCCGCAACGGAATCGAGGAGAGCGTCCACCGCGGTGACATCGTCGAGGTCGATCCGGCCGGCCAGGTGATTCGCCAGCTCGGCGATCCGGATCGAGTGGTCTCCCTGCGCTCGACGGTCAAGCCCTTCGGCGTGCTCGCGCTGATCGAGGCCGGCGGGATCGAGGCCTTCGACCTCGAGCCGGCGGAGATCGCGATCCTGGCGAGCTCTCACTCGGGCGAGGACCTGCATGTCCGGACGCTCCAGGGAATCTACCGGCGGACGGGGGTCAGCCAGTCGCTATTGGCCTGCGGGTCCGAGGGCATGCCGCTCGACGCGCTGACCGCATCGCGGCTGGCCCGCGACGGTGAGAAGGCCGGCCCGGTGCGTCACATGTGCTCGGGCCAGCACACCGTGTCGCTGTTGCTCAGCCGCCTCCACGGCTGGGATCCGGCCGAGTACTGGAAGCCCGGACATCCGTCGCAGATCGCCTATCGGGCCGCGGTCGCCGCGGTCTTCGGCACGCCGGCGACGAACCTCCGCACGGCGATCGACGGTTGTGGCGTCGAGACCTACGCCTTCCCGCTTCGCGAGATCGCCCGCGCGTTCGCGATGCTCGCCGACCCCGCGTCGATCCCCGCGAACGACGCCCGGATCGCGCTCGCGCCCGGGCTCACCCGCGTCCGCGACGCCATGCTCGCCAACCCCGAGCTCATCGGCGGCCGCCACGATCGGCTCGACACCTCGATGATGAAGGCGGCGCCCGGCCGGCTGATCAGCAAGTCGGGCATGGAAGCCCTCCGTGGCGTGGCCATCCTGTCCGGCCCGAGGATCGGGACGCAGAGCAAGGCTGCCTCGGGGATGGCGATCAAGATCGAGGACGGTGACGGATACGATCGCGGGACCTGGGCAGCCTCGGTCGAGGCGGTCCGTCAGGTCGGCGCGCTCGATGGAGGCGCCCTGCGCGAGCTGGCCCGATACCACCGGCCGGTCAGCCTGGATCCGCACGGACGCGCCGCGGCCGAGGCGGTCCCCGAGTTCGAGCTGGTGCCGGTGGGCGAGCTGATCGGCTGACCGCGGCGGCCATGGCATTCGACGGCGACCCATATCGCATCCTTGGGCTCGCGCGTGGCGCCTCGCTCGACGAGGTCAAGCGGGCCTATCGACGCCTGGCCAAGACCCATCACCCGGACGCCGCCGGAAGCGGAGCGCTATCACGGTTCCTGGCCATCCAGGCCGCCTACGAACAGCTCGTGGAAGGCTCGGGTCGTGCCGGCACCAGTCCGCGCGGGCCATCGGCCTCGGCCCGACGGTCGTCCGAAGCGGACCCGGACGGTGCCGATGCGACCCGCCGCGCCTACGGCGGTCGGGCACGCACCCGGCGCCCTGCCGACGAGCCACCCGGACGAAGTCGAGCCACGGGCGGTCCTGCCCAGCGCGGCGGTCCGGCCCACCGCGGCGATTCGGCCGAGCCCGCCGACGGCCGGACCGATCCGGAATCCGGGCGCCGTCGGGGCAAGGCGACGCTCGGATCGACCTCCTATGACGACGCGAACGCCGGCACGGTCGAGCCCGACTGGAGCGGAGCGAGCTGGTACGGGACGACGAGCGGGACGTACTGGACGATCAACCCGAAGGAGTACGCCGACCCGCGCAAGCACGGGCCGGAGTACCAGGCGCGGGCCCGGCGCGCGGCGGGTGCCAGGCCTGACACGACGGCCGGCGAAGGCGCCAGCGAGCCGGTCGAGTCGGACTCGAACCCAGGACCGTCCGAACCCGAGGCCGGCTTCACCGCCGGGCGGGCCGCGTGGCGCCCGGTCGACGAGCCGCCCTCGCCGCCGGATGAGCCGGCGCCGGATCCGGCTCGAGCGGTCGTCAACCTCGCCCTAGCCCTGACCGATCCGCGGACCGGCGGCCCGCGCGGTCGGGTCATACGGGCCGTCGTCGGCTGGCTGCCGATCGCCCTCGGAATCGGGTGGCTGCTCGGCGAGATCACCGGCTGCGGCCGCTTCGCCGCGACGTGCGATCCGTCCGTCAGCCCGCTGATCCTGCTCCTCCAGGGCGCCGCGCTCGTCGCCCTGTTGCTGTCGCCGCTTCTCGCATCCCTCGCGGCCGGCGCGGCTCTCGGGCTGATCGTTGCTGCCGTGGCCGCCACCCTCATCCTGTCGGCCACCGGAACGGCCGCCGACGAGGGATCCCGCCGGGCCACCCTGGGCCTCCTGCTCCTCGTCGCCTGGCTGGCCGGTCTCGCGATCGCGATCGCGCAGCGAGTGCGGGCGGCCTCAGCGAGGGTCCGTCCCGTATCCTGAGCGCATGCCTCGACGCCACGACACGCGCGACCTCTCGTCCGCGGCCCAGGAGTACCTGCTCGCGCTGCGCGTGGCAGCCGGCCCGGACGAGTCCGGACGGGTGACCGCGGCCCAGATCGCGCGGCACCTCGGCGTGACGACCCAGGCCGCCAGCGAGATGTTCCGCAGGCTCACCGCCGACGGGCTGGTCGTTCACGCGGAGGGTCGTGACCTCCACCTGAGCCCGGCCGGCCGAGCGGTCGCCGACGCCATCTTCCGCCGTCACGCCCTGCTCGAGTGGCTCCTGACCGCGGTCGTCGGACTCGGCTGGGCCGAGTCGGACGAGGAGGCAATGCGGCTCCAGGGCGCCATCTCGCCGCGGGTGGAGGCACGTCTCGACGAGATGCTCGGCCATCCCGAGATCTGCCCGCACGGCAACCCGATCGACGCCGAAACCGCGCGCCGGCGCCCGCCCGGCATCCGCCTGAGCGAGATCGAGGCCGGCCAGCACGCCACCATCTACCGGATCACCGAGGAGGCCGAGGAGGACCCGGGACTCCTCTCGTACCTGGAAGCACGTGCCCTGACGCCCGGCGCACACGTCACGATCCTGGCCCGTAGCGAGTCGCTCGACTCGCTCACGCTCGACGGACCGCGCGGGCGCGCGACCCTCGGCCTGCGGCCCGCCGCGCTCATCCGGGCGTTGCCCGGCGAGGCGGACCCCGCGCTCTTCCACGTCGTACCCGCACGGTGAGCACCGGCCGGGCCGCGCTCGCGACGGTGAGGGCGCCGCGGGTCCGGATCGCGCCGAGCCCGACCGGCCCGTTGCACATCGGGACGGCTCGGACCGCGCTGTACAACTACCTCTACGCCCGCCACACCGGCGGCACGTTCGTCCTGCGCCTCGAGGACACGGACCAGGCTCGAGGGTCGATCGCCTACGAGAAGGACATCCTCGATGGCCTGCACTGGCTCGGCCTCCGCTGGGACGAGGGCCCCGAGGTCGCCGGCGAGGCCGCCCGCGGCCCGCACGCGCCGTACCGCCAGATGGAGCGCCTGCCGAACTACGCGGCCGCGGCCGAGCGCCTGCTGGTCGCCGACATGGCCTACCCGTGCTACTGCACGTCCGAGGATCTCGAGGCCGACCGCAGGGCGCAGGAAGCCGCCAAGCTGCCGCCGCGGTACGTCGGACGCTGCGCGGCGCTGACACCCGACGCGCGCGCCGCCCGCGAGGCGGACGGCCGTCGCGGGGCGCTCCGATTCCGGGTCGGAACCGGCGTCGTGGCGTTCGACGACATCGTCCGCGGGACCGTCGAGATCGACGTGGCCAACCTGGGCGGCGACTTCGTGATCGTCCGGGCCGACGGCTCGCCGCTCTACAACTTCACCGTGGTCGTCGACGACGCGGACATGGAGATCAGCCACGTCATCCGCGGCGAGGATCACATCTCCAACACGCCGAAGCAGCTGCTGATCTTCCGGGCGCTCGGCTACCCCGAGCCACGGTTCGCGCACCTCCCGCTCATCCTCAATCCCGACCGGACCAAGATGAGCAAACGCAAGAGCCAGACCGCGCTGTCGGACTACATCGCGCAGGGCTTCATCCGTGAAGCGCTCGTCAACTATCTAGCCCTCCTCGGCTGGGCGACCGGCACTGAGGAGGAGGTCCTGTCGATCGAGGAGATCGCCGAGCGTTTCGACCTCGATGCCGTCCACAAGGGCGGCGCGGTCTTCGACCGCGAGCGGCTCGAGTGGCTCAACGGCCAGTGGATCCGCCGGCTCGAGCCCGAGGACCTGATCGAGCGCCTGCGACCGTTCATCGAGGCTGAGCGGGTGGCTGGCCGGATCGACTGGATCCCATCCGATGACGAGCTCCGTGCGTTCCTGCCGGTCGTCCGCGAGCGACTGCCCACGCTGGGTGCGATCGGCGAGCTGGCTGGCTTCCTGTGGGTGCGCGAGGTGTCGATCGACCCAGCGGTCCTGGTCCCGAAGCGCTGGGACGCCGGCACGACCCGTGACGGCCTCGCCGCCGCCCGATCGACGATCGCCACCGTCGGCGAGGTGACCTTCGAGGCCGATGAGCTCGAACCGCCGCTTCGCGCGCTGGCCGACGCTCGCGGCTGGAAGCCCGGGGACCTGTTCATGGCGATTCGCGTCGCGATCACCGGCCGGACCGCCACGCCGCCGCTGTTCGACACGATGGTGGCGCTCGGTCGCGACCGGGTGCTGGAGCGACTCGACCTCGCGCTGGCCGCCCTCGCGGCAGCGTGATCAGCAACTGGCGTTTCGTGACCTGCGCGGGATCCTGACAGGAACTGTCGCGTTTCGGTGAGAGGCTCTGGTCGTCGGGTCGTCGGGGTCGATTCTCGCGAGACGCTGCCAGACGACCATCGACGATGAAGGAGCGCACGACCATGACCCACGACGACGTCCAGGATTGGCTCGACCGCTACATCGCCGCCTGGCGGAGCTACGACCCGGCCGCGATCGGCGACCTGTTCTCCGATGACGCGGAGTACCGCGCTCGCCCTCGACCCGACGAACCGGTCCGCGGCCGAGCCAGGATCGTCAGCGACTGGGTCGAGCCTGAGGACAACGCCAGCACGCTCGATGCACCCGACAGCTGGGATGCGCACTACGAGCCGTACGCCATCGACGGCGACCGCGCGGTCGCCGTCGGTTGGAGCCGTTACTTCGCCAGTGGCGACACGCCCGAGAGGCTCTATCACAACGTCTACCTGCTCGAGTTCGACGGCGATGGCCGCTGCCGGAGTTACACCGAGTACTACGTCCTCCAGAGGGACTCCTGACCGGGGATTGGCCTCCGCGGAGGCGCGTCAATCTCGCGTTAACACGCGTGGCTATGCTTCTCGCAGATGGCACGCACGATCCTCGTCGTCGACGACGAGCCGACCCTGCGCGAGACCCTGGTCGACGCGCTCGAGGCCGATGGATTCCGGGTGGTCGCCGCGGCGGATGGACGAGAGGCGTTGGCCCGCTTCCGCGCCGAGCGTCCGGACCTCGTCCTGCTCGACCTGATGCTGCCCGAGCTCTCCGGCATCGAGGTCTGCCGGATCATCCGCGCGGAGTCGGGCGTGCCGATCGTGATGCTGACCGCCAAGGACTCGGAGCTCGACAAGGTCGTCGGTCTCGAGCTCGGCGCCGACGACTACGTCACCAAGCCGTTCAGCCTGCGCGAGCTGTCGGCGCGAATCCGGGCGCTCTTCCGCCGCTCGGAGCAGGCCCTCGCGATCGACGGCCCCCCGGCCGTGATCGACCTGGGCGCGGTCCAGGCCGACCTGGGCGGGCACCGGCTGCTTCGCGACGGCGAGGTCCTGCCGCTCAAGCCCAAGGCGTTCGAATTGCTCGCCTTCCTGATCCGCCATCCGGGCCAGGTCTTCACCCGCGACCAGCTGCTCGAGCACGTCTGGGGCTACGACTACGGGGGCGAGACGCGGACCGTGGACGTGCATGTCCACTGGCTGCGCAGCCGGATCGAGACGGATCCCGGCAACCCGTCGTTCATCCACACCGTGCGCGGCGTCGGCTATGTCTTTCGCCGGCCGTCCTGAGCGTTGACCGCGCGATAAAGGCCCGTTGATCTGCGTGGGCCATCGTGGCGACCATGCCGATGGTCGTTCGTGAGCCCGGACCCCACCAGACCGCGGTGCCGCGGTCCGGCCACGCGATGAGGATCGGTCGCGCCTCCCCGCCCGACGGTCTCCTCCCATCGGGCGGCGTCCCCGCTCCCGTTCCAGCGCCAGCGCCCCATCGGGCACTGGCGCTGGACGCTCTTCGTCTCCGCCGCGGGTTGCGCGATCCGCTTCGTCGCCCGGAACCGTGGGGCGATGCCACGTTTGCCCGCGAGGTCGAGCTGATCCGCTGCCACCTGGCGCCGCTGCGCAATCTTCGAAGCCTCACGGCGTCGTTCGGTCGGGAGGCCTTCCAGACCCTGGAGTCCGAACGGCCGGCGGCCGTGTCGCTCGGCCCGATCCGCGCCGCCTACGCCATCCGCTGGCTCGAGCTCGGCAGCGGCGCGCGCCTGCCTGCCTGGAGCAGCCTCCTCGCGACAGATCGCGCCTGAGCCTGTCCTGAGGCGTCAGGAGGACTTGTGGTTCATCCGCTCGACCACCTCCGCGGCGTCCTCCGCGGCGTCGATGGTCTCCTCGAGCACGGCGTACAGGTCCCGCCACTTGATCACGTCGAGGGGGTCCCAGGCCTCACGGAAGAGGCGGCCGATCGCGGCCCGTGACAGGCCGTCGGCCTCGTGCTCCAGGTCGTGGACGGCCTTCAGATGTGCGTCGAGGCCCTTGAGCCCGTCCAGGCCGCGGAGGATGGCGACCAGCTCGACCGACTGCTCGGCGATGATGGCCGCCAGCCGCTGCGACTCGGCGGTCGGGACGGTCACGTCGTAGATCACCAGCGTCTCGGCGATCGCCTGGATCCCGTCGAGCACGTCGTCGAGCCGGACGGTCAGCTCGTGGATGTCCTCTCGGTCGAACGGGGTGATGAAGGCGTCCTCCAGCCTCCGGTTGATCTCGCGATCAATCTCGTCGCCGTGATGCTCGAGCGCCTGGATCTCGGCGACGCGCTCGTCGAGCCGGTCGAAGCGATCGACCATCTCGTGCAGCCGGCCGGCGGCGAACGCGAGGTTGTCGCCGTCCTCGACGAAGAGGTCGAAGAACTTCACGTCCTTGGGGAGCAGTCGGAACGTCATCGAGGAGCCTCCGGCGAAGCGATACGGGAAGGGATCATCCGAGTCCAACGAGATTGAGCACGACCCATGCGAGGGCGGCCACGATGGCCGCGGCGGGGAGCGTCAGCAGCCAGGCGACCAGGATGTCGCGGGCGACGCCCCAGCGGACGCCGCGCGCCCCGCGGCTGGTGCCGACACCCATGATCGCGCTCGAGATGACGTGGGTCGTGGAGACCGGGATCCCGAAATGGGCGGTCGCGAACAGGATCGTCGCCGAGGTCGTCTCGGCGGCAAACCCGTGGACCGGCTCGAGATCCACGACGCGGTGCCCCATCGTCCGCATGATGCGCCAGCCGCCGATGGCCGTTCCGAGCGAGATCGCCGTCGCCGAGACCAGGATCACCCAGACGGGCACGCTCACGTCGGGGATGACGCCGGCCGTGAACAACGCCAGGGTGATGATCCCCATCGTCTTCTGGGCGTCGTTCGAACCGTGCGAGAAGGCCATGAAGCCGGCCGACAGGACCTGGATTCGGCGGAAGGCCCGGCCGAGGGGCCGTCGTTTCGCCCGGCGGAAAACCCAGTAGATCGACAGCATCAGCGCGAACGCGCCGATGAACCCGAGGACCGGCGAGACGACCATCGGGACGAGCACCTTGCCGAGGATCCCGTCGACCTTGTAGGCGCCCGCACCGGCCGCCACCAGGGTCGCCCCGAGCAGCCCTCCGATGAGTGCGTGACTGCTCGAGCTGGGAAGCCCGAGCCGCCAGGTCAAGAGGTTCCAGGCGATGGCGCCGAGCAGCGCGGCGATGACCACTCCCTGCGTCGTGGTCGCCTCCTGGACCAGGCCGGAGCCGATGGTCTTGGCCACGGCGGTGCCGGCAAACGCGCCGATGAAGTTGAAGGACGCGGCCATCACGATGGCCTGGCGCGGATGGAGCGCCCTGGTCGCGACCGAGGTCGCGATCGCGTTGGCCGTGTCGTGGAATCCGTTGATGTAGTCGAAGATGACGGCGAGGACGACGACCGCCACGAGCAACAGGGTCACGCCTTGCATTCGTTGACGAATGGTAGCGGCGCGGCCGGCCCGCCATGGCGCATTGCCGTCGGGAACCGGCCTGGCGGGCAGGCCGCCGGTATGCTTCGCGGATGCGACTTTCGAAGCTGTTCTTCACCACGCTCCGCGACGATCCCGCCGACGCGGAGATGCCGTCACACCGGCTGCTGCTGCGGGCCGGCTACGTCCGCCAGCTCGGATCGGGGATCTACTCGCTCCTGCCGCTCGGCTTCCGCGTCAACAAGCGGGTCGAGCAGGTCATCCGCGAGGAGATGGACCGGATCGGCTGCCAGGAGATGGAGATGCCGGTGGTGCACCCCGCCGACGTCTGGCGGGCGAGCGGTCGGTACGACTCGATCGGCCCCGAGCTGGGGCGGTTCAAGGACCGCAACGGGCGCGACATGGTGCTGGCCATGACCCACGAGGAGGTCGTCGGCCTGCTCCTGGCCGATATCGTTCGCTCGTATCGCCAGCTGCCCATGATGGTCTATCACTTCCAGACCAAGTGGCGGGACGAGCCCCGCGCCCGCGGCGGCCTGATCCGCGTTCGCGAGTTCGTGATGAAGGACGCCTACAGCATCGACCGCGACGAGGCCGGCCTCGACGCCAGCTACTGGGCACAGCACGGGGCCTACGTGCGCATCTTCGAGCGGCTCGGCCTCGACACGATCGCCGTCTCGTCCGACGTCGGCATGATGGGCGGTTCGCAGGCCCACGAGTTCATGGTCCTCAACCCGGCGGGCGAGGACGTCCTGGTCCTGTGCGAGGCCTGCGGCTATGCCGCGAACCGGCAGGTCGCAGTCGTTCCGAAGCCGGATCCTGCGCCCGAGGCGCCACTCCCACTCGAGGAGGTCGCCACGCCCGGCACGACCACGATCGTATCGCTCGCGGCGTTCCTCGGCGTCGGCCCGGAACGGACGGCCAAGGCCGCCTTCTTCACGACCGGCGACGGCCGGCTGGTGACGGCGATCGTCCGTGGCGACTACGACGTGAACGAGACCAAGCTGGTCAACGCGATCAAGGCGACCGGCGGCATGCGCCCCGCGACGGTCGAGGAGATCAAGGCCGCCGGGATGGAGCCGGGCTACGGCTCGCCGATCGGTGCCCACGCCACCGTGGTGGTCGTCGACGACCTGGTCGCTCGCTCGGCCAACCTGGTCGCCGGCGCCAATCGCGAGGGCTATCACTACCGCAACGTGAACCACGGTCGCGACTTCGTCGCCGACGTGGTGGCCGACCTCACCAATGTCCAGGAGGGCGATCGCTGCCCGACCTGCGGCGAGCCGGTCATCCTGCGCAACGGGATCGAGGTGGGGAACATCTTCAAGCTCGGGACCAAGTACACCGACGCGGCCGGCGCCACCTACCTCGGCGAGGACGGCGTGGCCCACAAGATCGTCATGGGCTCGTACGGGATCGGGGTCGGGCGGAACGTCGCCTGCATCGTGGAGGCGCACCACGACGACAAGGGGATCGTCTGGCCGGCCGAGGTCGCGCCGTACGCCGCCCACCTCGTATCGATCGGTTCCGCGCGCGATCCAAAGGTCGACGAGGCCGCGGAGCGGATCCACGCGTTCTCGATCGCGTCCGGCCGGGAGATCCTGTGGGACGACCGCGACGAGTCGCCCGGGGTCAA
>JBGPVC010000006.1:0-47005 GCA_041491485.1 Candidatus Limnocylindria bacterium
AACATCTCGACGAAGTCCGAGCCCGAAATGGTGAAGAAGGGAACATTGGCTTCGCCCGCCACCGCGCGGGCGATCAGCGTCTTGCCGGTGCCGGGAGGCCCGACCAGCAGGACGCCACGCGGGATGCGGGCGCCCAACGAGTTGAACTTCTCCGGGTACTTCAGGAACTCGACGACCTCCTGGAGCTCGGTCTTGGCCTCATCGACGCCGGCCACATCGTTGAACGTGACCACCGTCTTGTTCCCGAGGAACATGCGGGCGCGGCTCTTGCCAAACGAAAGCGCCTGGTTGTTGGTCCCCTGCGCCTGTCTCATCATGAAGAAGATGAATCCGCCGATCACGAGCAGCGGTAGCAACCCGGTCAGCAGGAGCCCGAGCCACGAGGTGTCCGGTGCCTGCTTGGCCTCGTAGAAGCCGCTGGGCAGCTTGACGTTGCCACGTTGTGCGGCCGTGTTGATGTCCGCCAGGACGTCGTGCAGGCCGGCCAGACCTGGGGCGATGACGGTATAGGTCGAGCCGTCAGTCGGTGTGACCGTGAGCGTGGAATCCTGTTGGACGACCTTCGCGACCTGGCCCGTCTGGACCTTGGCGAGGAAGTCGGAGTACGGGATGGCCTTGGAATCGCTCGACTGCGACAGCCACGTGAACAGCAGCGCCGCGGTACCCACAACGAGCACCAGCATCACGATGCCGTTGCGGAAGAACTTGGGGTTCAAAAGGAGCCTCCGGATCGAAAAGGCGACGGCCGTGCGTCGCCAATGGCAGCGAGTATACCGTCGAGTGCCGTCGCGACCCCCTGACGGAGGTCATGACCCACATTGCAGGATACGGACGGTACACGGGGCCGGATGGTGGCGGCCATCGACATGAAGGATTCGACATCGCTTCTCCATGCCGTCTCCGCGGCCCTCCCGCCCTCCGCCCCCCCGCGCCGCGCGCGCGCTCCGCGCCCCGGACAATCGATGCGCCCCTCCGATGGTCTCTGGAGGGGCGCCACCGGTCTTCAGAAGTTGGTAGCGGAGGGCGGATTTGAACCACCGACCAAGGGCTTATGAGTCCCCTGCTCTACCACTGAGCTACTCCGCCACAGCCACCAAGCTTACCGGGCCTGTTCCCGCCCGGCAACAGGGTCCCCGGGCCGATCCGGCTGATCCGCGGACCGGTGAGCCGCTGCCCCAACCCGCTGGCGCCAGGCCGACATCGGCGAGAGCGGCGCCAGACGGCGTACCACGAACTCGATCTGCCGCATGCAGCCGTCCCGCCACACCCCGGACGCGATGAAGGCATCGTGGGCGCCCGGGGCTCGCAGATCCATCCCGATGAGGTCTCGGCAGTCCGCCGACCCGAATTCGTCGGCGAAGTCGTCGAGCAACGCCTGGACCACGGAGCGGGTCATCGTCTTGGCGAGCCGATGATCCCCGAGGCGCCGTTCCGCCAGCTGGCCGACGGCGAGGCCCGCGCCGGACAGCGCCCCGCACGTCCCACCGCTGTAGGCATAGCCGCCGTTCAGCGCGATCGCCGGCGATGAATCGGCGGCCTCAGGCAGGCCATAGCATTCCCTCAGCGCCACCAGGGCGGCCTCGGCGCAGCCGTAGGCGCTATCGGATTCGAGAAAGCAGCTGCGAGCCCGTCGTACCGCCGCGTCTGTACGGCGCCGGTCGTCGTCATGCACCGACATCGCTGTGTCACCCGCTTCCCACGCCGTGAACCCGGGTTCGGGTCGCTCGCCGAACGCGATTCTAGCGCTGACCCGCGGCCGGGATCACCCGGCGGACGGCCACCCCGTCGCGGTTTCGGCGATCGCTGAGCGTCCGGTCCCGATCAGCCGCCCGAGCCGAACAGCAGGGCCAGCCAATGATTGAGCGGGCTCACCGGGTCCGGCGCGCCGACCCGCTGGGCGGCTGACCCCGGGGCGTCCGAGGGGAGCGGCGGCGCGTCCGGATCGAGCGTGAAGGCGATCTCGTTGTGACCGCCGAGGCCATGCGCGCGCGCCTGCAGGAGCACGAACCGCGACTGCTGGATGCGCGCCAGCTCCCGATCGAGGCCGGCCACCTGGGCCTTGCGGGCGGCGTTGTCGGCGATCATCGCCTCGGCTCGAGCGGACGCGGCCGACGCGTCGCCGACCTGTCGAGCGAACAGGATGATGATCCAGGCTGCGACCAGGGCTCCGAGGATGCTCGCCACCTTGCGCTGGCTGAGGCCGGCGATCGGAAGCGCGGCAAGATCCGGCTCGCCGGAGCCCGACGGCGGCTGACCGGGCGCGTCCTCGCCGTCCTCGTCCAGCGGGTCTTCGGGTGGCGGAATCGGCATCCGGCGAACCATCCGGGCGAGCGTAGCTACGCTTCCCGGCCGTGTCAACTCGCTGGCCGCGTGACAGCCGAGCTGTCACAGCGTGCGTGGATGGTCTGCTAGACTCACGGCGATTCGCACATCCGTTCTGTTTGAGGCCTTCCATGCGTACCTACGCCCCCAACGACACCGCGTCGGTCCTGGAGGTCCTGCTGGCGGAGCCGTCGATCGCGCGTGGCGTCGTCCACCACGCGGTCCTGCCGCCCCGGGCCGCCGAGTTCGATGACTTTCCGGATTGGCTCGACCCGCGGATCGTCACAGGGCTGGCGCAGCGCGCGATCGAGCGCCCGTACGTCCACCAGGCGGTGGCCATGGAGATGGCTCGGGCGGGCCGGGACTTCGTGGTGGTCACGCCGACCGCGTCGGGCAAGACCCTGTGCTACGCGCTGCCGATCCTCCAGGCGATCGCGGACGACCCGGCCGCCCGCGCGCTCCTCCTCTTCCCCACCAAGGCGCTCGGGCAGGACCAGGTTACGGAGTTCGGCGAGCTCGCCCGGGCGGCCGGGCTCCACGTCTCCGCCTCCACGTACGACGGCGACACGCCCGCGCCCATTCGCTCCGCCATCCGCGGCGCCGGTCAGGTCGTGGCGACGAACCCGGACATGCTCCACTCCGCGATCCTCCCCCATCACACGAAGTGGTTCCAGCTGTTCGAGCAGCTTCGCTACATCGTCATCGATGAGCTCCATACGTATCGCGGCGTCTTTGGCGGGCACGTCGCCAACGTGCTGCGGCGCCTGTTGCGGATTTGCGCCCACTACGGCAGCCACCCCGTCATCATCTGCTGCTCGGCGACGATCGGGAACCCGGGCGAGCTCGCGGAGGCGCTGATCGGGCGACCCGTCGAGGTCCTGACCCGGAACGGAGCGCCCGCCGGCGAGCGCCACGTTCTCCTGGTGGATCCACCCCTGCTGGATCCGGCGAGTGGCGCTCGCGGCTCCGCCATCACCCTCGGGCAGCGCTGGGCGCTGCCGTTCCTCCGGGCCGGACGCCAGACCATCGTCTTCGGTCGGTCCCGGGTCGCGGTCGAGCTGCTGCTGACGGGGCTTCGCGAATCGATCCGCGAGGGCTACACCTTCCGGTCGCGGATCCGGGGCTACCGCGGTGGCTACCTGCCGACGGAGCGACGGGCGATCGAGCATGGCCTGCGCGACGGCGAGATCCTCGGCGTCGTCGCGACCAACGCGCTCGAGCTCGGCGTGGACATCGGCCGGCTCGACGTCTCGATCCTGGCCGGCTACCCGGGCTCGATCGCGGCGACGTGGCAGCAGTTCGGTCGGGCCGGACGGCGAGCCGGCACCAGCGTCGCGGTACTGATCGCCTCCGGGGCGCCCGTCGACCAGTATGTCGTCCACCACCCGGAGTTCCTGCTCGAGGGAACGCCCGAGGAGGCGCGGGCGGACCCGGACAACCTCCACGTCCTGCTCGCGCACCTGCGCGCGGCGACGTTCGAGCTGCCGTTCGAACCCGGCGAGGTGTTCGGACCGGGCCCGGCCGACGACCTGCTGGCGTTCCTGGGCGAGGCCGGTCACGTCCGGCAGGCCGATGACGGGCGTTGGTACTGGGCGAGCGAGAACTTCCCGGCATCGGAGATCTCGCTGCGCACCGCCGCCCCGGAGAACGTCGTGATCATCGACACGACGCCCGACCGCCCGCGGGTGCTCGGCGAGGTGGACCTCTTCTCGGCCCAGGTACTGGTCCACGAGCACGCCATCTACATCCACGAGTCGGTCCAGTACCACGTGGACAAGCTCGACTGGGGCGAACGAAAAGCCTACGTCCACAAGATCGACGTCGACCACTACACGTATGCCAACCGGGCCGTGACGCTCAAGCCGCTCGATGTCTTCGCGGAGGCCCCGGCGACCGGCGGCCGGCGGGTCCATGGCGAGGTGATGGTCGCCAGCCTCGTCACGCTCTACAAGAAGCTCAAGTTCCTGACCGACGAGAACGTCGGCTGGGGCCCGATCGACCTGCCGGAGCTCGAGCTCCAGACGACGGCGTACTGGCTGACCGCGGAGGGAATCGCCGGTCGATGGCGACGCGACGAGCTCGACGTCGCGCTGCCGGCCGCCGGACGCGCGATCCAGACGGTCGCCAGCGTCCTGCTGATGGTGGATCCCCGGGACCTGGGTCTCGTCAGCCAGATCCGCTCGCCCCACCACGAGGCGCCCACGATCTACCTGTACGAAGCCGTCCCGGGCGGCGTGGGCCTGTCGGAGCGGCTGTGGGCACGGCACGATGAGCTGCTGGCCGGTGCGGCGGACCTGATCGGCGCGTGCGCGTGCGAAGCCGGCTGCCCCGCGTGCACGGGTCCACGGCTGGAGCCCCATGTCGATGCCAAGGCGCTCGCCCTGCGCCTCCTTGACGATCTCGGCGCGCCGGTCGCGATCCCGGCGGCCACCCGATGATCGAAACCGGCACGACGCTCGCTCGCCGCCTCGAGCGCTACCGCGCCGCCGCCCATACCCTCTCGGCCCGGGACGACCCGCCGCCAACCAGCACACCGAGCGCGGAACTGGCCGAACACCTGGCGACGGCCACGGACGGCGAGGTCGTCGTGACAGCAGAAGGAATCATCGTTCGATGCGAGGTGCCGGCGAGGTCGATCCCGGTCGATCGGGGGCGCCTCGCGATGCTGCCGGGCCAGCCACCGCCGCAGGCACCGCTCGTCTGTCTCGACACGGAGACGACGGGGCTGGCGACCGCCGCCGGCACGGTCGCCTTCCTGATCGGGCTCGGCTGGTGGGAAGGCGACCGATTCCGGCAGGTCCAGCTGCTGCTGCCCGACCATGCCCACGAGCGGGCGCTGCTCACCGCGCTGGCGGCGACCATCGCTCCGAGCGCGTGGCTGGTGACCTACAACGGCCGTGGCTTCGACTGGCCGCTGTTGGTCGCCCGGTACCGGCTCGCCCGCCGCGCCGCGCCGCCACACGCCGGCCACCTCGACCTCCTGCCGATCGTGCGGCGCCTGTTCCGCCACCGGATGGACGACGCCAGGCTCCGGACGGCCGAGGCGCAGCTCCTGGGCCTCCATCGCGTCGGCGATGTCGACGGCTGGGAGATCCCCGGGCGCTACCTGCGGTTCCTGCGGAGCGGGTCGCCCGACGAGCTCGTCGAGGTCGTGCGCCACAACGACCAGGACGTGCGCTCGCTCGCTCGGCTCGTCGTCCACCTCGAGGTCCAGCTCGGCGACCCCGGCCGGCGAGCCGAGGCGCCCGCCGGTGACCTGGCCGGTCTCGCCCGTGCCTACACTCGGGAGCATCGGTTGAGCGAGGCGCTGGCCTGCCTGGACGACGCCTCGGCCCGAACCGATTCGATCGCCGCCGCGAGCGCCTCGAGCTCCGTCGGGGATCCGGCCCGGCACGGCGAGGAGCCATGGTGGTCGCCGAGAACCCCGGCGGACTTCGGCGGGAGACCCAGGCCGGGGCTCGAGGGCCTCGGCCCCCCGCGCACCGCGTCGTTCCATCTCCCGTGGAGCCGAGATCGCATCATGATCGATCGCGCCAACCTGCTACGTCGCCTCGGGCGGCACGCCGAGGCCGCCGAGGCATGGGAATCGCTGGCCGCCGGCGCGAGCCGGACAGCCATCATCGCGAGCATCGAGCTCGCCAAGCTGCACGAGCATCGACTGCGCGACCAGGAACGTGCGCTCCACGACGCCGTACGCGGCCTCGCGATCGTCGAGCGACGACGACAGCTGGGGCGACCCGAACCGGCGCTGGAGGCGGACCTGCAACGGCGTCTCCGTCGCCTTCGGCGGCGAACGCCGCTGAGCGCCCGCCGGTCGGTGGCCTAGCCCTCGTCCCCGGCGATGCGCGCTGCGAGACGACGTCGCGGCCCCTGGCCGCAGCGGGCCAGCACCGCGGCCAGATCCGGAACGCCCAGCAGGCCGGGACGCTCGATCACCAGGGACGCCGCTGACGCCGCGAACGCGAGTTGCTGCCCGGGATCGCGCTCGCCATCCGGCACGAGCGCAGGCCGGACGAGCGAGGCGAGCAGCGCCCCGAGGAACGTGTCGCCGGCCCCCGTCGGGTCGACTTCGAGATCTGGCGCAATCGCCTCGTACGGCCACGACTCCTCCAGGCCCTCGCGACCCGCACGCGTGAGCTGCCCGCCTCGATGGCCATCGGTGAGGAGCAGGCGGGCCTCCGGGCGCAGGAACCCGCGCAGGTCGGCCGGTCGGGCTGCCGGTGCCAGATCGTGGCGGCTGGTCCCGACGAGGTCTGCGCGGCGGAGCAGCGCCGATGCCGAAGGTGGCCGCCGCTCGACCGTCCTCCCCGCGACCAGCTCCCGTAGCCAGCCCTGCCAGCCGACGGCCAGGATCGCGCGTTCGGGGATCGCCGGCGCCCAGTCCTCGCCGATCTCCCCGGCGACCGGCACGAGCGACCATGCGGTCGCCGCTGACCACTCGGCGGGCAGGGTGATGGCTGGAAGCCGGTGGCCCGGGGCCAGGCAAGTCTGGATGCGACCGCCGCGAGTCTCGATGTTGCGGAACGCCGGACTCTCCAGCAGCCGGACGAGGCGAAGCTCAACGCCGGCGTCACGGAGCAGGTCGAGCTCGGTGGCCGACGCGGCGACGCCATCCACCCCCACGACCGCCGCCGTCCGCAGTCCCAGCCGCGCGGTCGTCAACGCCGCATAGGTCACGCCGCCGCCCAGCCGCCAGCCTCGCGGGTCGTCGTCGGTGAGGTCACGGCTCGCCGAACCGACGTGCAGGACCTCGATCGCCGCGTCGCTCACGGGCCTCCTCGTCACCGGGTTTCATCGCGCGTCGGTCGTATACTGGCCGGCCGACACCGGCCACACCAGGGAGTTGACGTGTTCTTCTACGAGCTGCACGAAGGCGACAACGAGGTCTACTCGGACGTCCTCGTGGTCAGCGAATCCGAATGGGAGCCCGAGGAGTTCTTCCTGCTTGTCCAGTCGATTCGACGCCGGATCCGCGACCAGTACATCCAAGATACCCTCGTCGAGGCGATCGCCATCGAGCTCGAGCGGGAGCATGGCTTCATCTACGTCAGCGACGATCAACTGACCGCGTCGGTCAACGTCTCGACCGAGGACAGCGACAACTATTTGGCCAAGCTCGAAGTCGAGCTCGCCGAGGCCCAGGATGACGACGATGATGATGACGAGGAGGAGGAGGAGGAGGGCGCTGCGGACTATCGCGCGATCCTCGCCGAATATGACCCGAGCGGCGACCGCCTGAACTGACTCCGGGAACGCAGGCGCCGCCGGCCGCCCGGATCAGCGGCTGAAGAGGATCTCGATCACGTCGCCGTCCTGGACTCGATAGGTTCGGCCCTCTGAGCGCAGCCGCCCGTGCTTGCGGGCCTCGGCCATCGATCCGAGCTTGACCAGGTCCTCGTAGGCGACGGTCTCGGCCCGGATGAACCCCTTCGCGAGGTCGGTGTGGATCGCGCCAGCGGCGTCGACCGCGGTCGCGCCATCCGGGACCGGCCACGCGCGGACCTCGTCCGGCCCGGCGGTCAGGAACGAGATCAGCCCGAGCAGCCGGTAGGACAGGGCGATCACCCGGTCCAGCCCCGACTCGGCGATGCCCAGCTCCTCCATGAACGCCGCCGCCTCGTCGGGCTCCAGCTCGCTGAGCTCCATCTCGATCCGCGCCGACAGCGCCTCCACCATCACGTGCCGGTGGTCGTAGCCGGCGGCAACCCGCGCGATCAAGCTCGGAGCCGCGGCGATCTGCGATTCGCCGACGTTGAGCAGGACCAGCACCGGCTTCTGGGTCAGGAAGCGGAACCCACGGATCCCCTTCTCCTCGTCGGGATCGAGCGACAGGTCGCGGATCGGCGATCCGGCCTGGAGCCCTTCGTGGATCCGGCGCAGGACGACCTCCTCGCGCTCCGCCGCTTCGCGCTCCGTGGGCGTGCCATGCCGGCCGCTGCCCTGCAGGCGCTCGAGCCGGCGTTCGGTCATCGACAGGTCGGCGAGCAGGAACTCGAGGTCCAGCCGCTCGATGTCGCGACCGGGGTCGACGCTTCCGTCCGGATGCGGGTTGGCCGGGTCCTCGAAGGCTCGGACGACGTGCAGCAGCGCGTCTGAATCGCGCAGGCGCGCGAGATGATCGGCCGGCAGTTCCTCGGTCCCGACGTGGCCCTCGGTCGACGGTGGCGGAGCGGGCATGTCCACGTACGTGACGTCGGCGTGGACGATCTTCTTTGGCTTGAAGATCGTCGCCAACACGTCGAGCCGTTGGTCGGGGACTTTGACCACCCCCACGTTCAGGGTGACGCCGCCGTAGCCGCCGGTCTCGGCATGGCCCCGGGTCAGGGTGTTGAAGACGGTCGTCTTGCCCGAACCGGCAAGCCCGACGATGGCGATCTGCATCGCCAGATTGTGGCGGGGATCAGTACCCCGCGCTTGGGTCGACGACGTTGAGCAGCGGTTCGCCCGCCGCGAACCGTCGCAGGTTGTCGCAGAAGAGCTCGACGCTGCGATCCAGGACCCTTCCGCTCGACCAGGCCGTGTGCGGCGTGACGATCACGTTTGGCAGGTCGTAGAACAACGACATCGGGGGCAGCGGCTCGTCCCGGAAGGTGTCCAGCACGGCACCGCCCAGATGGCCGTCACGTAGCGTGCGCAGGAGCGCTCGCTCGTCGATCAGCCGGCCACGCGCCACGTTGATGAGCCACGCGCCGGGCTTGATCATGGCCAGTGTCTCGGCGTTGATCATCTCCTCGGTCTCGGACGTCAATGGTGCCGCCAGCACGATGAAATCCGATTCGGCCAGCAGCGCGGCGAGGGTCTCCGGACCTCCGACCCGATCGAGCCGGACCGGTCCGAACGTCGGCCCTCCATCCTCGAGGTCGGTCATCTCCGCGCCGTCGTGCGACCGGCGCCGGACCGCCACGACGCGGCACCCGAAGCTGGTCGCCAGGGCGCCGACCGCACGACCGATCGAGCCGAGACCAACGATCCCCACCGTGATGTCGCGAAGCTCGGTCCCTTCGAGAGGCTGCCACGTCCGCTCCCGCTGCAGCTCCAGGAGCTGGGGCAGCCGCCGGCTGATCGCCAGGATCATCATCAGCACGTACTCGGCGATGGGGCGGCTGAAGACGCCCCGGGCGTTCGTCACCACCAGCCCACGCTCGAGTGCGGCCGGCGTCAGGGCGCGCTCGACGCCCGAGGTGGCCGAGTGGACCCAGCTCATCCGCGGCGCGCGCGCCAGCAGGCGGTCGAAGGCTTCCGAGCTCAGCCAGCCGCGGAGCATCACCTCGACGTCGTCGACCGGCCCGTCGGCCAGCCCTTCGACCGACACCATCACGAGACTGGCGCCCGGCGCGGCTGCCCGGATGCGCTCCAGGTCGCGGGCTCGATAGCGAGCCGACAGGATCGGGCTCAGGGCGATCGCGGTCGGAGCGCCGCGCGGTCCGCTGCCCGGGCCGGCATGACGTTTTCGGAGGTCGCCAACCGGCTCGGTCACGCCGCGGCCTCGTCGAGGACCCTGGCGACCCAACGCTCCGGAGCCTCGATCTCGCCGGGACGCGGCAGCGTCTCGGGTCCGTCCCACAGTCGGGCGAGGGCGGCCGGTCCGCGTAGCCGGGCGATGGCCCGAACGAACTGCTCGCCCTTCTTGTACTGCTCGTACTTGAGATCCATGCCGGTCAGCCGCAGGACGGCCCGCTCGAATGGCGTCCGATTGGTCCGCCGCTCGTGGAAGCGAGCACTGATCCGCTCGACGTCCGGCACCAGGTCACGTCCCACCTCGTCCATCACGTAGTCGCTGAACCCCTCGAGCAGGCTCATCACCGCCTGCATCTCGCGGAAGAGGGCCTGCTGCTCGGGCCCCATCAAGCGCTCCATCCAGTGCTCCCCGTTGCCTTCGCCGCGGAGCGCGCGACCGATACCGCGGGCCGCCTCGCGGCCGATGCCGCGCGCATCACTCCCGAACAGGGTGAGCTGGCGTTCGAGGCGCTCCGCGAGATACGGCCGGAGCCACGGGTGTGCTTCGAACTCGAAGGCGTGCGTCGTCTCGTGGAGCGCGATCCAGGTCCGGAACGGCTCGATCGGCACGGCCAGCGCGCGGGCCGTCGCGCGGATGTTCTCCTCGACGAACAGCAGCCGCCCGGGCGTCGCCTCCATGGAGAGGAGCGCCAGGTCGTACTGGCCGAGCACGCGCGTGCCCATGAACCCCAGCAGAAACCCGAGCTGACGGTTGGTCACCCAGCGATTGGCCAGGGCCATCGTGGCCTTGGCCAGCCCGCCGCCCGGTGGGATCACCTGGTCGAGCAGGTCGGCCTCGAGCTTGCCGATCAGGGACGCGAACGAGCCGATGTTGGCGCGTACCCAGCCGGCTCGATCGACCACGGCCGAGCGCTCGACCACGCCGGGCAGTGGCGTCCCCAGGGCGTTGGTCAGCGCCGGGACGATGCGCGCCATCGCCTCGGCGTACAGCGGCTCCGTCGCGCGGAGGTCGGCCGCGTCCAGTGCACCGGGAGCGCCCGCCAGGCGCCGGGCCGCGATCCGCTCGACCTCCGGCCAGTCGACGAGGCCACGTCGCGCCGCGCGCTCGGCATGGCGCCCGACCACCGTCGCGGCGGCGCCCAGGGCGCTGCCGATGAGGAAACCCGCTTGCCAGACCCGGTCGTCGCGCCACGACAGCCCGGCGGTCGACTGGCCACCGTGACCGGAGCGATCGGCTCGGGACGGGCGACGGCTCATCGCGCCCCGACCGCCAGCTCGATCCGCTCGACGTCCGGGAAGTCCGAGCCGAACAACAGGCCCGCCAGGGCATGGAACTGGTCCGGGTCGCCGGTGGTGAGCTGCAGGTGGAGGGCCGGACGGACGTGCCCGGTCGGACGACTGTGCCCAGCGCTGCCCGGATCGGCTGCGGTGCCCCGCGACGAGCCGGGCGTCTCGAGGCCGTTGACGCTGAGCAGCTCGGCCAGGGCCGAGGCCGTGGCGGTCGCCGAATCCACGATCGCCACGCGCTCACCCACTTGCGCCGCGATCACGGATCGCAGCAGCGGATAGTGGGTGCAGCCGAGCAGCAGGGTGTCGATGGACGCGCCAGGCGGCTTCGGGAAGATGAACTCACCCGAGGCGTCGCGCTCGCCGAGCAGCGGGGCCAGGGATTCCGCGACCGCCGTCTCCGCCGCCGGACCGGAAAGGTACCCCGCCTCTACCAACGGCACGAGTGCGGGCGTCGCGTGCTCGTAGACCTCGACCGCCGGGTTCTCGTCCTTGATGGCCGTGAAGTAGGCGTGCGACCGGATCGTGGCCGGCGTGGCGATGACCCCGACCCGGCGGTTGCGTGACGCGAGGGCAGCCGCCGACGCACCCGGCCGGATGACGCCGAGGATCGGCAAGTCGTAGCGGCGTCGCAGGGCACCGAGCGCCACCGCCGTCGACGTGTTGCAGGCGACGACGATCGCCTTGACGTCGCGTTCCGCGAGCGCGTCGAGCGATTGGGTCGAGAACGCGAGGACCTCCTCGTCCGGCCGGACCCCGTACGGCGTTCTGGCGTTGTCGCCGAGATAGATGGTCGATTCGGCGGGCGAGCGTCGCACGATCTCGCGGAGGACGGTCAACCCGCCCACGCCGGAGTCGAACACCCCGATCGGGCGCGGGTCCGACATGGTGGCGGTCAGTGCCGCCCGGCGAGTGCTGCGACCCGTCCCGCGTCGAGGATCTCGACGGCCATGCGCGCCAGGTCCTGACTGATCTGGGCGGTGGGGTTGGCCAGGACGAAGGGGACGCCCTCGTTGTTGGACTGGACGACAAGCCGTCCGTCGGACACGACTTTGTGCTCCGGGATACGCCCCAGGGCTCGCTCAAGATCGCCCGGAGCGATGCCGCCGGCCGAGTCGGCCCGGTTGATCAGGTAGCGGACCTTGGACGCGGGGTAGCCAATCGCTCGGAACGTGTCGGCGATCGCGACCGTGCTATGGATGGTCGTCGAGTCGTACGTCACGATCGCGATGACCGTGTCGCTGGCATCGAGGAACGCGAGGCTGATGTCGTTGAGCTGGCAGGACATGTCGATGACGATCACCCCGTAGACGCGACGGAGGAGCGACAGGATCTTCTCGATGTCGCGGGCCGTGAGCATCTCGGCCATCTCGATCCTCGGTGGCGCGAGCAGGATGTCGATCCCCGACGGGTCGCGCCAGAGCACGTCGCCGAGGTCCGATTCGGCGATCCGATCGGTCGGCAGGTCGAGGATCGACGGAGCGTCGGCCGGGACTTTGAGCAACGCCCGGAGGTCGCCGAACTGGACGCTGCCGTCGACGAGCACCGTGCGCTGGTCGAGCTGACCCATGGCGACCGCGAGGTTGAACGCGATGGTGGTCTTGCCGACGCCGCCCTTGGGCGAAAAGATCGTCATGACCCGCGACGTGCCGGTCGACTGCAGCGCTTCGAAGTCCTTGCGCACCTGGGCGATCCGGGTCATCAGGTCGAAGCCGGAGAACGGCATCGACAGGACCCCGTGGATGCCCACGGCCGGGTCTGCCTCGACCGGGTTCTGCGGCACCGTCAGGACGATCACCGGGACGCCGAGCTTGGCCTCGTGGATCTGCTCGACCAGCTTGGGCCCCTTGATCCGTCCCTGCAGCAGGGCGTCCACGAGGATGACGTCCGGGCGAACCTCGTTGATCGTGGCGATCGCCCGGGCGCCTTCGGTCAGGACGTCGAGGAGCTTGACTCGGGCCTGGGCGTTCAGCAGCCCGCGGATGTACTGCGCGACCTGCGGCACGTCCTCGACGATCAACAGGCGCGTCTGGTCACTCGGTGGCATCAACTCGACGATACCACGAGGGTCGTGTTTGGGAGGGACCCGAAGGTCCCGCCCGCGACGGGACGACGGGGACCCTCAGCCGCCCTTGACGGCGATGAGGATGGCGCGCTCGGTGCCGGGGCCCATCGGGCCCAGACCGTAGTCGCCGGCGAGCAGCTCGACGGTCAGTCCGGCGTCCTCGGCGAAGCCTCGCAGCTGATCGCCCGACAGCAGGCGCAGCCGGTCCCGCCGGACCCAGCGCCGGGCCGGTTCGCCCTGGCCGCCCTCCTCGAAGATCGTGGTCATGGTGACCGTTGCCGAGGACGCATCGTGCTGGGCGGAGCCGACCTTGGTGACGATGGTCCCCGTCTCAGGGTCCAGGCGCGGCCACTCGAGCATGATCCGCCCGTCGAACCTGGCCAGGTCCTCGGCGTCCGGGATCCAGACATCGGCCACGGCCAGGCCGCCGGGCGCCAGGTGATCGGCCATGGTCCGGATGGCCGCCCGTTGGGCGGCGCGATCGGGCAGCACCAGCAGCGAGTTGAGAGCGACGAAGGCGAGCCCGAACGTGCCCGCCGCCGGCAGGTGCAGGCCGACGACGTCCGATTCGACCAATGTCAGTAGCTCGGCGGCCCCGGCTCGCGCTTCGGTCGCGTGCCGCTGCGCCCGGGCGAGCATGGCCGGATCGAGATCGACCCCGGTGACCCGGTACCCCGCCTCGGCCAGCGGGACCGCCAGCCGTCCGGTCCCCACGGCCAACTCCAGGATCGGCCCGTCGGCGCGCGCGGCCAGGGCCAGGTAGAGATCCAGGTCGCCCGGGTCGTCCACGAGGTCCAGGTCGTACAGCCGGGCGAGCGCCTCGGCGGTTGCCGGATCGGGGCGGTCGAACATCGGCTCGGTCAGCCCGGGTGGCCGTGGTGGTCGGGCGGGCTCGCCGGGAAGCGTCCAGCGGGGAGCTCGCGACCGCCCCAGCGAACGGACGTCCCGGCCTTGCGGCGCAGGGCGAGGGCGCTGATCGCCTCGAGGACGGCGCGATTGGCGACCATCGCGGTCGTTTCCGCGTGGTCGTATGGCGGGGAGACCTCAACGATGTCCATTCCGGCCAGGTCCACCGCCGCCACGATCTGGCGGATCGCCCGGAGCACCTCGCGGCTGAGCATCCCGCCGGGTTCGGGGGTGCCCGTCCCGGGCGCCATCCCCGGGTCGATCACGTCGATGTCCAGGCTCAGGTAGATGAAGTCGGGCCCGTCGAGCGCCTCCTCGATCGCCTGGGCGACGACCGCTTCCGCGCCACGCTCCTCGATCTCGCGCATGAAGTGCCAGCGGAGCCCCTGCTCCTGCATCCACTGAAAGGTCTCGACCGGCGGCCAGTAGCCGCGGAGGCCGACCTGGACGAAGTTCTTCCCCTTCACCGCTCCGGATTCGATGAGCCGGCGCATCGGCGTCCCGTGGCCGGCCAGGACGCCCCAGTCATCGGCGGCGGTGTCGGCATGGGCGTCGAAATGGACGATCCCGATGCTCCCCGGCCTACGAACCTCGGCGACCGCCGTCGCGCTCGGCCAGGTGATCGAGTGATCGCCCCCGAGCACGATCGGGATCGCGCCTGTACCCGCGACCTCGAGGACCTTCCGGTAGATCAGGGCGTGCGCCCTGTCGATCCAGGCCGGCACGATGTTGGCGTCACCGGCATCGACGACCCGCAGCACCTCGAACGGCTCGACGTCGAGTTGCAGCGAGTTGACGGAGCCCGACGTGTATTGCGCCTCCCGGATCGCGCGTGGCCCGAAGCGAGCACCCGGCCGATGGGTCACCGCGTCGTCGAACGGTGCACCGACGATCGCAACGTCGATCTCGCGTCGTCGAAGCTCGGCGGGATCCGTGACCCAGGGCAGCTTCATGAACGAGAGGGGGCCGACGTAGGTCGGCAGGTCGAAGTCGCTGAAGGACTCGTACTCGCGATCCCAGCCATGCTGGGCCGCGAAATCAGGGCTGAGATCCGGGTCGTGGGGACGCTCGGCCACGGGGCTCCTCCGGAGACGGTCGCGGCTTCCCGCCGCCGTCACGGTCCGTCTCGCTGGGGCGCCGCCGGTTCGTGGTGTCCAGCGGGGCGCTCCCCGATCCTATCACCCGAGATGGCCGCCGCGGATTCTAGGTTCAGGGTGTCTGGCGGAACTCCTGCCAGGCGGCCGCGACCAGCTCCGGGTCGGCGAAGAGCTCGTAGGCGGTTTGGGCCACGAGGGTTGCCGCGAGCAGGGTGGTCTCGTCGGCCCGGGGCGTGGCAGCGGCGTCGCGGAACCGGATCGAATGGCCGGGCGTGCCCTCGGGCGCGATGGACAGGTCCGGATGGATCGCCGGACAGACCCAGCTGACGTTGGCCATGTCGGTCGAACCGGCATTCGGATCGTCGCCCTGGTCGACGATGCCGTAGGCAGCCATGTTCGCCCGGAACCGCTCAGCCAGGACGCGGTTGTTGCGCATGGTCGACGCGCGTCCCGAGAACGTGACCTCGACCGTGGTGTCGGTCGCCAGCGCGGCGGCCTCGCACATTCCCCGGAACCGGTCGCGCATCCGCTCGTACTCGGCCTCGTCGATGCTCCGGATCATGAACGAGGCGACTGCCCGATCCGGGATGATGTTCGCCGCCGTTCCGCCTTCCCGGATGACCCCGTGGACACGGGCCGTCGGTCGCAGCTGCTGGCGCCACAGGCCGACGGAGGTGAACAGGCTGATCAGCGCATCAAGCGCGTTCTTGCCCATCCAGGGATCGGACGAGGCGTGTGCCTGGAGACCCGTGTAGACGACATCGACGTCCTCGGATGCCAGCGGGTGCGTCTCCACGTGGTTCCGATCGCACGGGTGATACAGGAGTGCGGCATCGATCCCTTCGAACAGTCCATCGTCGATCATGCATTGCTTGCCGCTGCCTCGCTCTTCGGCGGGGGTCCCCAGGAAGACGATCTCTCCCGGCAGGTCCTCGGAGACCGCGGCGAGGGCGAGCGCGGCGCCGACTCCCGACGCGGCCATCGTGTTGTGCCCGCAGCCGTGGCCGAGGCCCGGCAGCGCGTCGTATTCGGCGAGGATGCCGATGCGCGGGCTCCTGCCGCCGCGGCCGTTCGGGCGGACCGCCCGGATGGCGGTGGCCAGTCGTCCGGCGGGATGCTCCACGGTGAAGCCATGGCGGGCCAGGATCTCGGCGATCCAGGTCGCCGCCTGGACCTCCTCGAACGCGGGCTCGGGGTTCGCGTGGATCCGATGCGATAGGTCGAGGATGTCGGCCCGGTTCGCCTCGACCGCCGCGGCGAGCGCGGCCTTGGCGTCGGCGAACGGCGAGGCCGGTCGGGTGGCGCTGAGGGTCGTCACGAGATCTCCGCGCGGCGATGGGTTGGCCGCGACAGCCTAGCGCCCCGCCAGGAGCGGCGTCGTCAGCGTTCCGCGGAGAGCGTTGCCTCGGCGATGAAGGCCAGGGCCATCATGAACAGCGCGATCGGCAGCTCGAGCAGGCCCTGGATGCGCAGGATGATCAGGACGGCCACCACGATGCCCACCCAGGTCGAGCGCCGAATCGCCCGGAGCCAGTCGCCGCGAAACGCGATCATCCGGTGCCGGCTGAAGACGGCCAGCCACAGGAGCGGGACGAGCGTCAGGGCGATCGCCAGTCCGATCAGCGCGGCGCCCACGAACCCGGCCCCCGGATCCGCCACCGGGTCGCGCGTCGTGACCACGAGGCCGACCAGCACCCAGACGATCGCGGCGGCCGCGAAGAAGCCCAGATTCGCCAGCCGGTCGCGCCGCTCCATGACAAGCGAGTCTAGGCCCTCACCGCCGCCAGACGCGGTCCACGGCAGGAATCGCCAGACCAGGCGGTCCATCGTCAATGCGCGCTCCACTGTCACCCCGATCCCGGTTGGGGTCGCAAACGATGGACCGCGCCGCACGTGCCGTCGAGTTGGGTGAATGCCCTATCGCGCGACGCTCGACGGGCAGATATCGCGGAAGGCGCAATACGTGCAGGCGAGGTAGTCGGGGCGAGGCATGTAGTCGCGGGCGCGCATGCCTGTCGCGGCCCGAACGATCTTCTCGCGCGCCTTGGCCAGCCGGCCGGGATCCACCGGCACCCGCCCGATCAGGCCCGACTCCAGGAAATGCAGCGCCACGGCGTCTGGCAGCCGGCCGGTCATGGCCTCGAAGCCCATCGCGTAGATCTGGAGCTGCAGCGACTCCCGTGCACGCTGGCGGGCCTTGGCCGGGTCGCGAACGTCGGACGACTTGTAGTCCGTGATCGTCACGCGTTCGGGTCCGAGCATCTCCAGCGTCGGACTCACGACGTCCGCAATCGCGGGCCGGGCCGGCGGCCCGGCGTGCACGGCGGACCCGCTCCCCGCTCCGGCCGGCTCGATGTCCACGCGGTCCCATCGCCCACGGATTCGATCGCCGCCGAGGCTGAAGCTGAACTCACGCTCGACGTACGTCGGGATGACCGCACCGGGCGCCAGCTGCGCAGCGCGGAACCGACGGAGCGCGGCGCGACCGGCATCGAGTCGCGCCTCCTCGTGTTCCCGGCTGACGAAGCCCTCGTTCGACCAGGCCGACTCGAAGACCTCGTCGAGCTCCGCCTCGTTCATCACGTACCCCTTGGCGTGCCGAACGTGGAAGAGCTGGACCGCCTTGTGCAGCGCCGCCCCGTAGATGATGGCGTGGTGCGGTGCCAGCGGGACGCGCAGCACGTGGGCGTATTTGTACTTGAGCGGACAGGTCAGGTAGTCGTCGACCTGGTAGAAGCTGAGCGAAAGTGGCTCGGTGATCGGGCCGTCGAGCGCCAGGACCGGCGCGGCCACCGCCTCGAAGCCGCCGAGCCGTTCCGACGGGCTGGCCGGGCGGGCGCCCGCACCCGGCACGCCGGCCGTCGTCGGCAGGTCGAGCGCCTCGAGCACGAACGGCGAGACGCGGCGTGCCCGGGCACCGCCGTAGTCGGCCGCGTGACACAGGATCAGCTCGTCGCGCGCGCGGGTCATGGCCACGTAGCAGAGTCGCCGTTCCTCGGCGAGCGCGGCCTCGGGCGACGCCGGCTCGCCCCGGCCGAGTCCGGCCGGCAGCGGCAGCGTCTCGCCGCGGCCGTGCAACGGGAAGCGGCCGGCCACCATGCCCGGCAGGAAGACGATCGGGAATTCCAGGCCCTTGGCCTTGTGCACGGTGAGGACCGCGACCGCGTCGGCGTCAGGGTCGAGCTCGGCGGTCGCCGGGTCGTCGCCGGCTTCGATCAGCGTGGCCAGGTGTGGCGCGACGAAGATCGCCCGGTCGTCGGCCAGCAGCGCGGATTGCGCCCGAACGATCTCGAAGAAGCGCGCGATGTTCTGGAGCGCTTCCTCGGCGGACGGCGTGTCCGTCGCCACCAGTCGAGCGAGCACGCCGCTTCCCCGCAGGAACCGGTAGAGCAGCTCACCTGCCGGTCGCTCGTGGGCCGTCTCCGCATACCCACGGAGGTCCGCCACCAGCTTGTGGACTGTGGCGCGCGTCTCCGGGGCGAGCCGGAGGATGCCGGGCTGGCGTTCGAGCTCGTCCAGCACCGCCCAGACCGAGCGATTGCGACGGCGCGCCATGTTGACGATCGCCGTGAGGTCCTCACCGCCCAGCGCGTAGACGTCCGAGGCCGCGAGAGCGTACAGATCCATGCTCGAATCGAGATCGGCCACGACCCGCAGGAAGGCGAGCAGCATGCGGACTTCGGGCCGGGCGTAGAGACCGGAGGTCCCCGAGAACCGCCAGGGAATGCCGGCCATGTTGAGCGCCCGCAGGATGGGGTCGGCATGGGCGTTGGCCCGGACGAGGACGGCGTGGTCCCGCGGAGCCGCCCCGGCGGCGACGCGGCGGGCGATCTCCGCGGCGATCCAGTCGGCCTCCTCCGATCCCGAGGCGAAGACCTCGAGCCGGACCGGGGCGGGCGCGGGCGACACGCGTTCGGCGCGCAGCTGCTTGACGACGCCCGTCCGGATCTCGAGGCGATCGGGATCGTTGAACCGGATCAACCGGTACGCCGCGTCGAGCACGGGCGCGAGCGAGCGGTAGTTCCGACGAAGGACGACGGATCGTGCCCCCAGATAGCGGTCCTGGAAGGCCAGGATGTTGTCGATCGCCGCGCCCCGAAACGCGTAGATCGCCTGGTCGTCGTCGCCGACCACGGTCACATTGCGGTGCGGCTCCGCCAGCAGGGCGACGAGCTCGGCCTGCGCCCGGTTGGTGTCCTGGAATTCGTCCACGAGGAGGTACCGGAACCGCCCGGAGATGGCTGCGCGTGCGGCCGCCGAGCTCCTGACAAGGCGGAGGGCCAGCGCCACCTGGTCGCCGAAGTCGATGCAGCCATTGGCCGCCATCAGGGTCTGGTACGTCCCGAACGCCCGGGCCAGCTCGGACTGCCGGCGGGCGTGCTCCGCGGCGGCGTCCACCTGGTCGGCCGCATCCGCCGCGTCCGTCGCCGTGCCGGTTCCGGCCTCCGCGGCCACCCGGGCCGCCTCCGCGGCGACGCGGTCGGCATGCTGGAGGTAGTCGGCCGGCGAGATGTCCTCGTCCTTGCAGCGGCTGAACAGCGTCGCCAGGGCGGCCAGGAAGCGCGTCGGGTCGCCCAGCGGCCGGTACGCGTCAAGGTCGAACTCGAAGAGGTGCTCGCGAAGGAAGATCACGACCTCCGGCCGCGACAGGACGCGGACGTCCGTCGGCAGGCCGAGCTCCAGGGCGTATTCGCGGATCAGGCTGTCGCCGAAGGCGTGGAACGTCGAGATCGCGGCGTCGGTATACCCGTACGGGACGAGCTGGTCGACGCGAACCGCCATCTCCTCGGCCGCCTTGTCGGTGAACGTCAGGGCGAGGATCTCGGACGGCTTCGCCCGGCGAGTGGCGATCAGCCACGCGATCCGGCGAGTGATGACCTGGGTCTTGCCGGTGCCGGCGCCTGCCACCACCAGCAACGGACCGTCACCGTGCGTGACGGCGCGCAGCTGGTCGGAATTGAGTCCACCGAGGAGCGCCTCCAGCCCGGCAGGGGCGGGATCGGCATCGATCGACGGGTCCATGACCGGCACGAGGTCGGACCAGGCCGGCAGCTGCTCGAGCGGGGCAGGTTCGCGCCGGCGGCTACGCGCCGGGCTCATCGTGGCGTCCGGGGCGATGGTCTCGGATCGTGGGGGCATGTCGAGAGCATCGAGGGCCGCCGTGCCACCTAGTCTGTCAGGCCGTCGCCTGCCGGATGGCGTCGGTCTCCTCGGACGACAGTCCCGCCTCGGTCCGTCCGGCCGTGATCGCCTTGGCATAGATGCGCGTGCCGGATCGCGCGTGCAGGCTGGACAGGACCCAGCCATCGCCATCCGCATCGAGCAACGCGAGCGCGAAGCTCTGGTTGCCGCCGGTCTCCTCGAACGGGTTGTAGCGGACCAGCCCGACCCGCTGAAATGCCCGGCGCTGTGCCGCCTCGAGGATCGCCGTCCTGGCGGCCACCTCGTCGAGGTCGCGCCCCACCGCGAACACCTTCTCGAGGTGTGCCTCGAGAATCGCTTCGAGGCTTCGACCCTCGGATCCGCGGGTGATCCCGACCAACCGCGCGTCGAGGCGGCGTGTCCGTCGTGCCAGCGCGGCCGCGGCGATCACGAGCGCGAGCACGGTCGCCGCGAGGCCGACGATGAGCGCGCCGAGGTAGGGCTGAACGAGGGCGTTGAGGTCGATCCGAGGATCCTCCAGTGGGCGGCCCGAGTCTAGCAGGGCCACCTCACCCGGCACGTACCCGACCGGGCCGGTGCTATCCTCTGCGGTCGACGGACCAAGCCGGGAAGCCACGCCAGCCCGAGCCGGTCCAACCCCGCGATGGAGGCCCTCAGCAGATCATGGCCAAGCGAGCCAGAGGCACGACCACCAGGCCCGGCCAGCGCCGGCCGATGCAGCGCCCGGCGGCGCGCCCTGCGGCCCCTGCCCCGCGGATCGCGCCGCGCCCGACGACGCTGACCGACGAAGAGGAGGCTCGAGCCGCCGAGCTCGAGGCCGCGATCGTCGCGCAGGAGCAGGCGGTCGCCGAAACGGCGCGCCGGGGGCGCCCGCAGCGAGCCTCCGCCGACGCTCCCCCGCGAGCGTTCTCGAGCCTGACCGTCGCCGCCGGCAACGAGTATGCCTACGTCGCCCGCGACGTCCGCCGGATCGTCACCGTAGGCGGGACGCTGCTTGGGATCCTCGCCGCGCTGTGGGTCATCGTCCAGGTGACGCACATCACGCTCTGATCGGTTCGGCTCCTGACCGGGAGCCCAGAGGCTGGCGCGCTACCATCCAGCCATGCCACCCGCGCGCCGGCTGAGCGGCGCCCGACCCGAAGCCCTCTTCCAGCCGCCGCCTGAGCGGCAGCCACTGGCCGCGCGGATGCGGCCGCGAAACCTGGACGAGTTCGTGGGCCAGGACCACCTCGTCGGCGATCGTGGCCCGCTGCGGCGGAGCATCGCGCGCGGCCACCTCTCATCGCTCCTGCTGTGGGGTCCGCCCGGCAGTGGCAAGACCAGCCTCGCCCGGCTCCTGGCAGCCGAGATCGGCGCCCATTTCACGAGCCTGTCCGCGGTCATGTCCGGGGTCGTCGAGGTCCGCAACACGATCGCCGAGGCACAGGATCGCCTCGCGCTGCAAGGCACCCGCAGCATCCTTTTCCTCGACGAGATCCACCGTTTCAACAAGGCCCAGCAGGACGCCCTGCTGCCGCACGTCGAGGACGGCACGGTCACCCTGATCGGGGCGACCACGGAGAACCCCTATTTCGAGGTCAACAGCGCGTTGCTGTCGCGGATGCGCGTCTGGCGTCTCGAGACGCTCACCGACGACGACGTCGCGACCGTCGTCCGGCGGGCGATGGACGACGGCGAGCGCGGCCTTGCCGGCACCCTCGGGCCCAAGGGCGGCGTGGCCCTGTCGGCCGAGGCGTTCGAGCACCTCATCTCGCTCGCGGGTGGCGACGCCCGGGCCGCCCTCAATGTGCTCGAAGGCGCGACGGCCATCGCCGAATCGGAGGAGGTCCGCGACGCGGACGGTCATGTCAGCCCGCGGCTCGAGGACGTCGAATCAGCGGCCCAGCAGCGGGTGCTCGCCTACGACCGAGCCGGCGACGGCCACTACGACACGGTCTCTGCGTTCATCAAGAGCCTGCGCGGCAACGACCCGGATGCGGCGCTCTACTGGCTGGCGGCCATGATCGCCGCAGGCGAGGACCCGAAGTTCATCGCCCGCCGGCTGATCATCAGCGCGTCCGAGGACGTTGGCAACGCCGACCCCCGGGCGCTCCAGGTCGCCATCGCGGCGGGCCAGGCACTCGACTGGATCGGCCTGCCCGAGGCGCAATACGCGCTCGCTCAGGCCACCACGTATGTCGCGACGGCGCCGAAGTCGAACCGTTCCGGCTCCGCCTATTGGGCGGCGGTTTCCGACGTCGAGGCCAGTGGCGCCCTGCCCGTCCCGCTCCACCTGCGCAACGCGCCGCATCGCGGTATGAAGCAACACGGCATCGGCGTCGGCTACCGCTACTCGCACGACTTCGAAGGGGCCGACGTGGAGCAGCAGTATCTGCCTGACGCGCTCGTCGAGCGCCACTACTACCTCCCGACCGACCAGGGTTACGAGGCGACGATCGCGGCACGGATGGCCGGTCGCGCCGAGGCCAGGGCAACGGCGAAGGCGGCGGGTCGCACGCCGCGGCAGCGGACGCCGGCGCCGGGGATCACCCCGCACTCCGGCGACGGCCTGATGAAGACACGCGAGGGGAACCGGAAGAAGCTGGCCGAGACCGAGAAGCGGGACGCGGGCGGGACCTGAGCCCGTTCGGGCAGCCCGAAGCGCTCGAATCCTACGAAGCCGGCAGGCTCGGGCGGGGCCTCCGTGAGGTCGTGCGCGGTCGCTCGATCCGGGCGGGCGCCTGGATGGCCGGCTTCACCGGGATCGGCTCGGGCACGCGTTCCACCTTGAGCACGCCGAGCGCCCAGTCCACATCGGCGCGCAGCCGCGGGTCGAGGCGACGGCGGGCCCCCCGCAGCGTCGCCAGGGCGACGTCGCGCTCACCGTCGAGTCCGGCGCGGGCGATGACCCTGATGGCGAATGCGGCGAGCGCCGGCTCCTTGAGCCACGGGCCGACCGCTTCGATGGCGGCCGCGCCGTGAGCCGCGATCGGATCGCGCAGGTCGATCCGATGAGCCGGGTCCGCCTCTCGGGCATCGGCGAGCAATGCGGCGAGCGCGCCAGATGCGTTGGTCATGCTGGGGTTCTCCTGTCGGCGCGCTTGTGGGGCACGCACGCAACAACGTCAAGAATACACGTATCTGCGAGTTTTCGAAGATACGAGCATTCAGAGGCTTGATCAATCGCTGAGCCCCGGCTAGGCTGTGCCGCCATGCCAGCCCGATCGCCCCGTCCCGACGACTCCGACCGGCTCCGCCAGTTCAAGGCCGAGTTCTTCAAGGCGCTCGCCCATCCCGTCCGGATCGCCATCCTGGAGTTCCTGCGTGGCGGCCCGCGCAGCGTCGGCGAGATCCAGGCACTGACCGGAGTTCCGGGGTCGTCCATCTCGCAGCAGCTGGCCGTCCTGCGGGGTCGCGGGATCGTCGTCCCCGAGCGCGCCGGCACCACCATCAACTACCACGTCGCCGATCCGGAGATCTACGCGCTGCTCGATGCTGCGCGGCGCATCTTCTACGGGCACCTGAGCGACAGCGCCGATCTGCTCCGCCTGGTCGAGGCCGAAGAGGTCGCGATCTCGAGCTGACGATGCGGCGACGAAGCAGCCGCCTCGGGCCGACCGTCCCTGTCCGCGTGAGCTCCGGAACCCCGATCGAGCGCCTCCTGGCGCGGACCCGGCTCGACCGGCTCCTCCCGCGCGGGGCCATCCTGCTGGCCGTCCTGACGTTCGGCGGGTACGCCATGGGCCTGGTCCGCGACCGGATCTTCGCCCGGACGTTCGGGGCCGGGACCGAGCTCGATGCCTACAACGCGGCGTTCGTCCTGCCCGAGCTCGCTCTCGACGTGCTCGTCGCCGGTGGCCTGACCGCCCCGTTCGTGCCGATCTTCCTGGGCCTGCGCGAGGCCGACGGCGGCGACGGCGCCGCCCACGAGTTCGGCCAGACGATCCTCACCCTGGCCGTGCTGGTCATGGCCCTCGCCTCGGCCATCCTGTTCGTGCTGGCCCCGGCCACGGTCAGCGTGATCGCACCCGGGTTCCAGTCCACGGCCGATCGCGAGCTGTACACCGGGCTCTTCCGGGTGATGTGCATGACCCCGGTCATCTTCGCCGCCTCGATCACGCTGGGCGAGGTCCTGGTCGCCGATCGACGCTTCCTGTTCTACGGGCTCGCTCCCCTCCTCTACAACGGCGGCATCGTCGCGGGCTCGCTGCTGTTCGCCTCGTCACTCGGCATCTACGGGGCGGCGCTCGGCGCGGTCCTCGGCGCCTTGCTGCATCTCGGCATTCGCATTGCCGGCATCCGTCGCACCCAGTTCCGGATCCGGGCACGCCTGGCCGTCCGAACGGCGGCGGTGCGCGAGTTCATCCGGCTGATGTTGCCCAAGATGGCCAGCCACCCGGTCGATCCGCTGACCTTCCTCTACTTCACCGCGCTGGCCACGCGGTTCGGGGCGGGCAACGTCAGTGCTGTCAGCTTCGCCCGCAACTTCCAGTCAGTCCCGGTCAGCCTGATCGGCGTGTCCATCGCCGTGGCGGCCTTTCCCGTCCTGTCCGCGGCCGCGGCATCAGGCGACCGACTCGCCTTCGAGCGCATCCTGGGGACCAATCTCGCCACGACGGCGATCCTGACCGGTGGCGCGGCCCTCGCGTTGTTCGTGCTCAGCCGGCTCGCGATCTCGGTGCTGCTCGGTGGCGGGGCCTTCGACGCTGAAGATGTGGCGCTGACCGCCGGCCTGCTGGCCGCGTTCGCGATCTCGATCCCGCTCGAGAGCCTGACCCAGCTGCTGGCACGCGCCTTCTACGCGACGCACAACACCGTGATCCCGGTCCTGGCCTCGGTTGCCGGTCTCGCGGTGATCGTCGTGAGCGGTGAGGTGCTCGCGCCACAGGTTGGCGTGACCTCGATCCCGGTCGCCTTCACGGCGGGCAGCCTGACCAAGGTCTCGATCCTCGCAGTGCTGGTCCGATCGAGGGTTCGCCGGATCGGCGTCAATCCCCCGCGCTGACCTTCACGGTCGGCACGACCGCGATGAACAGGCCGTCACGGTTCGGATAGTGGCCTTCGGGTCGCTTCCAGACGAGGAAGTTCCTGACCATTTCGGCGTTGTCCTGGAACGTTCCGGGCGGATCCGACGGGCCCCAGATGCTCGAGACCCGCGGGTACCACGGGTCGACGATGTACGCGCCGGCGACCTTCGCATCCGGGAAGATCGCGGGATCCGCGTCCGCCCGAAACCCGGTCATCACCCAGGTGTGGGCGCCTCGCCAGGCCAGGAGGATGACCGGCGATCCTGTCGATTCGATCGCGGACGCCGCGTCGCGCAGGGCATCCTGCCTGGTCTTGTAGGCGCGAACCTCGTAGCCCGGCGCCCCGTACGCGTCGAGCGCCAGGGCCATCGCGGCCGGTCCCCAGTCGCCGTTGTGGCTGTCGGAGTAGCTCTCCCATTCGTGGACCCGGCTCTGCAGCTCGCGCTGGAAGTCGACCGACGTGTCCGCCTTGCCCAGGAATGCGAGGGTGATCTGGACACCGGCCGGCGAGCACCACGTGTCCTTCACCTCCGAGGCGAAGATGCCGGCCGGGTCGGCCGCGATGTCGACGTCGACCGGGGCGCGCGCGGGCGTGGGCTCGGGCGTGGGCTCGGGCGTGGGCTCGGGCGTCGAGCTCGGGACGGCCGAGCCGCCCGGATCACTCGTCGATGCCGTCAAGCTCGCCGGCGCGGGCGTCTGGGTCGGCGTGGCGACTGGTCGCGGCGTGACGAGCACGGTTTCGATGGTGGCTCGGTCGGGCACGGGACCCGCGATGATCCGATCGATCCTGGCCACGGCTCGATCGAAGAGCCGTCCCGCTCCCAGCGCATCGGTCACGACGGCCAACCCGCCCAACGTCACCAGCATCAGGGCGATCAACGCGCTGAACCGAAGCGAGGGACGTCGACGTCGGCTTCGTGAGGGACGACTGGCGGATGACATGCCTGGCGGGCTTCCTCAACTGGCGGCGCGCGCTCACACGACGATCGGAGGCCGCTTGCTGCGACGCCAGCGTCGCACAGTCACCCGGGGCTGTCGCCTCGGCGAGGGAAGCTCGCGTTCCGCGACCAGTCCGGCCACGGCTCGAGGGTTACGGCTCGAGGGTTACGGCTCCAGCCGCTTACGGCTCCAGCCGTTACGGCTCCAGCCGGCTACGGCTCAAGGTCGAAGGCGCGGAGGTGACGCGGCCGGAAGACGGCGATCGGGCGGCGGTCGAAGGTCGCGATGCGCTGGACGCCCAGCCGCTCCGCGGCCGCCACCAGAACCGCATCGGCCAGGCGTGGGTGATGCTCGACCGCCGACTCGAGCAGCTCGATGGCCCGCCGGAGATCGACCTCCGATGGGGCCACGAGCCGGATCGCCCCGCCGGTGATCGATCGAACCAGGGCGACGGTGGCCGCCACGCCGAGCTCGCGCTGCAGCAGCACGTCGAGCTCGGCGAGCGTCAGCGCGCCAAGCAGCAGCGGCTCATCGGCCCGCCCGAACCAGGCAAGCGCCGCCGCGTGGTTGAGATCGGCACGGTCGGCCGCCGCGAGCACGATGCTCGCGTCGAGCAGGATGGCCATCGGCGAGGCTCAGCGCCGCAGACCGGCGTCAGCGATCGGCGCCATGCCGGCGACCGACCTCGCGGCGCACGATCGACCGGCCATCGAGCGACAGCCGCCCGTGGGCACTCTTGCCGACCGCGAGGAATCCCAGCTCCGGTGCCGCTTCGTGCTCGGCGAGGTAGGCCTCCAGGGCGGCGGCGATCACGGCCGTCTTCGTGGTGCGGGCGCGGTTCGCGTGGCGCTCCAACCGCTCCAGCAGGTCGGCGTCGGCGAGGATGGTCGTCCGTCGGGTCGTCATATGCCGGCATATATGACAGGCTGGCGCGCAGGCGTCAAGCCGTGCGACCATCCGCGCACGCCCTGCCGCCACCCAGGAGGACTCCGTGGATCGCTTCGAGCCAAACCTGCGCATCCCGGGCCCGACCGGCCTGCCACCGAGCGTCCGCGAGGCCGGCGCCCGACAGATGATCAACCACCGCGGGCCCGAGTTCGCCGCGATGCTCGGGCGGATCCTGACCGGGATGCGGCCGTTCTTCGGCACCAGCAGCGACATCGCGATCATCACCACCGCGGGCACCGGCGGCCTCGAGGCCGCCGTCGTCAACACGCTGTCTCCCGCCGATCGCGTGCTGGGGGTGTCGATCGGCTCGTTCGGCGACCGGTTCGCCAAGATCGCCCGGACGTATGGCGCCGACGTCACCAAGCTCGACATCGAGTGGGGACAGGCGGCCGACGCGGCCGTCCTGCGCGCCGAACTGCAGCGTGACAGCGGCTACAAGGCCGTCCTGCTCACCCACAACGAGACTTCCACCGGCGTGATGAACCCGATCCCGGAGCTGGCCGCGGTCGTCCGTGAACTGGCACCGGACGCCTTGATCCTGGTCGACAGCGTGTCCGGCCTCGGCGCCGTGCCGTTCGAAATGGACGCGTGGGGCGTGGACGTGGTAGTCACCGGCTCGCAGAAGGCCTGGATGTCCGCCCCGGGCCTGGCGATGATCGCGGCCGCGCCGCGCGCCTGGACCGCGATGGAGACCGCGACAATGCCGCGGGTCTACCTCGACCTGCGCGCCCACCGCGAGAGCCATGCCAACGGACAGACGCCCTGGACCCCGGCCATCGCGGTCATGTACCAGGTCGACGAAGGCATCCGCTTGATGCAGGCCGAGGGCGCCGCCTCGATCTTCGCCCGGCACGAAGCGTGCGCCGCCGCGGCACGGGCGGGCCTCACCGCCCTCGGCTTCGAGCTGTTCGCCGACCAGCGCTTCGCCTCGAAGACGGTCACGGCTGCCGTCGTCCCGGACGGCCTCGACTGGAAGGCTTTCAACACCGAGCTCAAGCGGCGCGGGCTGGTCCTGGCCGGCGGACAGGGCAAGCTGACCGGCAAGATCTTCCGGCTCGGTCACCTCGGATCGGTGACCGTCGAGGAGATCCTGGGCGCCATGAGTGCGCTCGAGTTCACCTCGATCGGCATGGGCCGCACCGTCCGCCCGGGTGCAGCCCTCGCAGCGGCCCAGGTCGCGGCGCTCGAAACCTTCGGCCTGGCCACGCCGGCGGCGGCCGCGGCCGGAGCGAGCGCCGCCGGATTCGGCGCATGAGGATCCTGGTCGCCGAGCCGATCGCTGCGGAGGGCGTGGCGCTCCTGCGGACGAGCCACGAGGTCGACGAGCGTCCGGGCCTCTCGCGCGACGAGCTCTGCGCGATCCTGCCCGACTACGACGCCCTGATCGTCCGCAGCCAGGTCAAGGTGGACGCGGGACTGATCGCCGCGGGCACCCGCCTCGTGGTCATCGGCCGGGCAGGCGTCGGCGTGGACAACGTGGACCTGGACTCGGCCACCCGGGCCGGGATCATGGTCGTCAACGCGCCGACCGGCAACACGATCGCCGCGGCCGAGCACACCCTCGCCCTCCTCTACGGGCTTGCCCGCCGAACGGCACCCGCGGATGCCTCGGTCCGGCGTGGCGAGTGGAAACGGGCCCAGTTCACCGGCCTCGAGCTGCGCGGCCGGACGCTCGGCATCGTCGGCCTTGGCAAGATCGGCCAGGCCATCGCCGCGCGGGCCCTGGCCATGGAGATGACGGTCCTCGCGGTCGACCCGTTCGTGACGGCCGAGCAGGCCACCAATCACGGGGTGGAGCTGGTCGAGCTCGACGAGTTGCTCGCCCGAGCGGACGTGGTGACCGTCCACGTCCCGATGACGCGATCGACCCGGGGTCTGATCGGACGAGAGGCGATCGCCAAGCTCAAGCCCGGCTCCATCGTCCTCAACGTTGCGCGTGGTGGCGTGGTCGACGAGGCCGCCGTGGCCGAGGCGCTGCGCTCCGGGCACCTCGGCGGCGCCGGGATCGACGTCTTCGAGCACGAACCGCCGACGGATTCGCCGCTGCTCGACGCCCCAAACACACTGCTGACCCCGCACCTCGGCGCCTCCACCGCGGAGGCGCAGATCCTGGTGGCCGAGGAGGTCGCGGCGCAGGTGCTCGACGTCCTCGACGGACGGAGCGCCCGCTACGCGGTCAACGCTCCCCTGCTCACGCCGGAGACGGCCCGGGCGATCGCGCCGTACCTGCCGCTGGCCGAGGTCCTCGGCCGGTTCTTCGCCCAGTTCTCGCGCGGTGGCGTGCGCACGCTCACGTTCGAGATCGCCGGCGAGCTGGCCGAGCACGACGGCACCCCGCTGACGGCGGCGGTGCTGCGTGGGTTGCTCGAGACCGCCACGACCGAGCGGGTCAACCTGGTGAATGCCGGCGCGCTCGCCAAGGCCCGCGGGATCACGGTCGTCGAGCGCAAGACCCCCGACGCCGGTGCGTTCGCCGCGCTGCTCACGCTGTCGGGCGAGACCGGCGGCCGGACGACGGTCGTGGCCGGGACGGTCGCGGCCGGCGAGCCGCGCATCACCCGGCTCGACGACTACCACCTGGACATGGCACCCGCCGACACGATGCTCATCACCCGTCACATGGATCGTCCTGGGACGGTCGGCCGGGTCGGGATCATGCTGGGCGAGGCTGATGTCAACATCAGCGCGATGCACCTTGCCAGGAGCCGTCCGCGCGAGGATGCCCTGATGATCCTTGCCCTCGACGACGACGTCCCCGAATCGGTGTCGGAGGCCATTCGCCACCAGGAAGCCGTCCGCGACCTGTGGACGATCCGCCTCGGAGGCACGCGCTGAGCGGACCCGCCGCCGCCCTGATCCCGGAGGGACTGGACGCGACGCTCGTCCTGGTCCGACACGGCGAGTCTGTCCTCATTGCAGAGGAACGCTTCCAGGGCCAGATGGAGACGCCGCTGTCGACGACAGGACTCCGCCAGGCGGCGCTGACCGCGCAGCGGCTGGCTAAGGCGCACGACACGCCGGCCCTGCCCATACCGGACGGCGAGCTGCTCGAGATCGTCCATTCGCCGTTGCAGCGGACGGCCCAGACCGCCAGCGCGATCGCCGACGCCATCGCGTCGAGAGGCACCGGGATCGGCACCGTGCGGGCGGACCCTGGGTTCCTCGAGATCGGCCAGGGAGCCTGGGAAGGGCTCCTTGCCACGGAAATCCGCGAGCGCTACGCCGAGGTCCTGGCGGCCTGGCGTCGCCGGCCAGTCGAGACGTGGGCGCCGGGCGGCGAATCCCTGCCACAGGTGGCCGAGCGGGTGCGACCGGCGATGCGGGCGATGCTGGAGCGCCTCGCCGAGGGGCGCCCACCGGGCACGCTGGATCGGAAGCAGGTCGCCAGCTTCCGGGACCCGCCCCTGCACCACCCGTGGTCGATCGTCGTTGGGCACGACGGCGCCTTCAAGATCGTGCTGTTGACGTTGTTCGACCTGCCGCTCGAGCGGTTCTGGATGTGGTCGATGGACCTGTGCGGGATCACCATCGTGGAGCTGCGGGCCGGCCGGCCGGTCGTCCGCGCGCACAACCTGACCGCGCACCTGGCCGGGCTGCTCGACGACGATGCCCAGGCCGAGGCCGAGGAACGGAGCCGGACCGGCGCGCTCTGACAGCCTGGCCCTCGCTCTCACGACCAGGGCGAGTCGGGAGACCGTTCTAGCCCTGATATCGCTGATTTCACAAATGGGAGTGGTGGTGTGTTCGTGGGAGCGGCGATCTCGGACGCAAAGGGCGCTGGATCGGCTCCCGACGGCACTGGCTCGGTCGCTTCTCGTGTTCACGGCCCGCCTCGCGGCGACGCGATCGTGGGGATCGACGCCGGCGGGCGCGCGTATCACTACCCCGGCTGGTATCCGAGGGAAAGCGCGCTCGGTCGATCAGGCACGTGGAGCCGGCGCGCCGCAGCGTCGGCGCAGGCACGGATGCGCCGGCCCCAGCCGCGCGGCTACCGGCGGCGGGGGCGATCCTTGCGGCGGAAGGCCAGCCGGAGCAGATTCAGCCGCAGGCGTCGCTGGGCCGTGCGCAGGGCGGCGACGCCGTCGGCACCCAGGATCCGCTGGCCGTAGACCGACTCGACCTTGGCGACGGCGACCGTCTCCAGCTCCGGACGCGACCCCGGCAGCACCTCGCCGAGCGAGCCGGTGAACTCGTAGACGGTCTGCGTGGGACGCGGCCCGAAGCCGAATCGCGCGGCCAGCCGGGTCACCGTGCCGTAGGCCAGGTCCGCGGTCGTCCCTGACCGCGGCCCGCGTTGCCAGACGATGAACGCGAGACCGCCCAACGCGAGCAGGAGCAGCACGCCAACGGCCACGAGCGGCCCGAGCGAGCCGCCCCTCGACCGACCCGGCACCGACCCGCTCGGTTCGTTGGCGAACGGATCCGTCTCCGGCGGGCGGGTGAGCAGCGCCGCGCCGCCCGAAGACTTGGCGCCGGATGGAATCGGGCGCCCCGACGGCAGCGGTGCGAGCTGGGCGATCCCACCCCCGGTCGGATCGAACGTCACCCAGCCGATGTTCGGGAAGTACACCTCGACCCAGGCGTGCGCGTTGCTGTTGAAGATCCGCTCCGTTCCGGTCTGGCGGTCGCGCGAGCCGGGCAGGAAGCCCTGGGCGATCCGCGTCGGGACGCCCAGGTCGCGCAGCATCACCGCCATCGTCGCCGCGTAGTACTGGCAGAAGCCGTGCTTGAACTGGGCGAAGCACTCGACCGTCGAGATCCCCGCGCAGTTGATGCCACGGACATCCGTGTCGTAGGTGAACGCGCTCGAGTGCAGCTCCTTGACGATCGTGGCCGCCAGGTCATACGGGGTGTCCGACGGGGACTCGGCCACGATCTTGGCCTCGAGCTCCCGGGCGAACGGCCCGAACTGGCCGTCGGCGACTCCCAGGTAGAGGCTCCTGACCTCACGCGAATAGTCGGTTCCCGCGGCGCGCAGCACCTCCTGGTTGAGCTGTCCAGGGTCGTTGCCTTCGACCGGAACGAGAGCCGTCACCGTGTATGGCCCGTTCCCGCCGTTGCGATCGGCGGTGGCGAAGTAGCCGTCCAGGCCGACCACCGTCAGCCGCGTTCCCTCGTCGATCTTGACCGGCGTAGCCGGCGACAGGATGGTCGTGCCACGAAAGTCCGCCGGGGTCACGCTGAAGCTCAGCTCCTTGCGCCCGTCCGGGGCGACGCTGTCCGCGAAACCCGTCAGCAGCGCGTCGCCGGCGCCCCGATCGACGGTGGAGGTGTTGCTCATGCTCCACCCGTTGAGGTCGATCCGGTCGTACGTCACCGCCCGCCAGTAGTAGCCGGCGTCGTCCCCTGGTGACAGCTGGACGGTCAGTGCAAGCGACGCGTCGGTCGTCCAGACCTGCTGGACGGCGGCGGTCGGCCCGAACGTGACCCCGAACGAGCGATTGGCACCGCCGGCCGGCAGGAACCGCTGGAACGCGCGCGACACCGAAAGCAGACCGTCGCTCACGCCATCCCAGGCTCCCGCCAGCGGTTTCGAGGCGGCCGTCTGGGTGAGGACAAGGGCGCCGATCACGGCGATCGACACGAACGCAGTTCCACCGCGCAGGTAGACCGACGAGATCGAGGCCGGGTCGCCGATCCGCCGGCGCAGCCATTCCGACTGTTCCTCGATCACGTGCCCGCGGATCAGGAGGAAGAGTGCCGCGAGGCTATAGACCACCAGGTAGTACAGCTGGTCGTTGATGGTCAGGGCCATGTTCCCGACGAGCAGCAGGCCCACGACCGCGACCGCGCTGAGCGGGCGGTGGTGGCCGAAGATCGCATACGACGCGAACATCGACGTCGCCCAGACGAGCAGCCCGAGCGTCAACAGGTAGTGCAGGTACTGGATGGTCGACGCCTGGTTGTGGACGACGATGTCCGAATACGCGTTCACGACCGCCGTCGCGGTCGCGGCGTACATCTCGCGAAGGGACGCTCCGCTGTGGAGCGCGATCGAGCCGGTGATCAAGGGCACGAGGAGCGCCGCGAACACCGATCCCATGAGATAGGTCAGCCAGCGGCCCCAACCGACCTTGGTCCCGATGAACCCCGCGAGCACGCCGCCGAGCACCATCCACTGGAGGAAGTCGAGGTACTCGTTTCGACCGAGCACCCAGCGCGCGTCGTCGAGCGACCAGGCGAAGGTCAGGCACAGCAGGACGGTCAACGCGACCGTCGACCAACCCTCGACGGGCGCGAGGGGGATGCGCCGGTTCATCGGACCAGGATCTCGCCGAGGGGACGTCCCGGCGTGACGGTGAAGGACGGCAGCTCGTACTCGGCCAGGGCGTGACGGAGGGCGCGGGCGCGCTTGGCGACCTCCTCGCTGACCTCACCCGCGGGAGCGGCGCCGCTGCCCAGGATCGCCTCGCGGCTGCCCACGAACCGGTCGAACGCGGTCGCGTCGAGCGACAGGACCACGCAGGCGACCCCGCGACCACGGAGCGAAGCCAGCGGACGAACCCACGATGGGTCGAGCGACGGCGTGATGACCACCGCGGTCATCCCGCGACGCAGCCGCCCGACCGTCGCGATCAGCGTCTCGACGAGCGGCGTGTTGCTGTCGGCCTCGACCGAGGCGAGCAGCTGCATGATCTTGAGGTGCTGGCGGCCACCGCGATCCGGCGGCAGGAAGGCGGTCCGTCCTACGTTGACCGTCATCCCGACCGCCCGTCCCTCCTGGAGCGCCTTGTCGGCGATCGATGCCGCCGCTCGGACGGCGGACTCGACGGTGGAATCGTCCCCGCGCCCCGTCTGGACGCTGCGCTGGAGGTCGAGCACGATCCAGGCGTCGGCTGTCTGTTCCAGGTCGAACTCCTTGACCTGGATCTCGTTGTGACGGGCGGTGCTCTTCCAGTGGATCCGGTTCATGCTGTCGCCAGGGGCGTAGGGACGGACGGTCGTGGCCAGCGGCGTCGTCTGCAGGGTGCGGACCGGGGCGACCCGGCTCCCCTCGAGCGAAGCGGCCGGCAGCCGCCAGCGCGGCAAGGGCTCGAGCCGGGGATAGACCACGACCGAGACGCCCTGCCCGACGGTCGCCGAGGCCTCGAAGAAGCCGAACGGATCGCCGGTACGAATGTGGAGCGGCTCGATCCGGAAGTGCCCGCGCCTCGACAGCGGAATGCGGATGAGCCAGGACCGTTCGCTGCTCCCGCTCAGGGTGATCGCCCGGCCGGGCAGGCCGCCGGGCAGCGTCGTCGGGTTGTGGATCTCCAGCCAGGGCTTTGCGATCCGGCTCCCGTTGCGCAGCGTGTAGGTGACCCGGACCTGGTCGCCGACATGGCCGTGGAGCTGGCTCACGGCGTAGCCGGCCTCGAGGTCCGTCAGCCCGAGACGGACCAGGACGTACGAGCCCCCGACGACCAGGATCGCCAGGTAGAGCAGGTAGAACAGGAAGGGCAGCGCGGTCGAGAACGCCGCGACCACCAGGATCACCGTGGCGACGAGCAACTGGAGCTTGCGGATCATCGCGTGGACCCCGCTTCCAGGTACGATCGCGCGCTAGGCGTTCGTGGGCGCGGATGAGCTTCGCGACGGCGCCCGCAGGTCCGTCGGGCCGCCGCCGGTCGGCCGGATCCCGTCGATCGGGGTGGATTCCAGCAGCTCGCGGATCACCTGACCGGCCTGGACGTCGTGGATCGACGAGCTCGTCTTGATGATCAGACGATGGGCCAGGGCGGGCTCGGCCAGCGCCTTGATGTCGTCTGGGATCACGTAGTCGCGGCCGAGCAGCCCGGCGAGCGCCTGCCCGGCGCGATACAGGGCGATCGACCCGCGCGGCGAGGCGCCAAGGTAGACGTCGGGGTGCGTCCGGGTGTTGTTGACCAGGCGGACGATGTAGTCGGCCACGCTCGAATCGACGTAGATCTCGCGGATCCCGGCCTGCAACTCGAGCAGCTCGGCGACCGACAGGACCTCCTCGAGATCCTCCAGCGGATGGCTCCGCTTCTGCTCGTCGAGGATCACGATCTCCTCGATCGGCTGGGGATAGCCAAGGCGGAGCCGGAGCATGAAGCGGTCGAGCTGCGCCTCGGGCAGGGCGAACGTGCCCTCGTACTCGATCGGGTTCTGGGTGGCGATGACCAGGAACGGGTCGGGCATCTTGTAGGTCGTGCCGTCGATCGTCGCCTGGTGCTCCTCCATGCATTCGAGCAGGGCGGACTGCGTCTTTGGGGTGGCCCGGTTGATCTCGTCGGCGAGCACGATCTGGCTCATGATCGGGCCCGGGCGGAACTCGAATTCCTGGGTCTTCTGGTTGTAGATCGAGAGCCCGGACACATCCGACGGGAGCAGGTCCGGCGTGAACTGGATCCGCCGGAACGAGCAGCCAAGGCTCCGGGCGATGGCCTTGGCGAGGACCGTCTTGCCGGTCCCGGGGACGTCCTCGATCAGCACGTGACCGCGGCACAGCAGGGCGACGAGTGCGAGGCGAACCTCGTGGTGCTTGCCCACGATGACGCGCTCGACGTTGGCGAGAACCCTGTCGCCGGTCTCCTGGATCTTGCTCATCGGCCTCTCTCGCGAGTCTGGCGCGTGGACGTCGCGCCGGAACGGACGGGATCGCTGGACAATGCGACCGCGTGACGGGTCGCGTCGTTGGCAGATAGTACGTCCAGTCGCCCTGTTTGGTTCCAGACTGACGGGAGCAGGATTCGAGGATGTCCGCGCAACGGGCCAAGCAGGAACATCCGCCGTCGGCGCCACTGCCGGTCGCCGAGCGGGTTCGACTGGCCGAAACAGCAGCCGGCGTCGCCCGCTGGGACCGCTGGGGCCCATACCTCGCGGAACGCCAGTGGGGAACGGTTCGCGAGGACTACTCGGCCGACGGCGCGGTCTGGGAGTCCTTCCCGCACGATCACGCCCGGTCCCGGGCGTACCGCTGGGGAGAGGACGGCCTGCTCGGCATCAGCGACGACGCCGAACGCCTGTGCTTCGCGCTGGCCCTCTGGAACGGCGCCGACCCGATCCTCAAGGAACGCCTGTTCGGGCTCACCGGACCCGAGGGGAACCACGGCGAGGACGTCAAGGAGAGCTATCGCTACCTCGACGCCACGCCGAGCCACGCGTACCTCAAGGCGAGCTATCGCTATCCGCAGCGGGCCTTCCCGTACGCGACCCTCGTCGAGGAGAACCGGCGGCGGGGTCGGTCCGAGCCCGAGTACGAGCTGGCCGACACGGGCGTCTTCGACGATGGCCGCTGGTTCGACGTCCGGGTGGAATACGCCAAGGCCGCGCCCGAGGACATCCTCATCCGGATCTCGGTGGCCAACCGCGGACCCGACAGCGCGACGCTCGACCTGCTGCCGACCCTGTGGTTCCGCAACACCTGGTCGTGGGGGCGTCACCACGCCCGCCCGACGCTGACGGCCGCCGGACCGATCGTCGGCGGCATGGTGGTGCGAGCCGATCACCCGCAGCTGGGTGAGTACCACCTCGTGGCCGGTGGATCGCCGACCCTGCTCTTCACCGAGAACGAGTCGAATGCCCAGCGCCTGTGGGGAGTGGCGAACGCTTCGCCGTACGTCAAGGACGGGATCGCTGCCACGATCGTCGACGGCCTTCCGGACCGGGTCAACCCGCACGCGGTCGGGACCAAGGTGGCCGCGCGCTACCGACTGACCCTGGCCGCCGGTGCCACGCAGGCCGTGCTGCTTCGGCTCGTGAAGGGCCCCGCGCGCTCGCCAGTTCCGGACGCCGACACGGTCTTCGCCAAGCGGATCGCCGAGGCTGACGCGTTCTACGCCACGCTGGCCGGCCACGAGCTCACGCCCGACGAGGCCCTGGTCCAGCGCCAGGCGTTCGCCGGCCTGATCTGGAGCAAGCAGTGGTACCACTTCGACGTGGCCGAGTGGCTCGATGGCGACCCTGCCTCAGCTCCGCCAGCGGCGACGCGCATCCACGGGCGCAACAGCGACTGGCGAGAGCTCAGCACCGCCGATGTCCTGTCCATCCCGGACTCCTGGGAGTACCCGTGGTTCGCGGCCTGGGATCTCGGCTTCCATTGCCTGCCCCTGGCGTTGCTCGACCCGGCCTTCGCCAAGAACCAGCTTGTGCTTCTGACGCGCGAGTGGTACATGCACCCGAACGGCCAGCTGCCGGCCTACGAATGGGCGTTCTCGGACGTCAACCCGCCGGTCCACGCCTGGGCGGCCTGGCGCGTCTACAAGATCGACCGGCGGATCTCGGGCGTCGCCGACCGCGCCTTCCTGGAACGGATCTTCCACAAGCTGCTGCTCAACTTCACGTGGTGGGTGAACCGCAAGGACGCGGAGGGGCACAACGTCTTCCAGGGCGGCTTCCTGGGCCTCGACAACATCGGCGTCTTCGATCGGAGCGCGCCGTTGCCAGTGGACGGTCACCTCGGCCAGGCGGACGGCACGGCCTGGATGGGGATGTACTCGCTCAACATGCTCGCGATCGCGCTCGAGCTTGCCCGCGAGGACCCCGTCTACGAGGACATCGCGACCAAGTTCTTCGAGCACTTCCTGTACATCGCCGGAGCGCTCAACGGGGTCGGCGTCGAGTCCGAGCCGCTGTGGGACGAGTCGGACGAGTTCTTCTACGACACGCTCCACCTCGCGACCGGCGAATACGTTCCGCTCAAGGTGCGATCGCTGGTCGGGCTGATCCCACTGCTCGCGGTCGAGACGCTCGAGCCCGACCTGCTCGAGCGGATGCCCGGGTTCCGGCGACGGATGCGCTGGTTCCTGGCCAATCGCCCGGAGCTGTCGGCGCTCGTGCCGTCCTGGGAGACACCGGGCCTTGGCGAGCGGCGGCTGCTCGCGCTCGTTCACGGGCACCGCATGAAGGCGCTCCTTCGCCGGATGCTCGACGAGCGGGAGTTCCTGTCCGGCCACGGGATCCGATCGCTCAGCCGGGCCCATCTCGCCGAACCGTACGTCCTCGACCTCGGCGGCACCCGCAAGACGGTCGCCTACGAGCCGGCCGAATCACAGACCGGTCTCTTCGGCGGGAACTCGAACTGGCGCGGTCCGGTCTGGTTCCCGATCAACTACCTCCTGATCGAGGCACTCCAGAAGTTCGACCACTACTACGGGCCCGAGTTTGCCGTCGAATGCCCGACGGGCTCGGGGCGGCTCGTCTCGCTGGCGGACGTGGCGAACGAGCTCGGCGATCGCCTGGTGTCGCTGTTCACCCTCGATGCGAACGGACGGCGGCCGGCCGCCGGTTCGGACGGCTCGGGCGACGATCCGCTCTTCTTCGAGTACTTCCATGGCGAGACGGGGGCGGGGCTGGGGGCGAGCCACCAGACCGGCTGGACGGCACTCGTCGCGAAGCTCCTCGAGGCCGCGGCACGGCGTCGAGCGGCACGCGGGTAGAGGACGCCCCTGTCGCGGCGCTCGACGGGGAATGACGGCCCGTTCGCCGCCGGCCGAGCCGCCCGCGGATCCCGCGGCGATGACATCCGCGCCGGTCAGCCGCGGATGAGCGTGAGCACCCCGACCCAGAGCGTCATGAGGCAGCCGATCGCGCCCATCGCCGCGAGGAAGACCTCGCCACCGACCCACGAGACGACCGCGACCGTGCCGAAGAGCGTCCCAAGCACGAGCGCGATCACGGCGAGGCCGATCCGCTCGATGAGCGGGCGAGGCTCGCGCGGGCCGGCTTCGCCGCCGCTGCCGTCGTCCTGGGTCACTGGGCTCCCTTCAGGTAACGAGTCATCAGCCGCCCGGCGATCGGCGCCGCCACCTCCCCACCCCGACCGGCCTGTTCGACCAGCACCGCGATCGCGATCGTCGGGTTCTCGGCCGGCGCAAACCCGATAAACCAGGAGTGTGGCTCACCCGAGCCCCCGAGTTCGGCCGTACCGGACTTGCCGGCTGTCGTGATGCCGACCACCTTGGCCCCCGTCGTGAAGAGGTGCCCGAGCGGCCCTTCGACGGCCTGGACCATGGCCGCCTTGATCGCCTCGGCGTCGGAGACGGGGATCACCCGGCCCATCGACTGCGGGCCGATCGTCCGACTGCCGCTGCGCTGGCTCGTCATCGACGTGACGAGTCGAGGCCGCATCAGCTCGCCGTCGTTCGCGACCGTCGCCGCGACGAGCGCCATCTGGAGCGGCGTGACGAACGTCTCGGCCTGCCCGTACGAGGCGTTGGCCAGCTCCACGTCGTCGACGAAGCCGCCCGGCTGCGCCCCCGTGCCGCCGGTCACCTGTGAGGCCGCCGTCGGCAGGTCGAAGGGCAGGGCCGCCCCGAAGCCCATGCGCTCGGCGTAGCCGACCAGGTCGGCGCCGCCGGTCCGCAGCCCGGTCTGCGCGTACCAGATGTTGCAGGACACCTCGGTCGCTCCGACCAGGTCGAGCGGTTTCGAGCCGGTCTGCGGGTGATGGCCGTCGCGGACCCGGTAGCCACTGACCAGGAGCCCATTCCGTTCGGCGCCCGGCTGCTGCTTGTAGGTGGTCGCCGGCGTGATGGCCCCGGAGCCGAGACCGGCGATCGCCGTCACGATCTTGAACACCGAGCCCGGGACGTACCGACCCAGGGTCGCCCGCGGCAGCAACGGCTGCGCGGGGTCGTCCTGGAGCGCTGCGAACGCCGCCTGGGAAGTGGCGGGGTTCGAGATCTTCGAGGCGTCGTACGTCGGCGTGGAGGCAAGCGCCAGCACCTCGCCCGATCGAGGATCGAGCATGACGATCGCGCCGCGATGCGCGCCGAGAGCACTGACCGCCGCCTTCTGCAGGTCGTACGAGATGGACAGCGTCAGGTCCTTGGGGTCGTAGGGGTTCGTGCCGAACTTGGCGAAGGCATCGGTCAGCGTGTCACCGGCCAGCCCGCTCAGCTCGGCGTCGTAGGCCCGCTCGAGACCGGCTTTCCCATACTGGCGCGAGGCATAGCCAACGACCTGGCTGATGGCCGGCCCGGCGTAGACGCGATACAGCTCGCCGTTCGCGTCGGCCTTGTTGCGGGCCAGTACGGTCCCGGCCCGATCCAGGATCCGACCACGCGGCACCGTTCGGGCAGCGGCGATGACCGCGGCGTCGTCGGGCGACTGCGCCAGGTCGGCCGAGCGGATCACGCCCCAGTAACCAGCCGCGCCGGCGAGCAGCGCGAAGGCGACCGACAGGACCACGGCGACGTGCACGGTCGGGCCGGCGAGCGGCCGGCGCGACCCGTCGGATCCGAACATCAGGCGGCTCCGCGCCGGCCGAGTCCACGCCAGCGCGACTGCGCCCCCGGCGGTGGCGGCGGCTCGACGCCCCGATCGGACAGCGCCAGGAGGAGCCCGGCCACGAGCCCGTTTGCCAGCAGCGACGACCCGCCATAGCTGATGAAGGGCAGCGTGACGCCGGTCAATGGCAGCACCTTGAGATTGCCGGCCGCGATGATGAACGCCTGGATGCCGATGACCAGCGCCAGCCCGATCGCGAGCAGCGAGCGGAAGTCGTCGGCGGCCGCCACGCCGATGCGCAGGCCACGCTGGACGATGACCAGATAGATCCCGAGGATCGCGATCAACCCGACGATGCCGAGCTCCTCGCCGAGCGCGGCAAACGGAAAGTCCGTGTGGATCTCCGGGATCGGCGGCCGCCCCCCGACCTCGGGCAGGCCGGCCCCCAGGCCCACGCCGAGCAGTCCGCCGCGCGCGAACGCGTGCAAAGCCTGGATCACCTGGTAGCCGGCCCCGAGCGGGTCGGCGAAGGGGTCGAGCCAGACGTCGATCCTCGTCCGGACGTGCTCGAACAGGTTGGCCATGGCGGCACTGCCGAGCAGGAACAGCACGAGGCCGATGAGCACCAGGCTGAACCGGCCGGTCGCCGCGTAGATCAGCGCCAGGAAGACGCCGAAGAAGAGCAGTGCGGCGCCAAGGTCCCGCTGGACGACCACGATCCCGAGGGCGATCGCCCACATCGCGACCATCGGCGCGAGATACGGCAGCGGCGGCAGCCGGAAGGGACCCACGCGGGTGTCCTGCTCGACGAGGAGCGCCCGGTTCTCGGACAGGTAGCCGGCCAGGAAGACCACGAGGATCACCTTGAGCAGCTCGGACGGTTGCCCGCTGATCGGCCCGAACTCCAGGGTGAGCCGCTGGCCGTTGATCTCCGTGCCGAGCACGAATGTGAGCAGCAGGAGGCCAACGCCGGCGGCGGCCCAGGTGTACTTGTAGCGGCGAAGCCAGCTGTCGGAGCGGACGACGATCCCGAGGGTCGTCGCGACCCCGATCGCGCCGACCAGCCACAGGAGCTGCACGTCGGCCAGGCCATACGAGCTTCCGAAGAAGCGCTGGACGACGAGGTCCTGGGGCAGGCGCTCCATCAGCAGGAGCGAGATGCCGCCCAGCATCGCGACCGCTGGCAGCAACACCTGGTCCGTGCGTCGCCCGGCCACGACCTGGGCGAGATGGGCGACCATCAGGGCGCCGAGATAGATCCCGAGTCCACGCGCGTCGTAGAGCCCGAAACGGCCGGTCACGGTGGTGCCAAGGGAGAGGCTGCCCATCGCCAGCGCAACGGCCACCAGCCCCAGCAGGCGGAGCTCCTGCCAGCGGGCGCGCGGCCGGATCGGACCGAGGATCCGGGGCAGGCTCGGCGCCGCCGCCACAGGTACTCGAGTCGCCACGACTACGTCCGCTCCAGGCGCATGCGGACCTGGCCGATCTGCACCTCGTCGCCGTAGCCGAGCGCGGCCACGCCGTCGATCGGATGCCCGTTGACGTACGAGCCGTTCGTGCTCTCGAGGTCCTCGAGATACCAGTTCCGTCCGCGGAAGGTAAGGACGGCGTGCTCGGCCGACGCGAACGGATCGTCGATCACGATCGCGTTATTGACGTCGCGCCCGAGCGTGGTGATCACGTCGAGCCCGAACGAACGCCCGACGGCCGGCTCTCCCGCCGGGGATTCGAGCACGATCAGGCGACCGGGTCGCTGGGCCGGCTCACGGGCGGCGGCACGCAGGTCCCGTAGGAGGACCCGGATGACCCGGGCCAGGAAGAGGTACAGCAGGAGGAGGAAGAGGAGGCGCACGCCCCACACGACCAGCGTGAAGCCGTCCATCAGTCGAAGGCCCCGGCTCCCTCGACGACGATCGTCGTGGCACCGACTTCGAGTCGGTCACCGACGCCCAGCACGACCTCGGTCACGGGCTCACCGTTGACTCGGGAGCCGTTGGTACTCCCGAGGTCGAGATAGACGAGGGTCCCGCGCCGTCCGGCGATCCGGCCATGATGCCGGGAGACCCGTGTGTCGCGGGCGACCAGGTCGTTGCCCGCTGCACGGCCGATGGTCAGCCCGCCGCCGCCGATCGTGAATCGTCGAATGCGGCCGTCGGGATCCGTGACCGCGATGGCGGCTCGCGGCGAGCTCGGCTGCGGCAGCCTGAAGATCCGGGTCGCCGTCGGGTCGGTCGTGGCCGTGGCGTTGCCGGCGCCCCCGCAGTCCGCGGCGGTTGCCACTTCGATCGACGAGGCCTCGGTGCCGGGCGAGCGCTCGGTCGGCGGATCGACGAAGCGGGCCTCCACCCGGATGTCGGAGCGCTGGACGCGGGCGTCGGCCTGCAGATCGACACGCGGGCGATCGGCAAGGGAGAAGTGGTGGGTCCTGGCGAAGGTCAGCGCCGCGTCGGCCAGCTCGACCGCCAGCATCTCGGTCAGGTCGCCGAGCCCCGACAGGTCCCCGGGATTGAGATGGACGACGAACCGGTTCGGGACGAGGGTCCGCTCGAGCGAGACCCGGCGCTCGGCCTCCATCGCGCGCTCGATGCGTCGCTGCAGCTGGAGGGGTTGCAGGCGCGTCCGAAAGAGCCGGGCCGACGGGCGTTCGAAGAGGCGTTCGAAGAACCGCTCGATGGCGGCCAGGGGCGGCATGGTCGGTGGCGGAGTCTAGCAGAGGGCATCTGACGTGCCTTGGTGTCTGGGACGGCCGCCGCCTCACGGCCGTGTCCCGGTGTTCCGGGACCTGCGCCGCGCGCGCCGCCGGCCGCGGATCGAGGCCGGCTGCTGCGCTGGACCGCCGCCACGAACGGCACGACCCACGTGACCATCCGCTGTGGCCGCGGGGTACCCACGTCGCAGGCGCGTCGAAAACCCTGCGCTATACTCTCGCCTCGTCCGAGCGCCTTCCACGCTCGGTCGCCAGCTGCGCGGTACCCGGGGACCCGATGTCCGAGATCCTGACCGAATCGTTCTGTGAACGATGCGGCACACGCTACACGTTCGAATCCGCTCGCCCGAAGGTGCGGCTCAAGGGCGTCAAGGTCCTGTCACGCGGCCTGAAGAACTTCGTCCTGTCCGACGACACGACGATGGACGAGGCGATGGCCGCCGCTCGCAGCGAGACGGACCGCGAGGTGACGGCCCATCAGCTCGACGCCTTCCACAAGACCTTCAGCTTCTGCATGTCGTGCCGCCAGTACACCTGCCCGAACTGCTGGAACGAGGTCGAAGCCCGCTGCCAGTCTTGTGCGCCGCTCCCCCAGCCCGAGATCGCATCGCGCGAGGTTGAGCCCGTCGCGTTCCCGGGTCTCGTGACCCTCGCAGGCACGGCCGCGATCACCGAGCCGGCATCCAACGGCGTCAACGGCAACGATCACGACGGCACCCCGGCCGAGGAGGGCGCCGCAGGCGAGGCCGGACCCGAGGCAGCTCCCGAGGTCGTGGGCACGGGGCAGGCCGTTCAGGCCGAGCCGGAGGCCGTCTCGCCCGAACCCGAAGCGGTGACAGAGCAGATGGCCTCGGATGCGGTCGTCGCCAAGCCCGCCGCGAAGGCCACGAGCCAGACAGCCAGCCTGCTGCGTCGGTTCCGACCGGGCCACAACCTCGACGACGAGCTGGCCGCCTTCGAGCTCGAGCGCTCGAGCGGGGTTGCGCAGGGACCAGAAGCGCAAGCCATCGACCTCGTGCAAGCACCGACCGAAACGCCGGCCGTCGTCCAGGCGGTGGAGGCGCCCATCGAAGCCGTCGCCGAGGCGTCGGTCGAGGCCGGCACCTCGGTCGAGGCCGGCACCGAAGCGCCCGTCGAGACCGTCGCCGAGGCGTCGGTCGAGGCGACCGCGGACGAGCTGGTCGTCAGGGTGGCCGACGTTGAGGCGCCCGCCGAGGCGATCGCGGCCGCGCTCGAGCCCGAGCCCGAGCCGGTCGGTGCCGCGCGGCTCGAGGAAACGCCCGCCGGCGCAGCGCCCGTCGACACGGAGCCCGCGGGATCTCCGACGGCCGATGTCGTCGAGCAACCCACCTGGCGAATCACGGCCCCCGACCTCGAACCGCCTGTCGTCGACGCACCGCCCCAAGGCGAAGCGATCGCACCGGCCCCGGCGACGGGTCCGACGCTCCCGCCGGCCGAGCCGCATTGGCCGGCCAGGCCCGAATGGCCGGCGCCCCAGGCGTCCATCGGGCTCCCCTTCCTGGGCCGGCCCGCTCAGCCGCGGGGCGGGGTTGAATCCCTGTGGGCCGCCTCCAACCGAGAGCTCGTGACGACGCCGCCCCCGCCGGGCCGATCGACGAGCGGCATCCAGCCCTGCATCAGCTGCGGACTGTCACTCTCCGCCAACGCCCGGTTCTGCCGGCGCTGCGGGACGCTCCAGGGCGGCTGACCCAACCGGCGGGACGCCGCCCGAACGCGTATCGCGGACTCGCATCCAGGCCGCGCCGAGCAGCAGCGCCTGGAAGTCGAGCGACAGCCAGGCCAGCGTGACGAAGGCCGAGGCCAGGGACCCCGCCACCGCCTGCGCACCGACCAGTCGCGGCACCAGGAGCACGAAGGCCTGGCTCAACACGACCAGGGTGGCGCCGACGCATGCGGCGGGGATCACGGCCGCATGCCATCCGGGCGTGCGCGGCGGCACGGTCCGGTAGATCAGCAGCACGACGAGGCTGGCCGTGACGATCAGGACCAGCGGCGAATTGAGTAGCGCCACGACAGCCCGCATCGGCGGTCCCTGCGCCGCCGACAGCGCATCAAGCGTGAGGGCGAGCGACCCGAGCACGATCAGGCTCACCACGGATCCGGCCAGCAGGACGACCATCGCAAAGCCGCGCGCCGTTCGGAGGATGGCCGAACGCTCCGGCTCGTCTGCGTAGAGATGGGCGATGGCCTGGTCCAATGCACCGTAGAACTGGCTCACCGTCCAGATCACGCCGACGATCCCGACAATCGAGGCCAACGCCGCTCCATCGCTGACGGCCTGGACCGAGTCGCGGATCAGGCTGGCCAGTGGCGGAAACGTCGAGATCAGCGAGGCACTGATCCGGTCGCGGGAGGCGGCGTCGCCCGCGGTCCAGCCGACGAGGCCGAGGACGAGCAACAGGGTCGGCAACAGGGCAAACAGCGCGGAGAAGGCCAGACCGCGTGCCATCAGCCCGCCGGCCGCGCGACCGTAGACGTCCAGCGGTGCGCGAACGGCCACGACCTGCGGCAGCTGCAGGATGCGGGCCAGGATCGCCCTCGGATCCATGGACGGCCGGGTCAGCCCTCCAGGTCGTCGAACAGGACGGGCTGGAGGTCCTCGGCGCGCACCCGTCGCGGCGCCGCGACGAGCGCCCGAACCTCGCCACGTCGGACGAACCGCCGCCCGCCTAGCTTGATGCTCTGGAGGCGACCGGCCCGCGCCCACCCACCGATCGTGGCCGACGTGAAGTGGATGTTGGCGGCCGCCAGGACATCGACGGCCTCGGCAAGGGTGATCCAGTCCGTGGCGGCGACCATGGCGACTCAGTCGGCCGTGCTGCTGGAGTCGGCCTTGGAATCGGATTCGGACTTGGATCCGGCGTCAGACTCGCGGGCGGTGCCCGCTTCCACCGGCCTGGTCGCCGTGGCCGACGACGCACCGGCGCTCGAACCGGTGTCACCGCCCCTGGTGTCGCGCTCGGATGCGCTTCCGTCGCTGGAGGCCCTTGACGTTCCGGGAACCGCCGAGCCACGGCGTTCCTTCTTGGCCCAGCCCGATCCCTTGTAATGGACGGCCGCCGCAGAGATCGCCTTGCGGATCGGGCCATTGCCGCAGATCGGGCAGACCGTTGGTCCTTCGACTTGGACGCCGTGGACGACTTCGAATCGGCGGCCGCAGGCCGAGCAGTCGTAGTCGTAGAGCGGCACGGGTCAGGCTGCTTTCAACCGCGCAACAGGCGCATGCCGCACTTGGGGCAGTAGAACGCCCGCTCGTGGGCAGAGGCAAACCCGCAATGGGCGCATACCAGGCCGCCCCGTCCGGCCGCCGGAACCGGTCGCTCGATGCTGGTCAGGCCGAGCGCGTACTGACTGGCGAGGATGTTGTTGAGCAGACCGGCCAGAAGCTTGGCTCCGATCCGGTCGGTGTCGCCCCGGACGCCCTTGCCACCCCAGCCGACGACGGCACGGCAGATCATGTCGCCGGTCGCCTCGTCCCAGTGGGCGGCCACCCCGCCCACGATCGCGTTGTACTCCGGGTAGCCCGCCGTGTCGACCTCACCCTCGAGGAGGGCGCAGATGAAGGTGTCGAAGGCGAGGTCCACCGCGTCGATCGATTCGAGCACCATCAGCGCGTGCCGGGTGATCGGCGAATGGACGTGGTGGGCATTGAGCCACTGCATCGCCTCGGACGGCATGACGATCGTCGGGGTCGCCTGGCTGAACTCGATCGGCAGCGGTTCGACGATCTCGATCTCCGAGCGCGCCAGCCCGACGAGCATCGACGGCAGCTCGCGAACCGCGGCTGGACCCGTCTTCATCCTGACGCCTTCGCTGCTCTTGCCCGCGTAGTACAGCTTGAGCTGGTGGTCCTGGGCGACGACCTCCTCGGGCATCAGCCCGGTCGAGGTGGTGGCGGGCGCCGGCGTCGCCG